>CAYWXW010000014.1:0-19496 GCA_964462265.1 uncultured Porticoccaceae bacterium | reverse complement strand
CGCGAAGTACTGGTGCATATCGGTGCCAATATTTTTCACGCCGGTGCCAGCGGTGCCGGGCAAATCGCCAAAATCTGCAACAATATGTTACTCGCCGTACACATGATTGGCACCGCTGAGTCGCTGCAGCTGGGGGTCGACAATGGCCTCGACCCGGCTGTGCTGTCGGAGATTATGCTGAAAAGCTCGGGCTGCAACTGGTCGTTGGAAAAATACAATCCTTACCCGGGAGTCATGGATGGCGTGCCCGCCAGCCGTGGCTACGAGGGCGGCTTTATGGTCAAGCTGATGCAAAAAGATCTTGGCCTGGCGATGGAGGCCGCTTTGGCCAGCCACTCCAGTACGCCGATGGGTGCCTTGGCGAACAGCCTTTACGGGCTGCATGAAAACGCCGGTGGCGACAAACAAATGGACCTGGATTTTTCCAGTATTCAACAGATGTTTGGCCAACAAACGGATTGACGGAGCCTAGGCATAGCCAGTTGTCTGCAAATTTCTGCGCTGGGCGACCAATGGTCGTCGTACGATTTATTTTTGGCCGGTGTCGCGTATGATCCAGATTTGATGTAAGACGCGGTCTCTCGTCAACGGGAAGAAGTCTCTCGCGGTGAATGGAATTAAAGAATGGATAACAGGGAAGATCAGCTCCTACTTTCACAGAAAAAAATCCTCGAAAAAGTAGCTCTGGGTGGCGATTTTCAGGAGATGCTCGATGAGTTGTGCGTAGCTTCGGAGCTTTTGGTGCCCGAATCCGTCTGCTCGGTGATGTGCTTCGACCAAGCGAGGCAGCATCTCAATGTTATATCTGGCCCCAGCCTTCCAAGTGCGGTGGTCGACCGCTTAAATGGCACTATTCCTGCGGCAAAGTCGGGTTCTTGCGCCGCGGCTGTTTCTCGAAATACGCCTGTCTATGTCAGTAATACCCTGGAGGATGAGTGCTGGTTAGATGTTCGTCAGTTAGCCCGTGACTTTAGTATCCATGCCTGCTGGTCCCACCCCATTAGGAATACCGAGGGTGAGGTGGTTGGTTCCTTTGCTATATCGAGCTTTGAGGTGAGAGAGCCGAGCTATTTCCAGCAACAATTACTGACTGAATCTGCCAATATTGCCGGCATTATTCTCGAGCGGCGCGATCGTGAAAAAGACCTTTGGGACAAGGCACACCAGGATAAATTAACCGGTCTGTGCAATCGCCCGATGTTTGACATGACCTTGAGCCACGCTATTTCCAGTGCCAGGCGCCATGAGGCTCAGCTTGCAGTTTTGTTTATCGACCTCGATAACTTCAAAGCTATCAACGACACCCATGGTCATAAAGCGGGTGACGATGTGCTACGCGAAATCGCCCTGCGACTTAATCGCTGCCAGCGTAGCAGTGACACCCTGGCCCGCTATGGCGGCGATGAATTTACCCTGTTACTGGAAAATGTTGATGACCTCAACAGTGTGACCCAGGTGGCCCAGCGGATTATTGATGAGTGCGCTATTCCCGTCGTCACTGATGGTTGCAGTGCTACGGTGTCGGCTAGTGTTGGTATCAGTCTTTTTCCTAACGATGCTCTTGAGCTTCGAGAGTTATTGAGCTTTGCCGACCGGGCAATGTACAAAGCCAAATCCAAAGGCCGCAATGGCTATTATTTTTACGAAGAGGGTTTATCACGGGTTGTCGAGGCGAAAAAAAGGCTGAGCATAGAGTTGCGTCGCGCGCTGAAAAACAATGAGTTTGTATTATTTTATCAGCCCGTTTTTCATACCAATGGGGCAATGTCGCGCTCACTGGAAGCATTGGTTCGCTGGAATCATCCTAGCCGGGGTTTGTTGACGACGGGTGATTTCCTGCCAATGGTGGAGGAAGAGGGCCTGATGGATGAGCTCAGTGACTGGCTGCTACACGCCGCTTGCACGCAGGCGAAGAGCTGGCTGGATGCAGGCTTCGCGCTCGATAAAATGGCCATTAATTTTTCTCTGTACACAGAGCAAAGAAATTTTTATGAGATGGTTGGGGAGGTGCTTGATGAAACGCAGCTACCCCCATCTTATCTAGAGTTAGATATTGCCGAGAGTCTGTTGGCCGGTGATAGTGATGAGCTTATCGATGATTTAGAACAGCTGCGTAAGCGCGGTGTAGCCGTGGCCCTCGATAATTTTGGCAGCGGTGGTGTCTCCCTTGCTCTGCTTGCTCGCCTACCGATTGATCTGCTAAAAATGGATAGAGATTTTGTCGATAATTTGACCTCGGATAATGATGATCCTCGGCTAATAAAAACCATTATTGCCATGGCATCTGGCCTCGGTCTGCCAGTGCTAGCAAAGCGCATTGAAACGCAATTACAGCGTGAGGTTCTCGCCCGTGAGGGCTGTGATTTACTGCAGGGCTATTTATTTTCTGCGCCCCTGGCCGTCAGCGATATTGAAAACCTACTTCAGCGCGGTTAAAGCCTGGGTGTAAATTTTCCCACGCCCTATTTCGCCCTGGTGAAATAGGTAGAATAGTAGAAGCTAAATTTACTACACAACCAACACGGCATCTGTTTTTACGTTTTTTTAATTAATTATCTATCCACCTTTAGGGGGATGAAACTGGCCTGTGTCATCTTTTTGATGTTTTATTGTCGTATTATGTTGGTTCTTATTAGTTAAGCCGGGAGAGCCAGAAATGAGTGTCCTTGTAGACAAAAACGTTGATGTGCCCATGCGTGATGGCGTGATACTAAGGGCTGATGTTTATCGCCCCGCCGATGAAGGGAAGCACCCGGTTCTGGTGCAAAGAACCCCCTATAACAAAGAAATGTGGTTGATTACCGCCGCCACACTCGACCCCATTCGGGCTGCCGCAGCGGGTTTTGTAGTGGTGATTCAGGATGTCCGTAGCCGCTGGGCTTCTGAAGGGGGCGTGTTTTTTCCCTATCGTGATGAAGAAGCTGATGCTGCCGATACTGTCGATTGGGCCGCAAAGCAGAGCTGGTCGGCGGGTGTTGTCGGTTGCTACGGCTTGTCGTATATGGGTGGTAACACTTGGCTGGGAGCGGCATCGGGCCACCAGGCGCTGCGGGCAATTTCGCCAACCACCGCCCCGAATAGCTTCTGGCACAATAATTTCTGGCGCGATGGCGTGATGCAACTCGCTACCTTGTTGACCTGGGCCTTGCGAATTATCGGGCCAGCAGCCTTGATACGTTCGGGTAAAGCGCTACCCGAATTAATGGCGCGTTTAAACGAGCTGGCCGACGCAAACGACGATTTTAGCCAGCTGGTGTGCGAGCAGCCGTTGACTGAATTGAGCGCCGGGCACAAAGACGATGAAAACTTTGTGCCCTTTCTTTATGAGATGTTTAAACACCCCGTGCCCGATAAATGGACCGACAGCATGCTGCTCAATAATCGGCACGATTTGGTCAAAGTGCCGGCGCTGATTATTGCCGGGTGGTATGACATGTTGCTCGGTGCTGACCTTGAGCATTTTGCCGGCATGAAAGCCAATGGGGGCACTGAACTGGCGCGAGAGAAAACGCGCATTATTATCGGCCCCTGGTCCCACGGCATGTTTATGAATATGGTTGGGCAGGTTGATTTTGGCTTTCGTAGCAGTGGCCTGTTTATGGACTTAAAGGAAGACCTGACCACATTACAGTTGCGCTGGTTTAGCCGTTGGTTAAAGGACGAGCAAAACGGCATTGATAATGAAGCGCCGGTTAAGGTCTTTGTGCAGGGCATTAATCGCTGGCGTGATGAGCAGGAGTGGCCGCCTGCTCGGGCAGTAGCAACGCCCTGGTATCTTGGTAGTGATGCCAATTTCGGGCCTGACAAACCACCGTTGGAAGTGCCTCCCGATAGTTATGTCTACGATCCGCAAGATCCTTGCCCCACCTGTGGTGGCACATTGTTAATGCCGCCAAAATATACGCCGGGCCCCATCGACCAGGCGCCCATTATCGGCCGCCGAGATGTGCTGGTTTATACCTCGGATGTATTGACTACAGATTTGGAATTGGCCGGTCAGGTTAGTGCTGAAATTTATGCCAGCACCTCTGCTGTGGATACCGATTGGATGGTCAAGCTGTGTGAGGTGCGCGCCGACGGTAAGACCTTTAATGTTTGCGATGGTGTGCTGAGAGCGTCTTACCAGACCCATCAAACCGGGCAAGCCTTCGTGCCAGGAGAGGTGGTGAAGTGGAATATTAATTTGTTGGCGACGGCAATGGTGTTTAAGGCCGGGCATCGTCTTCGAGTAATCATTACATCGAGCGACTTCCCCCGTTACGACCGCAATCCGAATACCGGTGTAGCCAGTGTGGAAGCGGTGGCAAGCGTGTCGGCTTTACAAACGATATATCATGACCCGCGTTATGCATCGCACCTGATACTGCCAGTCATCCCTTAAAGGGGTGTTAAAGTAGGGCTCAGGCCAGCATGAGCGTTGGTTTTGTCATGTTGCTCTGAGCCCTCGTTGTTTAGCTCAGGCCGTATCTGTCGCGGCGAGCGAGAAAGGTTTCAACATCGACAGCCATCGATAATACGTCGTGGAGGTTGCCCTCTCTGTCTTTGACCTCATTCTCAAGTAAAGCTTCGGGGTGAAAGCCCAGTTCCGCAAAGAGTTTGCGGGCACCTGCTTGGTCGAGGGTCATACGTGCGTAGACTTTTTCGATGCTTTTATCCAGCGCGATACGGAATAGTTCGCGCACAAGAACGCGACCCACACCTGTTTCTCTATGATTGGGGCCGACCATGATGCGCAATTCGGCAACGTGGCGAGACCAGTCCATTTCTCCTCGGCTCAGTGTGCCATAGCCAATTATTTCACCGTCGATAGTGGCGATTACACTGATGTTTTTTCCGGATTCAATTTTTTTCACCCAGGCCTCAATGACGCGGGGTTGAAGAATGTCGCTGCGTAAAAATAGTAAATCGTGAGGGGGCAGGGTTTTGGCGAAAGCTAGCATATCGGCGTTATCTTGCCCAGACATCAGATGCAGAGAGGCCTGGCCATTGCGTAATTCAACTTGTTTGGGGAATGTTTCCAAAATTTCTCTCCAGTAGTAAAGTATTTAAAAAAATTTGAAAGATAGTTGGATGCTTACAATGATCTTTTTGCCAACCACTCGGCGACCTGTGGCCATAGTCGAAATACGGCATTACCGCCGGCAATTAAACTGACGTGGCCGCCTTTAAGGACAATTTCCGACTTGTCTTCACTGCCAATCAGCTCGATCAAGTTTTTTGATGCGGCGGTGGGCACGATGTGATCGTGGAGTGCGGCAATGTGGAGAAAGGGCGCAATGATATTTCCTAGGTTGGCATTTTGGTCGCTAATTTCCATCTGGCCTTTAAACAGCTTATTGTCGCGCAAAAAATCCTGGAAGAGTTGTCGAGCGGCTTCACCGGCAATTGGCACCTGGTCGGCGGTCCAGCGTTCAAAGCGGTAATGTGCTTCAAGGAATTTGTCGTCGCCTGCATTATCGAGTAATTGCATGCGCCCTGCCGTTTTTTGTAGAGGGCGCAAGGCTTGCAGCATGCTGTCGACCATGCCGCCTGGGATGTTACCGAGCTGATCAACAATATTATCAATATCAAAGGTTTCATTGTCGGCCCAGCTTTTATACAGGGGCATACCTTCGGTGTTGATTGGGGTGGCAATATCTACCAGGTTTTTAATATTTTTGTCGGGGTGAAGGGCTGTATAAAGGGATGCGATTACGCCGCCAAGGCAGTAGCCAACCAACGAGACCTCCTCTTCTCCGCAGTCATCGGCTACCTTTTCAAGACAGTCTGGAAGAAAATCATCGACGTAGTCGTCAAAACAAAAATGCTTGTGTTCCTTTCTTGGTAGACCCCAGTCAACCAGATAGACATCAAAACCCTGTGCCACCAGGTATTCAACGAAACTTTGTCCGGGCGCAAGATCAACGATGTAGTAGCGGTTAATCAGGGACATGACGAGAACTATCGGCACGCGGTAAATCTCGTCGCAGACCGGGTGGTAGTGGTAGAGCTTCATAGGGCCGCGAGAATAGATAATATCTTTTGGCGTAACGCCCAGATCCAGGGCCAGGCCGTCGAGGTGCTTTAGGCCGTCGATGTTACGTGAAAGCACCTTTTCAACAGCGTTCTTAATTTTATCGTCAACATCACTTTGGCTGCTCATCTGACACCACCTACTTGTCGTCAGTTTTGGTGTTTTGATCCGGGCTTGTTGGCTTTGCTTGCGGCTTGCGTGTGCGCCGGGGTTTTGCCGCTGCAGGCTCTTGACCTGTGGCAGCGAGTTGTTTTTTCAGCTGGTGTATTTCAGCGGTAAGTGTTGACAGTGCATCCTCAACGCCGCTAAGTCTGTCTTCCACCCCGAGTACGTCGGCGCGGGAAGGTAGATTCAGCGCGGCCAGCTGTTGTCCTACCATTTCGGTGAACATGTTCTGGGCGTGGAGCCATTCCTGGAAGTAGTGGCCAAACATCTTGCTCGACTTCTCGTCGGCCATCATGTCGGTGAGCGCTCCACTCCATTGCTTTTCCGATTTCTGAACCCATTCGCGCCACATTCTCATGGGCTCCATGAAATAGTTGTCTTTATCTTGACTCATATTGTATTCCTTACGCTGTTGGTGGGTTTTCAGTGTCTTGAAATGGCTGTCGTGATTTAGGAGTCTACGTCTTTTTCTTTACCGCTAAATGACTTGTCGTATGGTTCGCTCACTTTTTCGGCGACCTTTATAAAGCTATTGAGAGCGGCCTTGTGCATGTCGAGCATAGTGATCCAGTTGTTAAGAAACAGCGAGCCAGTTTTGGTCAGGCTGTAAATTCTGCGTGCGGGCCCGTCTGAAGAGGTATCCCAGAGTGATGAAATCAGCCCGGTCTTTTCCATCTGACGCAGTGTGCGGTACAGCGTGCCGCTGTTGTAACCGCCGTGGCCTGCTTCCTCTAGTTTTTTTGCCAACTCGTAGCCGTAGCCAGACCAATTTTTAAGCAAGGCTAGCAAATGTGCCGTGAGCATTTCGCTGGGCATTTTAGTCGTTGGTGTTTCTTTATCTTCGGCCATGTGAGCCATCCGTTCAAGGGTTAACAAATGTAGCTATACGCTATATGCAATTTGCATTTATTTAATGCTTGACACTATATGCAATTTGCATTTAAATAGCAAGCGTATCTTGATGTTGCTTTTCGCCTTCAGGATAAAGCGTAAGCCATGGGTGCTCTGCGTAATCTATTAATTTATCTGAGGAAGAGTCATGACCGAATCGAAAGCAAGTGCTGTAAAAACTAGATCATCATCTAAGTCTGCAAAGACGGAGGCAGACATCTCTTTAGAAGTTCAAGGCTACATTGATACGCTCATTGAAAACCAAAAAATTGTTAGTGGTGCTTTTAAAAGTGCCCGTGAGCGTGGTGTTCGTTTAGGTGATTCTCTCGGTAAGCGCATTGCCGACAATCAGGCCAATGCTTTGGAGCTGTCTAAAAAGCTCGCTGCTAGCCCTAAAGATTATCAAGCCAATATAGGTGTGGTGCTGGAGTCGCTGACTCAGTCACAGGCCGAGGCCTTTGATGTCTTTAAGGCGATGGTTAGTGAGCAGCGCGATATGTCCGATAGCTTTAACAGCACGGCCAAATCGCTTTTTGAGGGTACGCGTAACTCGTCGAAAGCGGCGCTTAACTTATACCGCTCGTGGGGGCTAGAAAACCCAATGACAGAGCTGGTGAAGAAGTCGGTAGCCAGTGCTCAAGAAGCTGCCGAGAAAATGACGAAGTCCGTTGCTTAACTATAAAGCTTAAATGAGGGCGACCCACCGCAACGGGTCGCCCTCATTTTGTTTTAGCGTTTTTTGAAGTAGTATGCCCGGTTGTTGAATTAACGGGCTGCAGAATTTACGCAGCGGGGTTGAAGCATGAGTGAATACAATACCAGTGATGCGATGGAGGAGCTGCTCGATCATCTAGAAAATGATGATGAGGACGGCCCTTTTGCCCATGACCCCTCTATCGAGTCCACGCTCACTCCGATTTGGCGCGAGGCCATTTTCCCAGCGGAGTTTGCGGCGCTGCACTGTCACCCTGTTTTTTGGGGGCGCGGTGTTGAGCGTGGTAATGGGGAGCCCGTATTGGTGATCCCCGGCTTTATCGCCAATGACCTTATTATGCTGCCGATGCGTCAATGGATGCGGCGAATTGGCTATAAGCCCCACGCGGCGAAAATCCACTGGAATACTAATTGCCCCGAGAAAACGGCGACCAAGTTGATCCGTCAAATTGAGGGAATCCACCGCAGAAGCGGTAAAAAGGTGATTTTGGTGGGCCACAGCCTGGGTGGCATGCTGGCAAAAACCATTGTGCAAAAAATCCCGGAGCTTATTAATCGAGTGGTCACCGTGGGCTCGCCTTTTAGGGATATTGTTGAAGCCCACCCCTCGGTGGTTGGGGTTTGGGACTACCTGAAAATTGGCCAGGGTAAGTTAGTGGGGCGAGACTTAGGTGCGTCCTGCGGCACCGGCTACTGTATGTGCGACTTTGTGCAAAACATGATTGCCCCGCGCAGTGTTGATGTGCCGCAATTTGCTATCTATTCGCGAAATGACGGTATCGTTGGCTGGCAGAGCTGTGCCGAAGAAGACGAAAGTCTTAATATCGAAGTCAACAAGGCGTCCCACATGGGGCTGGCCTTTAATATTGGTTCCTACAAAGCACTCGCAAAGCGCATGGCTCAAGCGGTTTAGTGAGTAGTTAGTCGAGTGTTTATATTTCTTTCCGGCTTATCGCTTGACCCCTGGCATTCAGCCAGGCGATAAGCGCGCCGCTCACCAGTCCGGACATGTGGCCAGCCCAGGAAATATGTGGCCGAAAGTCGAATACGGTAAACAGGGCGCTGGGATAAAAAACCAGGGCGGCCACGGCAATGACAATGGCTTTCGTGGAGCGTCGAAAGTAGGCATCGGTGATGATAAAGGCCCAGAGGCCTAAAACGACGCCACTGGCACCGATATGGTAGGCCCTGCTACTGCCAAATAGCCAGGTACCGAGCCCCGCAAACAGACTGAGAATTACCCATAACTCCCACAATTGGGTGTTTTTTTTCGTCTGTATCAAGAGACCCAGGCCGAGTAGCGCCAGACTATTGCCCATCAAATGCCAAAGGTTAGCGTGTAAAAAGGGCGCCAGGGCAACATGCCATAACTCGGTGACGCTGCGCGGCATAATGCCGTAGTGATGTAGGTCGCCGGGAATCAGCCATTGCAGCCCATGCACCGCCCACAGAGCGGCCAGTAAATAAATGACAGCGGGTACTTTTGCGGAGCTGGTAAAAGAACTCATCAGGTGGAGGTGGGGTCGGTCTCTGTGTGCAGGCGAGAAAAATCTACGATGATTTTATCGGTGGGGAGTTTGCGCCCGGCGCTGGTCATGGAAATAATACCGCTACCAGAACAGCGATGCAGGGCTGGCGGATTACTGCGAACACCCTCGGCGTCGATATAAGCCAGGGGGATGCCAAAATCGTTGTTCAGAAAAACAGTAATAATGTCTTTCCACAATATATTGCTAAAGTTGAGGTCGACCCGCTGCAGGTTACTTTCATCGTGGGTAAATAAATTTTCCAATACCACCTCTGTACCGGGTGTGGCGAGGGCGCGCACCAGGAGTTCGGGATAGGCGCGAATGGGGCGTATTACCACCGCTGCCCCGGCATTTTTCAGGCGTTGACGATTTTCATCGACGATGCACTCAGCCAGAATGGTGGCTGAACTACCCGCGTCCTGAATGCGGCTGAGAATGTCGAAGGTCAAGCTGTCCGATAGGGGATCGCTGCCATCTCGGGCTAAAATAACAATGAATGCCGCTGTCTTGACGTTGACGGCGGCCAGGCTTTGGGCGTCTTCAGCGCCGCCGTTGTAGTGCACGGCGTTGTGGCTGCTGAGTTCGCGAGGTAGGCCGGCGGGGTAATTGCGGGTCAATATTTGCAGGGGGAGTTGAGCAAACTTGGGCGTGGCGCGAATCTGGCCGATTAAGCGCTCAAGGTAGGCGCCGCTATTTGCCGCCGGTGTGTTAATGATGAGCAGGTGCTTATTCATGTCGTTCCATATCCAGTTGCCGCGGAATTTGTCGCCACGTTTTTTTATACGGTATTCAAAAAATTCTGCGGCCAGTTGTGCCAGTAGTGATATTGCTAATACATATAAACAGACGGTGGTAAATAAACGGCCTTGCCAGCTGGCGGCGGAAATATCACCGTAGCCCACCGTAGTGACGGTGGTCACCGAGAGCCAGAGAGCATCGCCCCAGCCGAGACTTTCAAAATAGACCATCGCCACTGAATGGATAAGGATGAGGGCGATCAGTAAAGAAAATAGGCGGGCCAGTTTGTAAATTGTGCCCTGCTCGTGTTCGACGGAGTACTTCAGGTGGTAGCGTCGCCAGTGACGCAGGTTGATGAACTGGATCAACATGGTGAGTTAGTCGCCTTCATTGGGTTTGGCGCCAGCGCTGTCTGTTGGTGCAACCGTCGGTTCACGCTCTTGATAGCACTCGGTCACTTCTTCGCGAACGCGCTGTTTGATGGTTTTTTCGTCGTCGACGGGAACCTGGTAGCGCTGCGAGAGGAAGTGTAAATCATCGGAGTTAAAGGACAGGCCGATGCGCGGCCGCTGAATGCGCTGGTAGGGCAGGCCAACGATTTTGCGAATAATGTCGCTGGGGTTGAGGTTTTCATCGGCGGCGTCGTGGCGAATGCGTTTATTGAGCTGTTCTTTAAAGACGAAGTGCATCTGCACTTTTTTCAGGGCGCGCTTTTCATCGGCCCATTTCGGATTGTGTTTAATTGCCATGACTATCTGCCGTGTTGCGCGGCCACATTTGTTCGATCACATCGACGGCACAATAGACCTGTAGAAAAATCTCCATCGAGCCATCCTCGCTGGTTTCAACGCCCAAGCCGTAGTGGTCGTCACTGCCTTCGCACTCGTGGATGCGCAATTCCTCACCGTCCTCGGCTGCCGCAAGATCTTCCCCCTGGCAGTCGCGATCATAATAGTAGGCTTCCTGTTCTTTGACGCTTTGCTGGTAGCGGGGGCTGAGCCAATCGGCGAGCTCGCTGGGTGGGTTTTGGACGATAAGATCGGGCCAGTTTTGCGACCACAATTGCGCAAAGCTGTTTTCATCGATAAAGGTGAAGAGCTGCTGGCGGCCAATTTTTCGGGCAAAGCACAAAGATAGCTTGCCGTCTTCATTCTCAATGCCCATAAAGTAGAGTTGGTTGTGGGCATCTTTTAGCACCACCTCTTTACTACTGCCCGAGGCAAACTCGTAGGTGGCGACCTTAATCACTTCTAGCGATTGTTCGCGCAGCGCCTGGGGCAGGGAGTCGCGGTATTTGAGCGAGAGCATATCGCCAACCAGTAATTGGCTGGGGCAGTCGAGCTGGCGCTCACTAGCGGGCTTGTTGCGGGAGAAGAGCTTTTTAAGCATGGGCTTTCCAGCGCCAGAGCAGACCGAATAAGGGCTGCCTTGGCGACGTTGACGGTTGGGGCGGCCCTATTGGCCAGATTTCTTTTTCAGCCGCTCGAGGACACTGCTCGCGCCACTGCTTGTATTGGCGCCGATGCCGGCAGACTTTAGCTTGCTATCGAGGTCGTCGCCACTGGCTTCGCCTTCCATCCACTCGCCAGCTTCCATGCGGTCTTCCCAGTTGGCCTGCTTCTTTTTGACGCGCTCGAGAGCCTTTGACACGCGGTGCTCGCTGGCATTGGTGGCGGCAAAGTTGGTTGACATGCTCGACGTCGCTTTTTGTAATTGCTCAACGGTTTTTATTTTTTCGAGCTCCCGGCCATTTTTCTGAATGACCTTCTCGCGCTGGCGAATCATGCTGTTGATCTTATTGACCTGGGCACTCAGGGCGCTGTGCTCGGTGCCTTTTTCGGCGGCCTCATTTTCGATTTCAGCAATGCGCTCCGCGACCTCGACGGCGAGGGCTTCATTGCCGGCTTCGAGGGCTTGCACGGCCTTGCTTTCGTAACTGGCGATATCACTTTCAAGGCTGTTGATTTCTCGCTTGAGTTTTATTTCGCTGGCTTTGAGCCCGGTCAGGGATTGCTTGGCCTTGCCAATGGCATCTTGCGCATCGCGAATTTCCTGGCCGAGAATGCGCACGGCATTGGCATCGACAATGGATTCGCCAACTTCACTGGCACCACCGCGCACGGCGGTTAGTATGTTTTTTAAAATACCCATGGTGTATCTCCGTTATAAACAATTGTAGGGCGAGCTTGTGGGTCGTGGCCGCTGGCTTGCTAATTAGAGCAGTAGAGGCTCTATGACCTGCAGTACATCGACGGTGTTTTCAGCTTGCACTTCGAGTTCGTGAACAATGTTTTCGAATAAGGTGTCCAGCGCCATGGCGCCAAATAAAATATAACTGTCGCCTTGCCGGCCAATGGCACTGAGGGGAATGGCAGGGCTGATTAACAAGAGCTCTTCGTTGAGTTCGTTGACCTTCTCGGGCTTGACCTCGTTGACATTGAACAGGGGGGTGACGGCCAGCAATTGCGTGTCGGTCTTGACGATGTTGATGGGGAATTCTTCATTGTTGGAACAGATGACTTCCAATATACCGCTCTCTGCCAGCACGGCATCGAAACGCGTATCTTCAGCAGTTGTGTGGGCGTTGAGTTTAAAGGCGAGTTCATTAAGCGACATGCAAAGCTCCTAGGTAGTATCTGCGCTACGCCATAATATGGCGATGGCTAACAGTATGCCATATTATGGCGTTAGTCAAAGGGGTTTTGATCGGGAAAAAAGGCCCCGTCGTGTTGTTTCCAGGCGCGCTGGTGGTATTGGTAGAGTTGGTGCGAGCCGAGGGTGTTGATCTTAATGTCCTTGGCATCGACAAAATAGCGTGGGGAGAACACAAAGGCGGCGAGGATTTGTGGTTTTGATACCCAGTTGGATAGTTGTTTGAGCGACTCATCGTTCAGTGTCTCGCTGGCGGCAATACGCTGTGAGGCGCTGCCCCCGCGCAGCGTGCCAATGGTCCAGCCCCACTCGCCGAAAGTCGGTACATTGGCGTGATATTGCTCGCTGGTAAAACCCGCTGCCTGAAGGGTTTTGCCGATGGAAATAAAGGCTTGCTGGGTGTGAAAGGGCGAGGTCGACTGAATGCCAATGGCCCCGTCAGCACTGAGCAATTGCTTTAAGCGCAGATAGAAAAAGGTTGAATAGACCTTGTTGATATCGGGGTGGCTGGGGTCGGGCAGGTCGACGATGATGGTGTCGAAATGGCGTCCAGCACTGAGCAGCGCCTCCACTTCGACAAAGGCGTCGCCGACGATCACCTCGACCCTCTCATCCCGCAAGGCGGCGCCGTTGAGTTGCAGCAAGCGCGCAGAGATGGCGGCGGGCGCCTCCGGGTCGTTGCCGCTAAACAGGGAAATCATTTCGCCATCGAGATCGATCAGCGTCACCGCCTCGGGCTGCCAGCGCATAATGTCGCGCAGGGCCAGACCGTCGCCGCCGCCAATCACCAGTATTTTGTCTTGCCGCGCCGAGGCGAGGAGGGGGGGCACGGTTAAATAGCTGTGGTAAATCAGCTCGTCATTGCTCGAAAACTGCAAACGCCCGTTGATGTAGAGGCTGGTTATTTTAGGTAGACCGGCACCAATAATACGTTCGGTCAGGGTGAGGTGCTGATAGGGGGTGATTTTGGTGTACAGTACTTTGTCCTTAAAAAGGGCGCGGTGCATATTCTCCATCCACGCTGCGCCACCGCCAGCGAGGGTGGCCAGTAGTACCAGCAGGCTGAGATGAGCCAGCCATAGCGCTTTGCGTTGGGGTAGGTGGACGCTGTATTTGATCAGAAAGGCGATGCCGATAAGCGCGTTGACCAGGGCCGTGCTCAGTGCGGCGACGAGCACCGGCAGTTGCAGACAAAATAGTACCCAGATCGCCGCGCCAATGCCGGCGCCAATATAGTCGGCGCCGTAAATAGTGCCCAGATTGTGTTCGAGATGCTGGCCGTGCAGCTGCTCGCGAATGCGGGCGATAAGGGGTATTTCCATGCCGATCATCAAGCCCAGTAGCCCCCCGATGACAAAGGGCGTGGCCTTGGCAATTTTGGCCAGACCCTGCACCACCTGACCGTCGGTGGTGATACTGGGGTGCAGGCCGTAGATATCCTGCAGATAGGCGGGAAAACTAAAGGCCAGGGAAATGCTCAGGGAGATAATAATCAGCGCCGTGGCGCCGAGGCTGGCGATGCCCCACTCCAGCCAGGCAAAAGCCTTGAAGGGGCAGCGCACCCATTTGGCGAGCAGGGCGCCAAGGCCCATGGCGACGATCATCAGGCCGATCATGGCATAGAGCGTGGATTCGAGAGCGCCGATGACACGGCCGGCGTAGTGGGCCATTAAATATTCGTAAATCAGGCCGCAGCCGGCCAGAGTCGCCATCACGGCGATCAGAAAAATATCGTGGAAAATCAGCTCGCGACGGGATTTTCTCGGCTGTTGTGGCGCTGTGCTGCCCACTCTAGGCAAGCACTCCGATGATCAACAGAGCGACAGCCATATAAATCACTGCCTCAATGGCGGCAACACCGATATTTTGTTGTTCGTCCACTTCTTCGGCGACATTGATTTTCAGCAAAATGGCCTTGCGGGCGATCAGTGCCAGCGCGGGCAGGAGCAGTGCCAGGCCGGTGCCGGCGCCCAGCCAGTAGGCGACGGATAGCAGGGACTGGGCTGGATGGTATTCAACCAGGCTGGCGCCGGCTGTCATCGCCAGCGCGGTACCGAGCACGTGCCCGGAGTAGCGAATCGCCAGGGCGGTGTTGCCGGCGACGATGGCCTGTTGCAGGCTCTCACCCTGATGGCGGCGGCGGTAGACAGCGGCGCGCAAGCGCGTGACCAGGAGCAAAATGCACTGGGTGCCAAAAAACAGCATCAGTACGGAGGGCAGGCCGCGCCAGGTTTCATATTCGACCCAGTTCACTGTTGAGCTGATGATCAGGCCGAGGGCTAAAAAGTGACTGGCCTGAACATAACTGGCGGCCAGTTGGTGGTCGGCAATGGCGGCTTTGAGAGAGACTTTGTGGAAAATAATGTAGTCGTTAATCATTGAGCCCACTTTCAGAAGGGCCATGCCCGCCAGTGCGTAGGTCAGTACATTGCCCGCTTCAGTGAGCAAGTTGGCGGCGGCATCGCCAGTGACTGCCGCCGATAAAATCAACCCCAGTGCTCCGGCGCCGCCGGCAAAGGTGATGCCAAAGGCGTAATTGTCCTTTTCCGCTAACTCAACGGTGGTGTCGACCCCGGCCAGCAGGCCAAAGAGCAGACGAAATATACAGATAGCGCCGATAGCGATACTGAGGTTGATGGCCACGATGGCCAGTGACCACATTGAAAGTTCATAAGCCATGGTGTTCTGCCCCCCTATTTGCCGCCAAAGCGGCTGCGTGATGATTGATACGATGAGTTGCGGTAGCTGGACGTGGTGTTTTTTACTGTTGATTTCGTGGCAGTGCTGCGCGGCAGTGAGCGTGACTGAAACTTGCTACTTTTTCTGGCGACGGCAGACGTGGTTTGCTTGGTGTTGGCATAGGGGCTGGTGAAGCGTTGCCCCGAGCTTTTGAATTTTTGCCGCGTGCTGCGCTCGGTCGTTTGCTGGTTTTTACGCTGACTGGGTGAGGTGTAGGTAGAGCGCCCGTAGTCGTTGTAATAGCTGTAGTCGCGGTGTCGCCCCCAGCTGCCGTAGCCAATGGGGTTGCGAAACAGGGTGGAAAACAAGGCGTACTGGCCGTACCAGTGCCAGTACGAGTTGCCTGAGCTATTGGTCTGCCAGTTGCCGTACTGGGGGTTGCCGACCAGTTGGCTACCGGGGCCGAAGTCTTCGGCATCATTGATGCGGGCGCTGGCCTCGGCGCTGAGGGCGGCGACGCGAGCCAGCTTGCCCTGGGACATATCGGCGAGCACATTGATGGGGTCGCTGAGCATCATGCCGTAGGTGTCGGGCGCGGCGGCGGCTTCAATGGCCGAAAGCTCCTGGTAGACTTTATTGACCTGTTCGTGGCCCATGGTCACGACCTGGTTGATGTCGTTTTTAGCATCGCCCAGCCGCGACTCGAGGGAGCGAATGATGGGCCCATCGGGGCCGGCGTCCTGGGCCAGGGCACTACTCAATGCGCCTAAGTCGGGATTGTCCTGGCGGATAATCTCGGCGTATTGGCTGAGCACGTTGGTGTTGGCAATCTGCCCGCCACCAATGTGCTGCTTTAGACGCTCGATTTTAGCGTCGGTGACCAGTGCCTGCTGGTCTAATTGTTTTTGCCATTTCTCCTGCTCGGATGAGCAGCCAATAAGCACCAGACTTTGGCAGAGGATGAAGACCCATGCCCACTTAAATTTTTGCATTGCTTAGGTCTCGCTAGAGTGAGTTGTCGCGCTAAAACGGTGTTGCTGGTGAGGGGCCAGGCCGGGCGTTGTCGGGTGTGCGGGGGAGGCCCTGTCCACAGCCTTTATTTCGACTTGCGCTGCGGGAAAGCGAGCGGCGATCACGGCGGCGGCATCTCTGGGTCGCGCCTCACCACACATGAAAACATCAAAGGCCGCGTAGGCGTATTCGGGCCAGGTGTGTACGGTGATATGGGATTCGGCGAGAATCAATACCCCGGTGACACCACCCTGGTCGCCAAATTTGTGGAAGTGTTGAAACAGTACCGTGGCGCCACCCGCTAGCGCAGCTTCGTGCAGTAGCGCGCTTAGCTCTTCGCGATCGAGGCTGGCATGCTGGCCGTGGCATTCGATCAATAAATGCTGCCCTAGGATCATAAACCTCTCAACGAACTTCTTTAATTAACATGTCTTTAAGTCCGTGCCCGGGGGGCTTGCGACAGCGTTCGGCTGCGGGTTTTTAGTGCCACCCAGAGCTGGGGAAAAACTGGCATTAGTGGGGGTATTGTTTCGCGCCGCTATTCTGCCTCGCAGGGTAACGGCAAAGCCTGGTGATTGACAAGTAGCAGTGTGCTGGACTTGATTGAGGAGTAAACGTCCACAAGGCACCTGTTAAGGCGGTTGCGGCGTAGCCATTTGCGGGGATATCTTTGCTTGCGGGATAGGCTACCCGCTGCGGATTGTGTAGAATCTCCGCTTTTCCGCGAGAGTCCGAATTATGTTTGATAATCAGCAAACCCTGGCCCAGTTCGATCCAGAAATTTGGCAATCGATACAAGATGAAGAGCGCCGTCAAGAAGAGCACATTGAGCTGATCGCCTCTGAAAACTACACCAGCCCCCAGGTGATGGTTGCCCAGGGCACGGTGTTAACGAATAAATATGCTGAAGGCTATCCGGGCAAGCGCTATTACGGCGGCTGCGAGTATGTCGATGTCGCTGAAGAATTGGCGGTTGAGCGCGCCAAAGAACTGTTCGGTGCCGACTACGCCAATGTGCAGCCCCACTCGGGCTCTCAGGCCAACGCCGCTGTTTATCAGGCGCTGTGCGAGCCGGGCGATACCGTATTGGGCATGAGTCTGGCCGACGGTGGTCACCTGACCCACGGTGCCAAGCCGAGCTTTTCGGGCAAGACTTACAACGCTATTCAGTACGGTCTGGACAACGCCACCGGCGAAGTCGATTACGCCCAGGTTGAAGCCCTGGCGCTGGAGCACAAGCCAAAAATGATTATTGCTGGTTTCTCTGCTTATTCGCGCATCATGGATTGGCAGCGCTTTCGCGATATCGCCGATAAAGTGGGTGCCTATTTGATGGTCGATATGGCCCACGTTGCCGGTCTGGTTGCGGCAGGCTGCTATCCCAACCCGGTGCCGATTGCCGATGTGGTCACCACGACGACCCATAAAACACTGCGTGGCCCCCGTGGCGGACTGATTCTCGCCCGTGCCAATGAGGCGCTGGAGAAAAAGTTTAATTCTGCCGTTTTCCCCGGTGGTCAGGGTGGCCCATTGATGCACGTTATCGCGGCTAAAGCGGTCAGCTTTAAAGAGGCGATGAGCGATGAGTTCAAAGCCTATCAGCAGCAAGTCGTGGTCAACGCCCGCGCCATGGCGGCAACCTTTATCGAGCGCGGTATTGATATTGTCTCCGGTGGCACCGATGACCATTTGATGCTGGTTAACCTGATTGGCAAAGACTACACCGGTAAAGATGCCGATGCAGCGCTGGGTCAGGCCAATATCACCGTCAACAAAAATGCCGTGCCCAATGACCCGCGTTCACCCTTTGTCACCAGCGGTTTACGCGTTGGCACCCCGGCGATTACCACCCGTGGTTTTAGCGAAGCTGATACTGTTGAGCTGACTCACTGGATGTGTGATGTGCTGGCCTCGCTCGAAGACAATACGTCTGAGCAGGTTATTGCTGATGTAAAAGCTAAAGTATTGGCTATTTGTAAGCGGCACCCGGTTTATAAAGAAATCTAAAATTTAGCTAAACCGCTGCGCTGCGGTGGGCTTGTTAGCCGGCTCGCAGCGGAGGCTTCAACTCCCTGTGTTTGCTTGATGTAACACAAAGCCCGAGGCAGTGGGCTTTGTGTTAGTATGCGCCGCTAATTTCAGCCCGACGGAATACCTCCATGCATTGCCCCTTTTGTGGCGCTAACGATACCAAAGTGATTGATTCTCGGCTGGTTGCCGAGGGTGATCAGGTGCGCCGTCGGCGTGAGTGCGTTTCCTGCAAAGAGCGCTACACCACCTTTGAAGTGGCTGAGCTGTTGATGCCTCGCGTTATAAAGCGCGACGAAAGCCGCGAGCCCTTCGATGAAGAAAAGTTGCGGGCAGGTCTGCACCGGGCACTGGAAAAGCGCCCCGTGAGCACCGAGCAAGTGGAGGCTGCGTTCTCGCAAATTAAGCGTTCGTTACAGAGCGCCGGTGAGCGGGAAATTTCGGCGCGCATGATCGGTGAAAAAGTCATGGAGCAATTGCGCGGGCTCGACGATGTCGCCTACGTGCGTTTTGCCTCTGTCTATCGCAGCTTTCAGGATTTAAATGAATTTCGTGCCGAGCTCGATCGCCTTGAAAAGGAAGATGATGGGGCGGGCAAAGCGGGTGCCTAAAAAGGGCCTCACGCTATGACAGCGGCGACGGATATTGGCTATATGGCACGCGCCATACAGCTGGCCAAAAAAGGCTGGTACACCGCTCGACCTAATCCCCGTGTGGGTTGTGTCATTGTTCGCGCAGGCGACGTGGTTGGCGAGGGCTGGCATCACCGTGCTGGCGGCCCCCATGCCGAAATCGTTGCCCTTAACGCAGCGGGTGACGGTGCGCGTGGTGCCACCGCTTATGTGTCGCTAGAACCCTGCAATCATCATGGCCGTACCCCGCCCTGTGCGCAGGCCCTAATGGCGGCGGGCATAGTGCGCGTAGTTTATGGTTTGGCTGATCCCCACCGCGTTGCCTCCGGTGGTATTGGCAAGTTAGAAGCGGCCGGTATTACGGTTGACGGGCCTGTGCTGGAGCAAGAAGCACGCGCTTTAAACCCCGGTTTTGTTAAACGCTGTGAAACGGGTTTACCTCGG
>CAYWXW010000013.1:36807-36906 GCA_964462265.1 uncultured Porticoccaceae bacterium | reverse complement strand
TAAAACTACATTCTGAAGACGCCAAACCTGGTATCTTCAATCTCTTTGTTAAGACTGGCTGATATGCACAGACCCAGCACAGTGCGAGTGTCGGCGGGG
>CAYWXW010000013.1:34309-36643 GCA_964462265.1 uncultured Porticoccaceae bacterium | reverse complement strand
GCCACCCATTACCGAGATGCGCGCATTGGGCCACATGAATAAAAAGCGCGGGTCGTAAGAGCGACCGCACATGCCGTAGTTACCGGCACCAAAAGAGCCGCCAATAATAATGGTGAACTTGGGCACCTTGGCACAGGCCACGGCTGTGACCAGTTTTGCACCGTGTTTGGCGATGCCGCCGGCCTCGTACTGCTTGCCAACCATAAAGCCGGTGATGTTCTGCAGGAAGACCAGAGGAATTTTGCGCTGGGCGCAGAGTTCAATAAAGTGCGCGCCCTTTTGTGCCGATTCGCCAAACAATATGCCGTTGTTGCCGAGTATGCCCACCGGGTAGCCGTGAATGCGGGCGAAACCGCAAACCAGGGTGGCGCCGTAGAGGGCTTTGAATTCGTCGAATTCAGAACCGTCGACCACGCGGGCGATGACCTCGCGCACGTCGTAGGGTTTCTTGCTGTCTTTGGGCACCACGCCGTAAATCTCTTTGGCGTCGTAAAGTGGCTCAACGGACTCCTTAATATCGAGCTGTGCTGGCTTCACGCGGTTGAGACGGGCGATAGACTGGCGGGCCAGTTGCAGAGCGTGGTGATCATTCTGTGCGTAGTGGTCGGTAACACCGGAGGTGCGGCAGTGCACATCGGCACCACCGAGATCTTCAGCGCTGACGATTTCGCCGGTCGCCGCTTTTACCAGGGGCGGGCCACCGAGAAAGATGGTGCCCTGTTCTTTAACGATAATCGACTCGTCAGCCATGGCGGGCATATAGGCGCCACCGGCAGTGCACGAGCCCATGACCACGGCGATTTGAGGAATACCCTTCGATGACATTACCGCTTCGTTAAAGAAGCTGCGGCCAAAGTGCAGGCGGTCGGGGAATATCTCGGCCTGCATTGGCAAGAAGGCCCCGCCGGAGTCAACCAGATAAATACAGGGCAGGTTGTTTTCATCGGCGATGGTCTGGGCGCGTATCTGCTTGGTGACCGTTAAGGGGTAGTAGGTGCCGCCTTTGACCGTGGGGTCATTGACGACAATCAGACATTCCTGCCCGGCGACCCGACCAATGCCGGTGATCAAGCTGGCGCCGGGTACATAGTCGTCGCCGTAGCACTCCCAGGCGGCAAATTGGGAGAATTCCAAAAAGGGGCTGCCGGGGTCGAGCAGATATTTCAGGCGGTCGCGGGGAAGGAGTTTGCCACGGCTCTCATGGCGGTCGCGTGACTTCTGGTTACCACCGAGGCTGAGCTGGGCGATCTTCTCATTCAGGTCGTCGACAATGCTCTGCATTTGCGCGGCATTGTCGGCGAAGTCGGTAGTGCGGGTGTTGATCTTGGATTTCAATACGGCCATGGAAGCGATTCTCTTCGGCTAGTGTTGCGAGACCTTTGCACGAAAGGTCTCGTTAAATGAGTTGTGGGCCATGCTATGGCAAGGCTCGGTTTTCAGATTTTGTTATGACAATACCTTGGGGAACGTCGCGCGATGGAAGCCGTTGTAGGGTTCGTTATTGCGCTGCGCACGTTTAATCTTGCGGCCCAGTGGCGAGCTTAAACACAGTGAGCTACCGCCATCGACTTTCAGTGTCACGCCGTTAATGTAGCTGGCGCCTTCGCTGAGTAAAAAGCAGACCGCCGAGCTGACTTCTGATTCGGTACCGACCCGGTTGAGGGGTACGGCCTCGGGAAAGTGGGGAATACACTCGACCATTTCTGGATCTTCATAAGTATCGAGACCCGATGAGCCCAAATAACCCGGCGCCACGGCATTGAGACGCACACCGGCATAGGCCCATTCGACGGCGGCGGTTTGGGTGAGGTTTTCCATGCCTGCACGGGACGCACCGGAGTGGGCCATGCGCGGCATGCCGCCAAAGTTGTCGGCGGTAATATTGACGATGGCGCCACCGTGTTCTTTCATCGACTTGAGGAACACCGCTTTGGAGACAATAAAGCCACCCAGCAAGTTGGTGCGCACCACGGCGAGAAAGCCGTTGGGGCTGATGTTTTCGAGGTCGGCGGGAAACTGGCCGCCAGCGTTATTGACCAGGCCGTGAATCTGGCCGTGGGCAGCAATAAATTTGTCGATTACGGACTCAACGGCCTCGGCATCACGAATGTCGGCACAGCCGTAGTCGACGATGGCGCCGGGGACGTCGCCCTCAATTTCGGCTTTCACTGTCACCAGTTTTTCTTCGGTGCGCCCCATCATTAAAATGGTTGCGCCCAGCGAGGCCAGCTCGTGGGCGATGCAGCGGCCAAAGCCACTGCCGGAGCCAGTGACCAATATGGTTTTACCTTTGAAGTGCCCGTCTTTTAATACCGATTCATAGCTCATAACGTT
>CAYWXW010000013.1:31286-34209 GCA_964462265.1 uncultured Porticoccaceae bacterium | reverse complement strand
TTAATGTAGCCATTGCCGCCCAGTGCCTGTATCGCCTGCAGGGCCATTTGCGTGGCTTTTTCGGCGGTGTACAAAATAACAGCGGCGGCATCTTTGCGCGAGTCTTCACCGCGGTCGCAAGCTTTGGCCACTGCGTAAAGGTAAGCGCGGGAGGTATTGAGGTCAACATACATATCGGCCAGCTTGCCTTGCATTAGCTGGAATTCACCGATGGGTGTGTCGAACTGTTTGCGGTCGTGATAGTAGGGAATGACGATGTCCATGCAGGCCTGCATCAAACCCACGGGGCCACCGGACAGCACGGTGCGCTCAAAATCGAGGCCCGACATGAGTACTTTAACGCCCTGGTTTTCATTGCCGAGAATATTTTCAGCGGGTACTTCGCAGTCCTCAAAAACCAGCTCGCCAGTGTTGGAGCCGCGCATGCCGAGCTTGTCGAGTTTCTGTGCACGGCTAAAGCCGGGGAAGTCGCGCTCAACAATAAAAGCAGTAATACCTTTTGAACCTTTAGTGGGTTCAGTTTTGGCGTAAATCACGTAGGTATCGGCATCGGGGCCGTTGGTGATCCAGAACTTGTTGCCGTTGAGAATATAGCGGTCGCCTTTTTTCTCGGCGCGCAGCTTCATGCTCACCACGTCAGAGCCCGCACCCGGCTCGCTCATGGCCAGTGCGCCGACGTGCTCACCGGAGCAAAGCTTGGGCAGATATTTGAGCTTTTGTTCGTGGCTGCCATTTTTGCGAATTTGGTTAACGCACAGGTTGGAGTGGGCGCCGTAAGACAGGCCGACAGCGGCTGAGGCGCGGGAGATTTCTTCCATCGCCACCACGTGAGCCAGATAACCCATATTGGTGCCGCCGTATTCCTCTTCGACGGTCATGCCCAGCAGACCCATGTCGCCAAATTTCTTCCACAGTTCAGGGGGGAAGTTATTGTCGATGTCGATTTGTTCGGCGCGGGGAGCAATCTCACCCTGGGCAAATTGATAGACGGCGTCGCGTAGCATATCGACGTCCTGGCCGAGGTCGAAATTCATACTTTTAAAGGGTGAGTTCATGACGGTGTTTCCTTGGGCGGTGATTGTAGGGGGGGGCTCTATTTTTGCTTGGCCGCTTTGCGGAGGGTTTCAAGTTCGGCCTTGCAACCGGCCTCGGCTTTGTCGAGCTCGTCTAGCATGGTGCTGATATCGCGCAATTGTTGAGATAATTTTTGCCGTGACGCGCCGATATATTCCACGGTGCGTTCAAGCTGGTCGACATTGTCGCGGCCGGGTTCATACATATGCAGCAGTTCGCCACTCTCTTGCAGGGAGAGGCCGATACGTTTGCCGCGCACAATTAATTTCAGCTTGATGCGATCGGCAGGGCTATAAATACGCTTTTGACCCTGTCGCTCGGGTAAAAGTAGTTGCAACTCTTCGTAGTGGCGAATGGTTCGCGTGGTGACACCGAACTCCTTGGCCAATTCCGAAATACTGTAAGTTCTCGTTTTTTTAGCCATTGCTACCAGCCTGTGCGGGGGGTGAAATATAACTTACGTTAACGTAAACTTCAATTTGGTTTGCCAGCCTGATTTACTAGGGTACGGGGAGAGGTTGAAAGGCTCGCTAAACGCTCAATTATTGTCGTGGTATCCCTGTTTGCCAGCGCCGCTGGGTCTTGGTAAATTGCGCCACCTTGCAAACCGGTAGAACCCCGTCACTGAAATAATAGGCGGGTAATAACGACATAGAGGCCACCGGCCGGAGACAGAATGAAACTGGAAAAAAGTTATATGTGTGGTGCGGCGACCGAGCCGCTAATTTACGACACCATTGGTAATCAGTTTGACCTGGCTGTCGAGCGCTTTCCCGATAATGAGGCGCTGGTGGTGGCCCATCAAAATATCCGCTGGACCTACAGCGAATATCAGCACGAAATTGAAAGGCTGGCCACGGGCTTGCTGGCATTGGGCATAGAGCCCGGTGACCGCGTCGGCATTTGGGCGCCGAACTGTTACGAGTGGTGTTTAACGCAATTTGCCACGGCAAAAATAGGCGCTATTCTGGTTTGCATCAACCCGGCCTATCGTCTCTATGAGCTTGAGTACGCTTTAAATAAAGTCCAGTGCCGCGCCATTATTAGTGCCGAGTCTTTTAAGAGTAGCCGCTACCTCGATATGTTGTGTGAGCTGGCACCGGAGCTAGCGAGCTGTGAACCCGGCCAATTGCGCGCCGCTAAATTTCCCCAGCTTGAAACCGTGATTCGTATGGGCGAGGCCCAAACACCGGGTATGTACAACTTTGATGAAGTTTGTGCCATGGGTGGCGAGCCAGAGCATACTCGGCTTGGCGAATTAAAAGGGCAGTTGATGCCGGACGATGCGATTAATATTCAGTTTACCAGTGGCACCACGGGCAATCCCAAAGGTGCAACATTAACGCACTGTAATGTGCTGAATAATGGCAAGGTCAACGGCGATGTGATGCGTCTTACCCATGAAGACAAGGTGTGCATCCCCGTACCGCTCTACCATTGCTTCGGCATGGTGATTGGCAACCTGGGTTGTATTTGCCATGGCGCGACGGCTGTCTTCCCCGGTGAAGCCTTTGAACCGCACAGTGTCCTGAGCGTTGTCGCCGAGGAAAAATGTACCGCCCTGCATGGCGTACCGACCATGTTTATCGCCGAGCTCGACCACCCTGAATTCGATAGCTTTGATTTGTCCAGCCTGCGCACCGGCATTATGGCTGGCGCGCCATGCCCCGAGTCGGTGATGAAGCAGGTCATTGGCAAAATGAATATGCAGCAAATTTTGATCGCCTACGGCCAAACAGAGTTAAGCCCGGTGAGCCATGCCACCGAGCCAGACGATGCCCTCGACAAGCGCGTTGGCACCGTGGGTAAACCTTGCCCCCATCTCGAAACTAAAATTGTCGACGACAAT
>CAYWXW010000013.1:13079-31235 GCA_964462265.1 uncultured Porticoccaceae bacterium | reverse complement strand
CGCCGGTGGCTGGCTGCACTCCGGCGATATTGGCATTATGGATGACGAGGGTTATGTGCGCGTGACCGGGCGCATTAAAGATATGATTATTCGCGGTGGCGAAAATATTTATCCCCGCGAAGTGGAAGAGTTTCTCTACACCCATGAGAAAATTCAGGAGGTACAGATTGTCGGTGTGCCCGACGAGCGCCTCGGCGAACAGGTTTGTGCCTGGATCAAATGTCACGAGGGGCAAACGTTGACAGAAGAAGAGGTGAGGGCGTACTGCAAAAATAAAATCACCCACTTTAAAGTGCCGTACTATATTCGCTTTGTCGACGACTACCCGATGACAGTGACGGGTAAAATTATGAAATTTAAAATGCGTGATGCGATGATAGAAGAGCTGGGCATTCTCGTTTGACGGGCGTTTGACGGACGTTTAATCGACAGCCTTACCTTATTAGCAAGACGCTATTAACAAACACTAAAATTATGACGCTGTTTTAATAACAGTTCTAAGCAGTCGCAAAGGCTGCCAACCAAGAGAGGAGAGACATTGTGGATTTAAGCAATAAAGTAGCCATCGTTACTGGTGGCGCTTCCGGCCTGGGCCGAGCAACAACTGATGTACTGGCCGCCGGTGGCGCCAAGATCGCTATTTTTGACCTCAATGCCGAGTTGGGCGCCGAGGCCGTTAAAGCCCTGGGCGAAGACAAAGCCGGCTTTTGGTCGGTCGATGTTGCCTCTGCTGAGTCGGTAGAAGCTGCCGTTGCCGCCGTGGTTGAAAAGTTTGGCCGCATTGATGTGCTGATTAATTGTGCAGGCATTGGCCCGGCGAAGAAGATTATCGACCGCGACAACAACCCTATGCCGCTGGAAGACTTTTCCAAACTGATCGGCATTAACCTCACCGGCAGCTTTAACGTGGCCCGCTGCTGTGCCGCAGTAATGGCAAAGAACGAGCTGGTTGATGGCGAGCGTGGCGTGATTATTCACACTGCTTCTGTTGCCGCTTATGAAGGCCAGGTGGGTCAGTGCGCTTACTCTGCCAGTAAAGGCGGCATCGTCGGTATGACTCTGCCCATGGCAAGAGACCTAGCGACTGTCGGTATTCGTGTCAATACGATTGCGCCGGGCATTATGGGTACTCCGCTGTTGCGCGGCATGCCGCAGAAAGTACAGGACTCACTGGCGGCAACCGTGCCCAACCCCAGTCGTTTGGGCGAGCCCGATGAGTATGGCCGCTTAGCGCGTCACATGGTTGAGAATGGTTATATGAATGGTGAGACTGTTCGCCTCGACGGTGCAATTAGAATGCAGCCTCGTTAAGAAGCGGGTCTTACGAGCCGGTGGCGCTTATCAGTGGATTGCTCGGTGCTGAATGTTGCCAGTGGGGTTGATCATTTTCGCTGAGTCGATTGCGCAGGTAGGCGAGCTGGCGTTCAAACAGGGCCTGTTGCTCGCCGCCTAAATCGGTAAATAAAAATGCTTCGCTAGCACCGCTACTGGCCCCGGCTAAAGCTTCAAAATAGATACCTGCTTCGGCGGGTATTTTTGTTTTTGCCGTCTCGTCAGTTAACAGTTGCCAGGGGTCGGCGAGCAGGCTGGTGGCCGATAGTTGCGCAAATACAACTTCGGCTGCGGTGTCTTGCATAAACTGGCAGCTGTCGTTTGCATCGTCGCCTCTGGGCATTGGGTCGACAGCCAGTGCACTGCTGAGAATTAAACCGGCCCCTTCGTCATTGGCTTGCTCGCGTTGCAGCTCAACCAGTGCGAGGTGGCTGCTAATGGCGCGCAGTAAAAAATTGCTGTCGCCAGCGGTGGCGACAAAACGTAAATAAACGCAGTTGTTAGCACCACTCAAGCGCTCGCCTTTAAACAGCTCGCCCGTGGTGGCGATAATATCGTCAAAGCGTTTCAGTAGCCGATGCAGGTTGTCGTGACTGAGGTGGGCTTGCAGTTGGGGCAGGTTGATACAGCGAATGGCCAGACAGCAGGATTCTAGTGCTGGCAAAGCTTCGTCGGGTTCGCTGACGATGGTCGCCGGTTTGAGCAACAGCGGTTTGATACGCTTTTCCAAACGACTGATTTCATCATCTTCCGTTTTGGCGCCTGTGTCGGCCTCGTCACCGGGCAAGCAGGCAAGAAGCTTTTGCAGGCGAGCACTGATGCCATTGCCCAAGCGCCGTGTCCAGTACAGCATCACAGCACAGAGCAAGAGGCCAAGGGCACTCATCGACCAGAAAATAGTCATTGCCTGTTGTTGAATACTGCTGGGGTCGAGAGTGAGTTGAACTTGCCAGTTTGCCCCATTGCTTAGTTTCAGGGCCTGCTTAAAAACCTCACGGCCGTCTGCGTTTGAGGTGGGGGAGGTCTCGACACTCTCGGCAAAGAGACTGTTGTCAGGTTTAAACACAGCCGCCTGTTTGACCATTGCCGTGTGCACCACCAGATTATCGAGTACGACCTGGAGACTGACGGCATCTTGATTGAGCAGGGGCTGGCGCACCTGGTCGAGCAGCTGGCGGCTCATAGTTTGGCCAAAGAGTTGCGCTTGCGACTCGGCCTGTGAGCTCAGCTGAAAATAGAGTAGGGGTAAGATGAACAAACAGTAGAGGAGAGAAAGCAGGGCGGCAGACAGTGTCAGCTTTTTCTGCAGGCCAATTTTATTTAAATGTTGGTTAAGAGTGTCCATTCTGCGTTCTATCTTCTCAAGAGCTCAATTATAATGGCTGCAAGATCGATTTATAGTGCTGACTAAATTATTTAATAATTTATCTGCTGTTCACACTATTACTACCAACAAATTTAAAGGTTGTTTTGTGAAAGAAATTTTACTGATTATTGTCTCCGGTGAAGATAAGCCCGGTGTCACCAGTGCCGTGGCGAATGTGTTGGCTGAGTACGAGGTCAATGTTCTCGATATTGGCCAGTCGGTGATTCACAACAACCTTAGCCTTGGTGTACTGGCCCAGGTGCCCGCTCATCGAGAGTCGTCGCCGGTGCTGAAAGATGTGCTGTTTAAGCTCCACGATCTCGATATGCAGGTGCGCTTCGAGCCGGTCAGTGAGGCCAGCTATGCTGACTGGGTCGCCCAGCAGGGTAAACCCCAGCATATCGTCACTTTGTTAGCGCGCTATATCAGTGCTGAGCAAATTGCCCGCATTACCCAGGTCAGCACCGAGCAGGGTTTGAATATAGACAGCATTTTGCGCCTCTCTGGCCGGGTCGATCTCGATTGTGTCGATGCCAAGAGTAAAGCCTGTGTTGAATTTTCTATTCGCGGTGATGGCCGTGATATTGTCGAATATCGTAAATCTTTACTTGAGCTGGCGGGTCAGTTGAACGTCGATATTGCCTACCAGGAAGATAGTGTGTTCCGCCGTCACCGTCGGCTGGTGGTTTTTGATATGGATTCAACATTGATCGACGCTGAGGTTATTGATGAGCTAGCGATTGAAGCCGGTGTCGGTGAAGCGGTGTCGGGCATTACCGCACGGGCAATGGCCGGTGACATTGATTTTCAAACCAGCTTTAAAGAGCGGGTGGGTTTATTAAAGGGCCTCGATGCCAAGGTGCTCGATAAAGTGGCGGAACGGTTAGAGCTGACCGAAGGTGCGGAATATTTAATGAGCACCCTGAAATCCCTGGGCTATAAAACCGCGATTTTATCCGGCGGCTTTACCTATTTTGCCGAGGGCATTCGCGAGCGTTTGGGCATCGACTATATGTACGCTAATGAGCTGGATATAAAGGACGGCGTGGTGAGTGGTGAGGTGAGCGGGCAAATTGTCGATGGCCCACGCAAGGCCGAGCTGCTACGGCAGTTGGCGCAAGCGGAAGATATTTGCCTCGAACAAACCGTCGCCGTGGGTGATGGCGCTAATGACCTGCCGATGCTGGGCATCGCCGGGCTGGGCATCGCCTTTCGCGCCAAGCCCCTGGTTAAGGCCAACGCCAAACAGGCGATTTCAAATATCGGCCTCGACGGGGTGCTGTATTTAATGGGTATTCGCGATCGCGAGTCTATGTCGGGTACGGACTCAAACGGGTGATGCTCTGATTACGTTTTGGCAAAAAAAGAAGGGAATACGGTAAAATTTTGTCAACCTGTTTATATACTTGACAGCGGGGCGAGCAAAAAATAGTCTGGCAGTGACAATAATCGCCTGCATACGCTTACATATTAATAATCTGTTGGCCAGGCACTATAAAGCGAGGAACTACCCGATGAAAGCAGCTGTACTCGAAGCGTTTAGAAGCCAAATGAAAGTCCACAACAACTGGCCTGACCCCACATGTGGGCCGGATGATGCCATCATTAAAGTTGCCGCTAATGGTATTTGTCGCAGTGACTGCCATGTTTGCGATGGTGACTGGGAGTGGATTGGCCTGCAGCCGGAGCTGCCTGCAGTTATCGGCCACGAGTTTTGTGGTGTGGTTGAAGAAGTTGGTGCCAATGTAAAAAACTATAAAGCCGGTGACCGGGTGATTTGCCCCTTTATTTTCGGTTGTGGTAACTGTGAGTTCTGCCATTCAGGTCATCAAAATACCTGTTTGAATTCTAGCCTTGCCGGTTTTGGCCCCTCGGGCGGTTATGGCGAATATGCCCAGGTGATTCGCGCTGATCTGAACTTGGTACCTTTGTCCGAGTCGATAGATTTTGTCGAGGCGGCAAGTATGGGTTGTCGTTTTATGACCTCCTTCCACGGCATTGTCGACCAGGCAAAAGTCGGTGCTGGTGACTGGGTGGCAATACACGGCTGTGGCGGCATTGGTCTGGCGGCAACGCAAATTGCCACTGCCCTGGGGGCTAATGTAGTCGCCGTTGATATCAACGACAAGAATCTGGAAATTGCTAAAAAAATGGGTGCGGTGCATACCGTCAACGCCTCCACGGGTAATGCGCCCGAAGAAGTGATTGAACTCACTGGTGGTGGTGCCCATATTTCGGTCGATGCCCTGGGTATTGCCACAACGTGCATAAACTCATTGATGAGTCTGCGCTCCCGTGGTCGCCACCTGCAAATTGGTTTAACGACACAAGCTGAAAAAGGTTTTGTCTCCCTGCCTGTCGATATTATGGTTGCCCGTGAGCTGGAGTTTATCGGCACCATCGGTATGCAGCCCCAGCGCTTTCCGGCCATGCTGAAGATGGTTGAATCCGGCAAGCTGACCCCGGGACAAATGGTGACCAGCGTCATCCCGGTCGAAGAGGCTGCTGATGTTATTGAATCGATGCACGGCTTTGGCAATGTCGGTACGACGGTTGTTAAATGGTGATTTAATACTGAGCTTTAAAAAAGCCGTGCACTTTCGAGAGCGCGGCTTTTTTTTGAATTTTTTTTGATGCGGTACCAGTGGGTCAATGATTTTACGCTGTACAGGCTTGCCGCAATAGAATACTGATTTCATATGAGTGATTATAGAAGCCAATTATAATTAGCAAATTCAGGAGGGTTAGACACAAATGTCCCATACAAGCCCAGTAGCCATTGCCGCCGTATCTGAAATGAAGCCCGGCCGCTATCCCGATATGGATGGTTACGACCTCTATATTGAAGTCATCCGCCAATTCCTGGGTGAGTGGTCGCTTAAGCCCACTGACATTCAAGGCCTGCTGGCTTGCCCCTCAGGTATGGCTGGCGGTGGCAGTAACGATATTTTCGTCCACGAGCAGCTCTACGAAGAGCTCGGCATTAAACCACTCTTTGCCGACACCATGAATGCCGGTGGTTCGACCTATGGCTTGATGGTACAGCGTGCAGCGCTAGCGATTGCGCAGGGCAAGGTCGATAGCGTGTTGTGTGTCGGCGCGGGTAAATTCCCCAAGGTGAGTACGGGTGGCGCTGAATCTATGGCGCGCATGGTCAGCCATGAAATTTATGAGTTCCCCTACGGCACTTTTATACCCGCTTTATATGCACAGGTGGCGACTCGGCATATGCATGAGTACGGTACTACCGTCGAGCAGTTGGCCGAGGTCTGTGTGTCGAGCCGTGAGTGGGCGCTGTTGAACCCCGATGCCAGCACCTATGGCAGCGAGGCGCTGACGGTTGAAAAAGTACGGCAGTCGCGGCCCATTGCCTCGCCCTTCAATCTCTACGATTGTTCTATTCCTCTGGAAGGCGGTGCTGCCTTTTTGGTCTGCAACGAAGCCTATGCCAAACGGCTCAATCAACAACCGGCCTATGTACTGGGCATGGGTGAGTTTCACAATCACCGCAACATTCATCAGGCGACAAGTTTGACCGATATAGGTTGCAGTAAATCCGGCCAGCAGGCCTACGCGATGGCGGGCTTGAGCCCGGGTGATATCGACTTTGCACAAATCTACGACGCCTTCAGCATTAACCCGCTGGTGTTTATGGAGGAGCTGGGGCTTTGCCCGCAGGGCAAGGGCGGTGAGTTCTTTCAATCGGGTGCAGCGCGCCCGGGTGGTGATTTCCCGGTCAATACCTTTGGCGGTTTACTGTCATTTGGTCACACCGGTGATGCATCGGGCATGTCGATGATTGTCGAGGGCATACGCCAGATTATGGGTATTGCCGGTGAGCGCCAGCTCGATAAAGCCAATGCCGGTATCGTGCATTCCTACGGCGGCATGATGAGCGAGCATTCGACACTGATTTTGGGCCGCAGCGCTTAATTAACGCTGAGCTAGATAGCTCGTAAAAATAATAGGCAACAACAAGATAGGCAAAGATATGAATGATATAGCCACGGGGGAGGTTGCCTCTCCCGCAAAACCACAGCCACGAATCACTACTTGCGCCGCACCTTATTGGCAGCATGCCAAAGATGAAAAATTGGTGCTGCCCTATTGCGGTGAGTGTGAAGCCAGTTTTTATTATCCACGGCTTTGGTGTCCCACCTGCTTTAATCAGGACATAAGCTGGAAGCAGCTCAGTGGCAAAGGCAAGGTGTATAGCTACTCGGTGATTTATCAGTCGCCGCTACCGTCCTATCAGGCAGATTTGCCCTATGTACTGGCCATTATTGAGCTGGACGAAGGCCCACGAATGATGGCCAATGTACTTAATTGCGACGTCGATAAAGTCTGTGTCGACATGGCCGTTGAAGTGCTGTTTGAAGCGCGGGGTGATATGAAAATCCCGCAATTCCAACCTGAAAAGATGGCTTGATTAAAGACTGAAAATTGAGGATGCATCAATGAGTGAAACATTTAACGAGCCCTTTCCGCTGGCTTACGGCACTTACGACGATGCCGTAAAACTACTGAATAAGCCGGGTAAAAAGGTTGTTGCTGAATTTTCCGTGAATTGGGAGATGATTAAAGTCTATTGCTCCATGGTGGAAGATGGCAACGCTAGCTACTGGGATGAAGACTACGCGAATAAACAGTGGGGCGGCATTGTGGCTCCGTCAGGGTTGTTACTTACCTGGCCAATGGCCTTGCAGTGGCATCCGCATAAAGAACGTGAGCACTACTTTATTGCGATGAAAGTACCCTTGCCCGGCGATACCTTAATTAATGTGGCAACCGACACAGAGTTTCATCAACACCTGTATTTGGGTGATCGAGTTTCTGTTGTCGACGAGCTGATCGATGTATCGGAAGAAAAGAAAACCCGTTTGGGTGTGGGCCATTTTCTTACCACTAAAGCGCAATTCTTTAACCAGCGCGACCAGCTCATTGCTGAGCAAACTAATAGTCTATTTCGATATTATGTGCCGGAGGGCGAATCATGAGCCGCGATATGACATTTAAATATTGGAATGAAATTAGCGAAGGCGATGTGGTTACCATGGTCACTATGGATGTGCCCTTCGAGCGAGTGATTCTCGATGCCGCTGCCACACAAGATTATTTTCCCGGTCACCATAATCCGGCGTACGCCCGACATCAGGGGCAAAAAGAAATTTATTTAAATACCATGGCTATCGAAGGCTTTATCGATAGAGTCGCCACCGACTGGGCCGGCCCCCATACTTTTATACGCAAGCGACAAATGCAAATGCGTAGCTCTATCTATGCCGGTGACACTTTGCAGGGCGAAGGCACTGTCGAGAAATGTTACGAAGCGAATGGTCAGTATTTAGTCGATGTGAAAATTAACATCTCAACAGCGAGTGGGCTTTGTGTGCCGGCTGCCTTAACACTTGAATTGCCTGTCGGGCGACCTTCTTGAATTTTATCTATTAAAAAAATAAAAAACTGTAACGATTAATGAGAGATTACTATGGCCTTAAGCACCTTTACTTCGTGGTTCGACCAAGCCCTGTCGGGACAATATTATAATGAAGATCACGAAGCTTGGCGTCGTGCACTGCGTAGTTTTGTCGATAAAGAAATTTCGCCCTTCGTTGAAGAGTGGGAGGAGGCGGGTACCTTCCCCCGGGAACTCTATAAGAAGGCTGCTGATATTGGCCTACTGCAGTTGGGCTACCCCGAAGAGTACGGTGGCGTGGAGAAGCCCGATCCCTTCTTCGACATAGTCACTTGTATGGAATTGGCTCGTGCTGGCGGTGGCGGTGTTCACCCCAGCTTGAATAGCCATAGCATTGGCATGCCGCCGATATTGGCTATGGGCACGGAAGAAATGAAAGCTCGCATTGTGCCCGAGGTGATTAGTGGTGAAAAAATATCAGCACTGGCTGTCACAGAACCCACGGGTGGCTCCGATGTTGCCAACCTTAAAACAACAGCCCGCAGAGATGGCGACCACTACATTGTCAACGGCTCAAAAACCTATATTACTAGCGGTATTCGTGCCGACTACTACACCGTCGCCGTGCGCACCGGCGAAGAGGGCCGTAAAGGTATTTCCCTGTTATTAATTGAGAAAGACACGAAGGGCTTCACTCAAACCGAATTGAAAAAAATGGGTTGGTGGTGTTCCGACACGGCCACCTTGTTTTTTGATGATTGCCGCGTGCCGGTCGAAAATTTGATCGGCGTTGAAAACAAAGGCTTTTCCGGCATTATGCTCAACTTTAATTCCGAACGCCTGGGTATTATCGCCTTTGCAACGGGGCTGGCGATGGTGTGTATGGATGAGGCTGTGGCCTGGGCGCGTGAGCGCGTCACCTTTGGCCATCGTTTAATGGAGCATCAGGTGATTCGCCATAAAATTGCCGAGATGGCGAAGCGAATTCTCACCTCACAGGCAATGATGGAACGCACTGCGTTACAAATGCAACAGGGCGATGTGCCGATTATTGAACTTAGCTTACTGAAAGTACACGCTACTGAAACCATGGAATACTGCGCCCGTGAGGCTCTGCAAATACTCGGTGGTATGGGTTATATGCGTGGTAATAAAGTGGAGCGCATTTATCGCGAAGTGCGGGTATACGCTATCGGTGGTGGTTCGGAAGAAATCATGCGAGACCTGGCGGCTCGACAACTAGGCCTGTAAGAAGTTGGGTCTGTAAGCCATTTGAAAATCTATTACTTTAATTCAGTTTCAGCCCCTCGTGTCTATGCCAGGGGCTTTGCTCATTTTTCTACTCAGTCCCGTCTTTTAACTACGTTGAGCTTCTATTTCCCTTCGTAAATCTCATGTAAATGCCTTGTCTTATTTTTTTGTGTTTTTCCACCATTCAACAAGAAATAATTGAACGCTGGGTCAGACACGACGAAGTCGTTAGAATGCCTTCGTTCGTTGATTGACAGGCAGAGCTTCTCTCTACCGTCATACGTATTGTTCGCAACCTGATTAAATATTTTACTGCTGCTATTTTCCTGCGGGAATGAATGTAAAGCAGGGCATATTTTATCGGCCCGCGAAAAGTGATAGAGGATTTAAAATGGCCCTTAGTGATTTCACCTCCTGGTTTGAGCAGCCCCTCAGCAAGCTCTATTACAATGACCAGCACGAGGCATGGCGCCATATGTATCGTCGCTTCGTCGATAAAGAAATTGCGCCGAACCTCGATGATTGGGAAGAGGAGGGTATTTTCCCTCGCGACCTCTATCCGAAGGCTGCGGAATTGGGTGTTTTGCAAATGGGCTACCCCGAAGAGTATGGCGGTGTTCCGGATACAGATCATTTCTTCAGCATTATTTCGGCCCAGGAGCAAGCACGTTCCGGTGGTGGCGGTGTTAACTCCAGCCTGATTACACACACCATTGGTATGCCGCCCATTGTCAACCTGGGTACTGAGGCAATGAAAGCGAAGATAATTCCAGGGATTGTATCTGGCGAAAAAATTTCAGCTCTGGCCATTACTGAACCTTCTGGCGGTTCGGATGTTGCCAGCCTGCAAACGACGGCGAAGCGTGTAGGTGATCATTACATTGTTAATGGCTCTAAAATGTTTATTACCAGCGGCACACGGGCAGATTTCTTTACTGTTGCTGTTCGTACCGGTGGCCCAGGCCGTACTGGTATTTCCCTGTTATTAATTGAAAAAGACACGCCGGGATTCACCACGACCTCTTTGAAAAAAATGGGTTGGCATTCATCCGATACTGCGGCGCTGTATTTTAATGAATGCAAAGTGCCAGTAGAAAACCTGATCGGTGAAGAGAATAAAGGCTTCGGTATTATTGTCGGTAACTTTAACGCAGAACGCTTGGGGCTGGCGGCAATGGCCAACGCACTGGCGATGGTTTGTATGGATGAAGCTGTCGCCTGGGCCAGAGAGCGTAAAACCTTTGGCAAGCGCTTAGCCGACCATCAGGTCATTCGCCATAAGTTTGTTGAAATGGCTAAACGCATTACCGCTACCCAGGCCTTTATTGAAAAAACGGCCTGGCAAATGGAAAACGAAAGTATGCCGATTAGCGAATTGAGCATGGTTAAATTGATGGCTGCTGAAACTATGGAGTTTTGTGCTCGTGAGGCGGTACAGGTCTTTGGTGGTAGCGGCTTTATGCACGGTAATAAGGTTGAGCGCATTTATCGCGAGGTGCGAGTTTATGCGATTGGTGGTGGTTCGGAAGAAATTATGCGTGAACTGGCTGCCAAGCAAATGGCATTTTAATAAACTCTAATAATAAAAGCGGCACTAAAAAGAGTATTTAAAATAGCATTCTAAATAGTACAGGTGCTTGATTAAACTCCCAGTCCATCAATTGATGGCTGGGGGTTTTTGTTTCTAAACTCCAAAGTTTGAAAGTGAAGCCTTCCTTAGTTCAAACAGTAAGTGCAGCAGGGATCGGCACGGTTTCTGTATCGCGGCCAGAGCGCATGACAATGCCGGGGCGCTTGCCGGTCAGCCCATTGTTCTGCACGATCACCTCGCCATTAACCATGACATGAGAAATACCCTCAGCTTCACAATAGAGTCGACCGGCATCGCCGGGTAGATCGTAGCGGGTGTGAATGGAGCCTTTGCCGATAGAGGCTTCATCGAAAATTGTAATGTCTGCAAACCAGCCGGTAGACAATCGTCCTCTTTCTCGCAGGCCGAGAAAGCGCGCAGGCTTTTCGGTGATCTCGTAGATGGCTTCTTCCAGTGTGAGTAATTGCCGCTGGCGCACGCCTTCAGATAACAAAGTGGTGCTGAAAGCGAAGGTGTCGATCATATCCAAATGGGCGCCAGCGTCTGAGGCCCCAACCAGCGTGCGGGGGTCTTTCCACACTTCGCCGCGCAACTGCCAGCTTTCATCATCGTGACCACCGAGGTTGGGCAGGAAGGTGGTTTTTAAATCATCGGCGACGGCGATATCGAAAAAGGCCTCGCCCGGGCTAATGTTTAATTCTGCAGCCACTTCAGCCACAGTGCGGCCTTCGTAGGCGGCATTTTCAGGTGAGAAAGTTTCTTCAATGGTCATGCGGGCGAAGTTGCCCATGGCGCGCAGCATCACGGGAATGTCGGGCGAAGCGGCCCCCTCAATCAGTCGCTCGCGAGTGGCGGGGTCACTAAAGGCTTTTTTGCGCTCGTCCATCGGCAGAGCGAGTATGGGTGCCCAGCCGGGTAGGGAGTCCATGCCAAAACCACTCCATAGATTCAAGCGCAGTGTTACGGGTTGGGCGAAGGTCAGTGCTTTTACTTCAGCACCGCGCTCGGCGGCGTAGTCGCAGGCAGTGAGTTGCTGCTGGTAGATCTCTTTTGAACCGCGATTGACGATAAGCACGTTCCAGTTTAAGGAGCGCTGCGCAGCCAGCGACATGTCCGTCATCAGCTGTTTATGTTTGTCATCAAAGGGGCCGACGGCTAAGGATTTACTCAGCAATTCTTTCATGGCTTCGATTTGTGCTGGCGTTGCTTCCTGGTCGGAATCTTCACCCATTACCACCCGGCGCAGTGCGGAGTGGCCGACCAGAAAACCAATGTTAATCGCCATTTTATTATCGAGGCACTCGAGATAACTACCGAAGGAAGTCCAGTCCCAGGGTACGCCTTCTTGCAGGCTTTTCAGCGGCATGCCCTCGACCTTGGCGAGCAGGCGCATTAAATAGTCCCCCGCTTCAGGCGCCAGTGGTGCAATGGAGAATCCGCAATTGCCGGCAAAAACGGAAGTCACACCGTGGTAGGAAGAGGGGCTGATAGCCGGATCCCAGAACACCTGTGCATCGTAATGGGTATGGCAGTCGACAAAGCCGGGGGACACTATTTTGCCACTGGCATCGATAGTCTCTTTTGCCGTTTGCTTCACTTCACCAATGGCAGTGATGCGGCCATCTTTAACGCCAATGTCCCCTTTATAGCCGGGTGACCCTGTGCCGTCGACAATGGTGCCGTCCTTAATCAGATAATCGAGCATGTCTAACCTCCTGAGTTCGTATTATTGTCGTTTTAATAGAAAGTTTTGTTTTGATCGCTTTGGCTTGTTTTTATAAGCCAAGCATAGACTGCTTTTGCGGTGGGGAGAAGCGCGAGACTTCATTGGGCTTAGGCGGGTATTTGCTGTAAGTCATTCGACTAGACGACGGCGGGCTGCCTCTGACATGATCGGCGTTGTTTATTTATCGCCTCGGTGCGCACTTTGCCTGGGCTTATGTTGTAAATCTAGGGTCAACTTAATAATAAAAAGGATGAGAGCATGAAAGCATTAGTCGTGGGTGGCACTGGGCCGACGGGGCCCTATTTGGTCAATGGTTTATTAGAGCGCGGTTATGAGGTCGCTATTTTTCATCGCGGCACTCACGAAATTCCTGAAATTCCGCCAGAGGTCGAGCACATTCACGGCGACCCTCACTTTCTCGAAACCATTGAAGAGTCACTTGCTGGGCGCACTTTTGATCTCGCAGTTGTGACTTATGGGCGTGTACGTTTTTTGGCACAGGCTCTAGTGGGCAAGGTCGGGCGTTTTGTCAGTGTCGGCGGGGTGGCCAGTTATCGGGGCTACTTTGACCCGAGTGCGCTTAGCCCTGTGGGTTTGCAGTGCCCGGTTGCAGAAACGAACCCCGTTGTCGATAGTGAGGCAGAGCACCGCTTTTCTTACCTGATTGCACAAACGGAGCAAGCTGTACTCGAGCACCATCCCGAGGCAGCCCATTTTCGCTACCCCTATGTTTATGGCCCACGCCAGCTGGTGCCCAGGGAGTGGAGCATTATTCGCCGTATTCTCGATAAGCGCCCCTACATGGTACTGCCTGACGCGGGTTTAACCTTGACCACTCATGGCTATGTCGCCAACCTTGCCCATGCGGTGTTGCTGGCGGTTGATAAACCCGAGGCCTCGGCGGGGCAAATCTATAACTGTGGTGATGAAAACCAGCTGACTTTTCATCAGGTGGTCGAGGTTATTGCCAATAAAATGGGCGCTTCTCTGCCTATTGAGTCAATGCCCTGGGAGATCGCTCATCCTGCGCGGCCTTACACCACTGGCCCCAGCACCCACCACCGTGTGCTCGATTTATCCAAACTTAAGGAGCAACTGGGTTACCGGGACGTGCATTCAAGTGTGGATTCTCTGGGTTTAACCGTTGACTGGTTGCTTGAAAACCGACCCGAGCCCGGCGGCGATGTTGAAGAGCGCCTGCAGGATAGTTTTGATTACGCGGCTGAAGATCGTCTGATTACTGCCTGGCACAATTGTCTCGATACCATGCGTGCGGTGCCTTTTGAGGTTGTCACTGAGCGTCCCCACCCCTATGCGCACCCTAAAAAGCCGGGTGAAAAAGATCATCGCAATCGCTAATGTTTTAAGTTACTTTTTTTAGTTACTCGTATTGGTGAATTATTCTAGTTAATTAATCTGGCTAATTAAGACTAAATCATAATCCCCATGGTGGGTGTTATGACTTTTTTTCTTCCTCTTTAATTGGCGGCCAATAGTAAGTCTTGTTGATAATGTCCTGATCAATGGATTCCAGCTTTACATCAAAACCCCAAAGATGGTGAATATGTTTCAGCACCTCAGGGGTGGATGCCGCGTCCATGGGGCGGTGGTCGTGAACATAGTGGTGGAGTAATAAGCTACGGTCGCCACTAAGGTTGGCATTGACAATTTGAATGTTGGGCTCACTGTTGCCAATGTTGTGCATGCCCGCAAGGGCTTCTCTGATTATTTGATAGCCGCTGTCGTTATGAATGGCGGCGACTTCCAGGTAGTCATTCTTATCACTGTCGAGCACGGCGAAAAGCTTTAGGTCACGGATTAATTTTGGCGATAAAAACTGCAGAATAAAACTTTCATCTTTATAGTTTTCCATGGCGAAATGCAGTGTTTCCAGCCAGGGGCTACCGGCAATATCGGGGAACCAGTGTTTGTCTTCATCGCTTGGGGTTTCGCAAATTCTGCGAATATCCTGCATCATTGAAAAACCCAGGGTATAGGGATTGATACCACTAAAGCCGGGGTGGTCGTAGGGCGGTTGGTAAACCACATTGGTGTGTGATTGCAAAAATTCCAGCATAAAGCCCTCGCTCACTCGCCCCTGATGGTAGAGATCGTAAAGCAAGTGGTAATGCCAAAAGCAGGCCCAGCCTTCGTTCATCACTTTGGTTTGACGTTGAGGGTATAAATACTGCGCCATTTTTCGAACGATACGAATAATTTCCCGCTGCCAGGGCTCGAGTAGAGGTGCATCTTTCTCAAAAAAGTAGAGCAGGTTTTCCTGTGGTTCTGAGGGGAAAGTCGGTTGTGCTTCTGGTTCATCACCACTGTTTTGTTGAGGGATGGTGCGCCATAAATCATTGACCTGCTGTTGTAGGATGGCCTCGCGCTGCTGCTGATTCTCCCTTTCTTCCTGCAGTGAAAGAGGGTAGGGGCGCTTGTAGCGGTCGACGCCATAGTTCATCAAGGCATGGCAGGCATCGAGTATGGATTCAACAGCTTCAAGCCCGTAGCGCTCTTCGCACTTACTGATGTAATTGCGTGAAAATACTAAATAATCGACGATTGAACTGGCGTCGGTCCAGGTCTTAAAAAGATAATTGCCTTTAAAAAAAGAGTTGTGGCCAAAGCAGGCGTGAGCGATAACCAGGGCCTGCATGGTCAGGGTGTTCTCTTCCTGTAAATAGGAAATACAGGGGTTGGAATTAATCACCAACTCGTAGGCCAGACCCATGTGGCCGCGACGATAACTTTGCTCGGTGCCAATAAAATGCTTACCAAAAGACCAGTGGTTATAATTAATAGGCATGCCGATGGAGGTGTAGGCATCCATCATTTGTTCGGAATTTATCAGCTCGATTTGGTTGGGGTAGGTATCCAGTTGATAGCTATCTGCCAGTTCACCTATGGTTTTTTCATAGGTTTCGATTAATTCAAAGGTCCACTCTGAGCTATCTGAAATAACCTGGCTTTTACTCATCAGTCTTTTTTCCTGAATAACTCGCGAAGCACGGGATAAATGTCAGCGGCGCTGGTGATGTGCTGCATGGCAAAGGTGTCGCCATGTTCTGCTTCTATTGAACGATAGGATTTCCACAGCACATTGTCGCGCTCGGCAATTTCAACATAGGCAAAATATTGCAGTTTCGGCAATAAATGAGCGATTAGTTCCTGGCAGCGAGCAGTGTCGTCGGGCCAGTTGTCGCCGTCAGAAGCCTGGGCGGCATAAATATTCCATTCATTGGTGGGGTAGCGTTTGTCGATAACCTCCTGGGTTAATTTCAGCGCGCTGGAGACTACGGTGCCGCCACTTTCTCGCGAGTAAAAAAAGTCGTGTTCATCCACTTCGCTGGCCACGGTGTGATGACGAATAAAAACGATATCTGTTTTTTCGTAGTGCCGGTCGAGAAACAGGTAGAGCAAAATAAAGAAACGCTTAGCGAGATCTTTAGTGGCCTGATCCATCGACCCGGAGACATCCATAATGCAAAACATGACGGCCTTGGAGCAGGGCACAGGTTCGTGAATCTGCTGGTGATAGCGTAGGTCTATGTCATCGAGAAAGGGCACACGATTAATTCTTTCTCGCAGCTTGGCGATTTTATCTTCCAGCTCGGTGGCTAGAGCCACAGGACACGAGGGCTGTTGCTTTAGTTCTTTGAGTTGCTTTTGCAAGGCGCGCAATTCTTTACGCTTGCCGGCACTCATGGCGATGCGTCGAGCGCTAGCAGAGCGCATCGAGCGGATGACACTGATATTGGACGGCGAGCCGCTACTGCTAAAGCCCGCACGTCGAGGCTTAAACTCTCTATCGACGGCTAATTGCTTGCGTATCAGGTTGGGTAGTTCGAGGTCTTCAAACAACAGTTCGAGAAATTCCTGTTGGCTGATTTCGAAGACAAAGTCATCGTTGCCCTCGCCAGAGTCGCTAGCTTGCTGGCCCGCGCCAGCGCCCCCCCCCTCGGGTCTCGGTAATCTGTCACCGCTGGCGAACTCGTGATTACCCGGAAAGATGCGTATTTGTCGCCCGCCTGATCCGTGGTGGAAGCGGGGCTCGGTGGTATCGCTGCTGGCAATATTAATCGACTCGCCTTTGTCGGTATCGGTAATACTGCGTTCGCGTAAGCGTTCTTCCAGTGAACGGCGAATTTGTGCTTTATGGCGCCTTAAAAAGCGTTGGCGGTTAACGGCGCTTTTGTTTTTGCCTTGTTTTCGTCGATCAATCAAAAATCCCATGGTTTCTCCTTTGGGCTTTTTTACTGCGATTTCCTGACGCGCAAATACCACTCCGAGAGCAAGCGAACTTGTTTTTCGGTATAGCCGCGTTCGACCATGCGCTGCACAAAATTTTGATGCTTATTCTTTTCATCCTCTGATGATTTGGCGCTGAAGGAAATGACCGGCAGTAGATCCTCGGTGCTGGCAAACATCTTTTTCTCAATCACGGCACGGAGTTTTTCATAGCTGGTCCATTTTGGGTTTTCGCCCTCATTACTGGCGCGGGCACGCAGGACAAAATTAACAATTTCACTGCGGAAGTCTTTGGGGTTGCTAATGCCAGCGGGCTTTTCAATTTTTTCAAGTTCGCCATTGAGAGTTTCCCGATCTGAAATCTCGCCGGTTTCCGGGTCTCTGTATTCCTGATCCTGCACCCAGAAATCGGCATAGGTGACATAGCGGTCAAAGAGGTTTTGCCCGTATTCAGAGTAGGATTCTAGATAGGCGGTTTGAATTTCCTTGCCGATAAATTCGACATAGTTGGGTGCCAGATATTCTTTAATAAAATTCAAATAGCGGTCGCGAGTTTCCGCTGGGTACTGTTCCTGCTCAATCTGGTTTTCGAGTACGTAGAGCAGGTGCACGGGGTTGGCGGCAATCTCCGTGGTGTCGAAGTTAAAGACTTTCGACAGCACTTTAAAAGCGAAGCGAGTGGACAGCCCCTGCATGCCCTCGTCGACACCGGCATTGTCACGATACTCCTGTATGGATTTGGCTTTCGGGTCGAGGTCTTTGAGATTCTCACCGTCGTAAATGCGCATCTTCGAGTAAATGCTGGAGTTCTCTGGTTCTATAATGCGCGACAAGCAGGTGAACTGGGCGAGCATTTTGAGCGTGTCGGGTGTGCAGGGGGCAGTGGCGAGGGAGCTGTTTTCAAGCAGCTTGGCGTAAATTTTTATTTCATCGCTGACGCGCATGCAGTAGGGCACTTTGACAATATAAACCCGGTCGATAAAGGCCTCGTTGCTGCGATTGTTCTTAAAGGTTTGCCACTCGGCCTCGTTGGAGTGGGCCAGCACTGTGCCCTCGTAGGGGATGTTGCCGATGGCCTCGGTGCCGTTGTAATTACTTTCCTGGGTCGCAGTTAACAGTGGGTGCAGCACCTTAATGGGTGCCTTAAACATTTCGACAAATTCGAGAATCCCCTGGTTTGAGCGACAGAGGCCACCGGAATAGCTGTAGGCATCGGGGTCATCCTG
>CAYWXW010000013.1:0-12975 GCA_964462265.1 uncultured Porticoccaceae bacterium | reverse complement strand
AATGTCCTGATTATTTTCATCCCCGGGCTCGGTTTTACAAATGCCGATTTGATCAGGCCGCGAGGGGAATACCCGAGTGACTCGAAACTGCGTAATATCGCCGCCGTATTCGTGCAGGCGTTTCACCGCCCAGGGTGACATTTTGGCGCGTAGGTAGCGTGTCGGTATGCCGTATTCTTGCTCGAGAATGTCGCCATCTTCCGATTTTTCAAACAGACCCAGTGGCGACTCAAAAACGGGGGAATCTTTGAGGCAATAAATGGGATATTTTTCCATTAAACTCTTCAGCTTCTCGGCCAATGATGACTTGCCACCACCGACCGGGCCGAGCAAATAGAGTATTTGTTTTTCCTCCTCGAGACCCTGTGCCGCATGGCGATAAAAACTCACGATATTTTCGACAGCTTCTTCCATGCCATAGAAATCTTCGAAGGGTTTGTAGCGGCTGATGACTTTGTTGGAAAAGATTCGGCTCAGCCTGGGGTCTTGTGAGGTGTCGACCATCTCTGGCTCGCCAATGGCCAGCAGCAGGCGCTCGGCAGCGGTGGCGTAAACGGCCGGATCGTCACGACACAGAGCAAGGTAGTCCTGAAGGCTACATTCCTCCACCTGAGTCTGTTGGTATTTTTCCTGATAGTGAGTGAATAGCGACATAAGTAGGTTCCTCTGCTTTCAATTTAGACACCCGGTATGAATAAATCTGCAATAAAAATGCCGCCATAATTGCTGTGGCTCGGCCAGATTTGAAATCTCGCCGAATCCGGCCCTTGTGAAAAATACTGGATTGATACGAATTGGACTAAGTTAGAGCCCTACTCCTTCAAACTGCCCAGTATATGTTTGTATCGTGCCGATGTGCAGATTGCTGGCCTTATATTGCAAACGTACTAAGACGGCGCTAGTTAGAAAAAATGGAGCTATAGAGAATGAGAAGTAGCGCAGATCTGGCTTGATGATCAGCTTAATCTTTGCCCTGTTAACTGCATTTAAATAGGTGTCCATTAGACGGGCGCCCATTTATGGGGCGCTCATTTGTGAGGCGGGAAAGTTTGACCTCTGCGCAGACCGAAGAGGCATTTTCAAGGCTGCTGGCCCTGTAGATTTACAGTACAATGCGTCCTGTTTTTACCCTCCCAACCTATAGAGACTTGTTGATGCTGACCCTGCGTGGCGCCCCAGCCCTATCCCCCTTTCGTAGTCAGAAATTACTTGCAGTACTTCGCACGGCTCAGCCCGCTGTAAAGACCCTTAACGCTGAATATATTCACCTGGCAGATGTCAGCCAGGCCTTAACGGATGCCGAGCTGACAACCCTTGAGGCCTTGCTCAGCTATGGCCCTGTTGGCGAGGGGGAGCCACTTTGCGCTAATACACCGGCTTCGCAATATACTTTCAGTTGCATTGTGCTGCCACGGCCAGGGACTATTTCACCCTGGTCGAGCAAGGCGACTGATATTGCCCACAATACGGGCCTTAGCCGTATTAAACGCCTGGAGCGGGGCGTGAGTTATCGCATTGAAACCAGGACGCAACTCGAGCCACAGCAGTGGCAGGCGCTGACGCAACTTCTTCACGACCGCATGACCGAGAGTGTCTTTGCCCAGCTGAGTGAAGCTGAGCAACTATTTGACGACCACACCGCCAAACCTATGGCGCTGGTCGATGTGCTGGGTGGCGGGCGCGAGGCACTGGTCGCGGCGAATACCGACTTGGGTCTAGCGCTGGCCGATGATGAAATTGATTACTTAGTCGAGAACTTTATTGAGCTTGGTCGCAATCCGGTTGACGTCGAACTGATGATGTTTGCCCAGGCCAACTCTGAGCACTGTCGTCATAAAATCTTTAATGCCACCTGGACAATCGACGGCGAAGCACAAAACAACTCCCTGTTTGGCATGATTCGCCATACCAATGAGGTGGGCGGCGAGAATGTTCTCTCGGCCTATTCCGATAACGCCGCTGTGGTGGTTGGTAGTGAGGGGGGGCGCTTCTTTCCGGACCCCGCTTCGGCGACTTACGCCTATTCCCAGGAAGACATTCATCTGCTGATGAAGGTTGAAACCCATAACCACCCGACGGCGATTGCGCCTTTCCCCGGTGCGGGTACGGGTTCCGGTGGTGAGATTCGTGACGAGGGTGCTGTGGGCCGTGGCTCAAAGCCGAAGGCGGGCTTGAGTGGCTTTAGTGTGTCTAACTTGCGTATTCCCGATTTTATTCAGCCCTGGGAAGACGACTACGGCAAGCCGGGGCGCATTGTCTCTGGCCTCGATATTATGCTCGAAGGCCCCATTGGTGGCGCCGCCTTTAATAACGAATTTGGTCGCCCCAACCTCTGTGGTTATTTCCGCACGTTTGAGCAGGACGTCGCCGGTGAACGCCGCGGTTATCACAAGCCGATAATGATCGCCGGTGGTTACGGCAATATTCGTGCTGACCATGTTGATAAGCCCCCCTTCGCTCCGGGCCATAAATTGGTGGTACTGGGTGGCCCGGCAATGCTGATCGGTCTCGGTGGTGGGGCGGCATCATCCATGGCAACCGGTAGCAGCAGCGAGAATCTTGACTTTGCCTCGGTGCAGCGCCAAAACCCCGAAATCGAACGCCGTTGTCAGGAGGTTATCGACCGCTGCTGGCAGTTGGGTGACGACAACCCCCTGGCCTTTATTCACGATGTTGGCGCCGGTGGTCTCTCTAACGCTCTGCCCGAGCTGGTGAAAGATGGCGGTTGTGGTGGCAGCTTCGAACTGCGCGCCGTGCCCAATGCCGAGCCGGGCATGTCGCCGCTGGAGATTTGGTGTAACGAAGCACAGGAACGCTATGTGCTGGCTATCGCCCCTGAAAACCTCGATATTTTCGCGGCTATTTGTGAGCGCGAGCGCTGCCCCTATGCGGTAGTCGGCGAGTCGACACAAGAACAGGCGCTGAAGGTGAGTGACAGTGAATTCAAAAACTCACCGGTCGATTTGCCCATGTCGGTACTATTTGGCAAAGCGCCGAAAATGCATCGCGAAGCCAACAAACACGATCTCGCCTTGGCGCCTTTAGCGCTCGGCAATGTGGATCTCAACGAAGCCGTCGAGCGGGTACTCAGTAACCCGACCGTGGCGAGTAAAAGCTTTCTCATTACCATCGGCGACCGCTCGATTACCGGCATGGTGGCTCGCGATCAAATGGTTGGCCCCTGGCAGGTGCCAGTTGCGGACTGCGCTGTCACTACCGTGTCTTATGACAGCTTTGCCGGTGAAGCCATGGCCATGGGTGAGCGCACGCCGCTGGCCTTAATTGACGCCGCTGCATCGGGGCGCATGGCGGTGGGCGAATCACTGACCAATATTGCCGCCAGTCGCATTGGCCAGTTGGCCGATATTAAATTGTCTGCCAACTGGATGTGTGCCGCAGGGCATCAAGGTGAAGACGAAAAGCTCTATCGCACGGTTGAAGCCGTCGGTATGGAATTGTGTCCGGCCCTGGGTATCACCATTCCGGTGGGCAAAGATTCGATGTCCATGCGCACAGCCTGGCAGCAAGACGGTGATGACCGCGCCGTCACCTCGCCCTTGTCGTTAATTATTACCGCCTTTTCGCCGGTGCTCGATGTGCGTAAAACACTGACACCGCAACTACAAAGTGGCCATGTTGATACCACCCTGCTGTATGTTGATTTGGGTCTCGGTCAATACCGTGTTGGCGGTTCGGTGCTGGCTCAGGTTTACGGACAAACCGGCGATAACTGCCCCGACCTCGATGCTCCCAAATTGTTTAAAGGCTTTTTCGAAGCCATGCAGGCCTGCCTGGAAGCCGATGAATTGTTGGCCTATCACGACCGCTCCGACGGCGGCCTGCTTACTACTTTGTTAGAAATGAGTTTTGCTGGCCACTGCGGTATTTCCGTGCAGTTGCCCGAAGGTGCCGAACCCCTGGAAATGCTCTTTGCCGAAGAGTTGGGTGCCGTTATGCAGGTCGAGACAGCGCGTCTTGACTCCGTACTACAGCGTTTTAAAGCGGTTGGTTTAGGGGCTTATTGTCACACGCTCGGCACCACGAATAAATCTGACCGCATCGAAATTAGTAATACCAACAGCCTGCTTATTTCACAGCCACGGGCCAATCTGCAGCAACGCTGGGCAGAAACCAGCTATCGCCTGCAAGCACTGCGCGATAACCCCGCCTGCGCACAAGAAGAGTTTGAACAAATTGCTAAAACTGATCCCGGTTTGAGCGCAAAGCTCAGTTTTGATATCAACGAAGACATTAGCGCGCCATTTATTAACACTGGGGCAAAACCCCGAATAGCGGTACTGCGTGAGCAGGGCGTGAATGGCCAGGTTGAAATGGCCGCTGCCTTTGACCGCGCTGGCTTCGCCGCCGTCGATGTACACATGAGCGATATTATTGCCGGCCGTGCCAACCTCGCCGATTTTAAAGGCATGGTTGCCTGCGGTGGTTTTTCCTACGGTGACGTACTGGGTGCCGGGGAGGGCTGGGCGAAAACCATCCTCTATAACTCTGCCGTCAGGGATATGTTTGAAGGCTTTTTTCAGCGTGACGATAGTTTTAGCCTCGGTATTTGCAATGGTTGCCAAATGCTTTCAAACCTTAAAGCATTAATCCCCGGTGCTGATTTGTGGCCACACTTTGTGCGCAATACCTCTGAGCAATTTGAGGCACGGGTTGCCTTGGTTCAGGTGGAATCGTCCCCATCTATCTTCTTACAGGGTATGGCAGGTTCACATATGCCGGTTGCCATTGCCCATGGCGAGGGCAGGGCGGAATTTACCGACAGCCAGGCTTTTGAGGCTTTGAATACTTCGGGGCTTGCGGCCCTGCGCTATATTGATAACAATTTAAATGTCACCCAGCGCTACCCGGCAAACCCCAATGGTTCGCCAGCGGGTATTGGTGGTGTCACTACAGAAGATGGCCGAGTAACTTTGATGATGCCCCACCCGGAGCGTGTGTTCCGCGCGGTGACTAACTCCTGGCATCCGAGTGATTGGGATGAAGACGGTGCCTGGATGCGCCTGTTTAGAAATGCGAGGGTCTTTGTAAAATGAATGAACTAACAGGTAATTCGATGGACGGTTTGATGGTTTCAGGTGTAGCTTCAGGTATCTCTGAAAATATTATCGACGTAAATGAGCAGAATTTTCAAACGGCTGTGCTCGAAGAGTCGAGTAAGCGTTTAGTCGTTATCGACTTCTGGGCTGACTGGTGTGCGCCCTGCAAGGCTTTAATGCCGGTACTGGAAAAACTCGCCACTGAGTACGCAGGGCAATTTGTATTGGCAAAAGTGAATGCCGATGAACAGCAAAATATTGCTGGGCAATTTGGTATTCGCAGCTTGCCCACCGTTATTTTTATGAAAGAAGGGCAGCCCATTGATGCCTTTCAGGGTGCGCAGAGCGAGAAAGAAATTCGCGAAGTACTCGACAAGCACCTGCCCAAACCCTGGGATGCCCAGCTGGCACAAGCCCAGCAAATGCTGGCCGATAAAGATTATCAGGCGGCTTTGGAAATGCTACGCCCAGCCTATAAAGACTCCGAGCAACGCTACGATATTGCCCTGTCATTAGCATTCACGCTGCTTGAAATGAATCGCTGTGACGAGGCGCAAACGGTCATGGATGCCATTGCCTTCGTCGATAGGGAGGCCCATTATGAGCGTCTGCTCGCCAGCCTTGAGCTCAAGCGTGAAGCGGGTAAATCACCAGAAATTCAGGCGCTGGAAGAACAGCTGAATAATGACCCCGACAACTTGCAGCTTGCCTATCAGCTGGCCCTACAATTCAGTCAAAATAATCAATTCAAGGAAGCGCTCGACCTGTTATTGATGGTGGTTAAAGAAGATAAAGAATTTCAGGAAGGCGCTGCCAAAAAAGCCTTTCTCGATGTGCTGGCATCAATGGGCAAGAGTGAGCCACTGGCGATTGAATATCAGCGCAAATTTTTTAATATGTTGTATTAAATGCTGATAAAGCAATAAATCTCCGACTGATACAATATGTACAAAATTTGTTTTTATGTGCCAGAAAGTCATCTTAACGCGGTGAAAGAAGCACTCTTTATAGCGGGTGCCGGGCGTATCGGTAATTATGATCGCTGCAGCTGGCAGTGTCTCGGTGAAGGGCAGTTTCGCCCTTTAGCGGGGAGCCAGCCAGCGATTGGTCAACAGGGCCTTGTTGAACGTGTGGCTGAATATAAAGTTGAATTAGTGTGTTCCCGCGAAAATATTCAGGCCGCAATTGCCTCGTTAAAAGCTAGCCATCCCTACGAAGAGCCCGCTTACGATGTGCTTGAAATTAGCGATAAGTTTTAATATTCCTGAATTCAAGTATTAAGTTCCCAACAGCCGCTAATAATTTTACGTTTATTGATCTCCGGCAATTAAATTGTCACCTACAATTGCAAATCAACGCTTCGTCCCCAAATAGGCTGTACGTTATATAAGCCCTGATGGAGATACTGAATGCGACAAGACCGTTTAACCACTCAGTTACAAAATGCCCTTGGCGAAGCCCAGTCACTAGCTGTTGGTCGTGACCACACGGCTATCGAATCCCTGCATTTAATTCATGCACTGCTTAGTCAGCAGGGCGGGGCTGTACGTCCCATGCTTGGCCAGGCGGGGTTTGACGTGGCCGGTTTGCAGGCTGAACTTAACAGTAAGCTCGATGCTTTGCCGAAAATTCAAAATCCCACAGGGGATGTGAGTATTTCTCAGGATTTATCGCGGCTATTAAACCTTGCCGACAAATTAGCGCAGCAGCAGGGCGATCAATTTATATCTAGCGAGGTTGTACTCCTGTCACTCTTTGATAGCAGCGATGAAGCCGGCAAACTGTTGGCCAAATTCGGCGATAAAAAACGCCTGCAAGAAGTCGTGGCTCAAGTCCGCGGTGGTGAGTCGGTGAATGACCCGGAGGCCGAGGAAAATCGTCAGGCGCTGGATAAATACACCATCGATCTGACCGAGCGAGCAGAGCAGGGCAAGCTTGATCCGGTGATTGGCCGTGACGATGAAATTCGCCGCACTATTCAGGTCTTACAACGTCGCACAAAAAATAACCCGGTATTAATTGGCGAGCCCGGTGTCGGTAAAACCGCGATTCTTGAAGGCCTGGCGCAGCGCATTATTAACGGTGAAGTGCCCGAAGGATTGAAAGATAAGCGCGTTTTATCCCTTGATTTAGGGGCTCTTCTGGCCGGTGCGAAGTTTCGCGGTGATTTTGAGGAGCGCCTCAAGGCGGTGCTCAACGAGTTGGGTAAGCAGGAAGGCCGCATCATTTTATTTATTGATGAGCTGCACACCATGGTCGGTGCGGGCAAGGCCGAGGGCGCAATGGATGCCGGCAATATGCTCAAGCCAGCACTGGCGCGAGGTGAGTTGCACTGTGTTGGCGCGACCACTTTAAACGAATACCGTCAGTACATTGAAAAAGATGCGGCGCTGGAAAGACGCTTTCAAAAGGTGCTCGTTGAAGAGCCATCGGAAGAAGACACCATCGCAATTTTACGTGGCCTCAAAGAGCGTTACGAAGTTCACCACGGCGTTGATATTACCGACTCGGCGATTATTGCGGCGGCTAAATTGTCGCAGCGTTATATTACCGACCGGCAATTACCCGACAAGGCGATTGATTTAATTGATGAATCCGCCAGCCGCATTCGCATGGAAATTGATTCCAAGCCTGAAGTCATGGATAAGCTCGAACGACGCTTGATACAGCTTAAAATTGAGCGCGAGGCGATGAAAAAGGATGAGGATGAGGCCTCTAAAAAACGTCTCGAAAAAATCCACGATGACATTGCTGAAATCGAACGAGAATTTGCCGACCTTGATGAAGTCTGGAAAGCAGAAAAATCCGCCGTGCAGGGTTCCGCCCACATAAAAAGCAAACTCGAGCAAGCGCGCTTAGACCTCGAAACAGCGAGCCGTAGTGGCAATCTCGAAAAAATGTCGCAACTGCAATACGGCTTAATTCCCGAGCTTGAAGGTCAGCTTGCGACGGCCGACGATGCGCAAACCCACGAAATGAAGCTCTTGCGCAATAAAGTCACGGAAGAGGAAATCGCCGAGGTCGTCTCCAAGTGGACGGGTATCCCCGTATCGAAAATGCTCGAAGGCGAGCGCGATAAACTACTGCGCATGGAAGACGCGCTGCACGAACGCGTGATAGGGCAGGACGAGGCCGTCGTTGCCGTGGCCAATGCCGTGCGCCGCTCGCGGGCGGGTTTATCCGACCCCAGCCGCCCCAATGGCTCCTTCCTGTTTCTTGGCCCCACCGGGGTCGGTAAAACTGAGCTGTGTAAATCCCTGGCCACTTTTTTGTTTGATAGTGACGATGCCATGGTGCGCATTGATATGTCAGAGTTTATGGAAAAACACTCCGTCGCTCGCCTGGTGGGTGCGCCTCCCGGCTACGTCGGTTACGAGGAGGGTGGCTATTTGACCGAGGCAGTTCGGCGTCGACCCTATTCGGTACTGCTGCTCGATGAGGTGGAAAAGGCCCACCCCGATGTCTTTAATATTCTCTTGCAGGTGCTCGAGGACGGGCGCCTGACAGACGGCCAGGGTCGCACGGTCGATTTCCGCAATACAGTCATAGTGATGACCTCGAATTTGGGCTCGGATATTATTCAGGAGCTTTCGGGTGAGGACAATTATGAATCCATGAAGTCAGCTGTCATGGGTGTTGTCGGCACCCACTTTCGCCCTGAATTTATTAACCGGGTTGACGAGGTGGTGGTCTTTCACCCGCTGGCGAGAAATCAGATTCGCGGTATTGCCGAGATTCAAATTAGCTTGCTGCAGGCACGTCTTGCCGATCGTGAGCTTAGCCTTGAACTCGACGATGATGTGATGGAAACCATTTGCGATGCCGGTTTTGATCCGGTTTATGGGGCGCGGCCGCTAAAACGAGCTATTCAGCAGTTGCTGGAAAACCCTCTGGCTCAGGAAGTACTCGCGGGCAACTATCCCCCGGGTCACAGCATTCATGTGACATTGGGCGATGCTGGCTTAGTCTTCAAATAAGGGGGCTGTGTGAGGACCTGGGTTTAGCCGGCTGTTGAAATTCGATAGCTTCAATTTATCGGCGTCGATTTGCCAGGTTCGATTTGACAGACTCGGCTAACCTTAACAATTTGTTAGAGCGATCCCCCAGAGCGCGTGGCTGCGCTACTGGGGGTTTTTATTAAGGCTTCATTTTATCGTTTTGCCGGGCTGACAATAAATAGCCCGGTACTTATGTTTACTAGCTCTCAGACTGGAGAAACGAGCATTGGCTGTACCTGGGGCTTGACTTAGACTCAGGGCGTTTTGTTTCTGGAAAGCTATCCGTGACCCTGTTTCGACAGCTATTAAGTGCCATATTGGCAGCAATGTTCCTGCTTTACATCGGCAATATTGCCGTTAGTTTGAGCAATGGAAAAAGTCTGGTTGAGCATCAAATGCGCAGCCATGCTCAGGATACGGCGACATCTATTGCCCTGTCGATGACGCAAGCGGCGAGCAGTGAGGATATTTCAGCCCTCAAAACTGTCCTCAGTGGCGTGCCAGATAATGGCTTTTATCGACGTATCTATTTTCGTGATATCGATGGCAAGCTAATTATTGATAAAGGCTTTGTCGGTGCAGAATATGCCGTACCCCAGTGGTTTGTTAGCTTAATCGCCCTGTCGACCTATGAGGGGTCGGCAGAGGTTTCATCGGGCTGGACTAAGCTAGGCACTCTGGTGGTGGTTAGTCACCCAGGCCACGCCTATAAGGATTTATGGCATCTCGCTCTGGCGCAGTTGGCCTGGTTCACGCTGGTCAGTGCCGCTATAAGTTTGCTGCTGTGGCCTACGCTGCGTCATTTGCTCAGCCCTCTACAAGCCCTTGAGGTGCAAGTTTATAATATAAGCCGGCAGGATTTTGTCGAACAGACTGCTATACCTCGTACCCGTGAACTGGCAAGTCTGGTTAGTGCGATGAACAATATGTCTGTGCAGCTAAAAAACCTGTTTGCCAGTCAGCTCGATTTAATCGCTAATTTACGCCTTCAAACCCACACTGACCCACTTACGGGCCTGTCGAACCGGGCTGATTTCGATGCCCGACTCAATAGCATCGCCGCTGATGAGTCGGGCAAGCACCCCGCTGTGTTGATGATTTTTGCAATACAGCAGCTCGATAAAATCAACCTGCTGGGCGGGCGCGTTGAAGGTAATAACATACTTATAGCGCTAGCCCGTTGTTTACAGCAGTCACTGGTCGATTACCCTCAGGCCGTGATCGCTCGCCGTCAGGGCTGTGAATTTGCTGTATTAATCAGCGATATACCCCCCGAGGAGGCAGAGCGGCTTGCCCTGGGTTTATACGACGCGGTGACTCAGCTCACTTGGCTTGGCCAGCACGATCACCCTCTGGCCATCCACATGGGTTTTACCTACAGCGAGTGTGTCAGCAATGGGCCAGAGCTGCTGAGCGAGGCCGACATGGTGCTGCGCTCTTTCACTCAGCAAAAAACCAGTGAATGGGCACGCTTTGCCGATATAGAAGGGGCGGAAGCACCACTGGTGTCGATTTCAGCTATCGACTGGCAAGCCTTTACTCAACAGGTCATCGCTGAGAAAAAGATACAGCTCAATATTCAGGGGGCTTTCGATTCGACTGATCAGGAGCTTACGGCTTACGAAGTGTTTTCAAGCTTTCCTGACGACAGCGACGGGCCGGGCCTGGCTTCGCGCATTGTTATGCCGGCCTTTGAGCGAGCTGGCCTGGCGACGGAACTCGATCAGCTCGTACTCACAGAACTTTGTCAAAAGTGGCGTGGCAGAGTGCATCCTTTAAGCGTGAATATTTGCCTCAGTTCCCTGAAGTCGGCCGAGTTCCACTATTGGTTGGATGAGTTTCTTGCCAACAATCCTGTTTTTGCCAAATTGTTAACCCTGGAGTTTTCAGAGCGCATGTTGCGCCTTGCCGAGCACGACATTCGCCTCTTTGAGGGGATACTGGCCGGTCACGGCACTGGCCTGGCGATAGACAGTTTTGGCCTCGGCACCTCGGGCTTCGGCTATTTGGCCAGCTTGCCCCTGCGCTACTTGAAAGTTGACCGCAGCTTTAGCCGTAATATTCACGCGCTAAAAGACAATCAGTTTTATATCAAGGCACTGGTGCAACTGGCTGAGGCGCGCTCGCTGCCTATCATTGCCGTGGGCGTTGAATCACAGGCCGACTGGGATAGCCTGATTAGCCTGGGTATAGCAGGTGGCCAGGGTTATTTGTTTGGTCGCCCGCAAGTTATTCACCAGCTGAGCCAAAGCACGATATAATTCGCGGCTCATTTTTTCTTTGCCACTGGTGTTTTCTCTATGACTGTTCGCACGCGCATCGCGCCTTCCCCGACGGGTGACCCCCACGTCGGTACCGCTTATATCGCCCTGTTTAACCTCTGTTTTGCACGCCAGCACCAGGGCCAGTTTATTCTGCGCATAGAGGACACTGACCAGGCGCGCAGCACGGCAGATTCTGAAAAAATGATTTTCGATTCCCTGCGCTGGCTCGGCCTAAGCTGGGACGAAGGCCCCGATGTGGGCGGCGACTACGGCCCCTATCGCCAAAGCGAACGCATGGATATTTATCGCCAATACGTTGACCAGCTCGTCGATGACGGCCACGCCTTTTACTGCTTTGCCACCACGGCAGAACTCGACGAGATGCGTCGTGAGCAAATGGCCCGTGGCGAAACCCCCAAGTACGATGGCCGCAGTTTAGCGCTGTGCGCCGATGAGGTTGAAAGTCGCCGCGCCGCCGGTGAGCCCTATGTCATTCGCATGAAAATACCGCAAGAGGGTAGCTGCACATTCGCCGATATGCTGCGCGGCGAGATTGAAATCCCCTGGTCACAGATCGATATGCAAGTGCTGCTCAAAGCCGACGGCATGCCCACTTATCATCTCGCCAACGTGGTCGACGACCACCTGATGGAAATTACCCACGTTATTCGCGGTGAAGAGTGGATCAACTCCGCCCCCAAGCACCAACTGCTGTACCGCTATTTCGGCTGGGCCATGCCCGAGCTGTGCCACATGCCGCTATTGCGTAACCCCGACAAAAGCAAACTCAGCAAGCGTAAAAACCCCACCGGTATTAACTTCTACAAGGCCATGGGTTATCTGCCAGCCGCTGTTATCAACTACCTCGGGCGCATGGGCTGGTCGATGCCCAATGAAGAGGAAAAATTCTCGCTGGTCGACATGATCGCTAATTTTGACATCAACAACGTCCACCTCGGTGGCCCGGTGTTCGACGTCGAAAAGCTCGACTGGCTCAATGGCCGCTGGATACGCGAAGACCTCGACGACAAAAGCTTCGCTCAGGGCATGGCCGAGTGGGCCATTAACGAACAACGTCTGGCCGATTTTATTCCGCTGATTAAAGAGCGGGTTGAAAAATTCAGTGACGTTGCACCCCTGGTAGCCTTTCTCCTCTCAGGGCTACCCGAGCTGAGTGAAGAGAGCTTTGCGAACAAAAGCCTTGAAACAGCACAAATGCAAAAAATCCTCCAGTACAGCGTCTGGGCGCTGGATGATCTGCAAAGCTGGGAGCGAGACAGCTTGTACACAGCGCTGTCTTCATTGGCCACTGCGTTGGACTTGAAACTGAAAGTTTTTCTGGCTCCCTTGTTTGTAGCCATCGCCGGTAGCCCCTCAGCGCCGCCCCTGTTTGATTCCATGGTCGTTCTCGGCCCCGACATGAGCCGCGCCCGCGTGCGCCACGGCCTCGCCGTGCTGGGCTCGCCATCCAAGAAGCAACTAAAGAAGCTCGAAAAAGAATATCGACAAATAAGTGCTGAAATCTAAGGGTTTATCTTGACAGCAGGGGGGCGGCTACATAAAATGCCGATCCTCTTTTGGGGCCTTAGCTCAGCTGGGAGAGCGCAACACTGGCAGTGTTGAGGTCAGCGGTTCGATCCCGCTAGGCTCCACCAA
>CAYWXW010000012.1:0-37132 GCA_964462265.1 uncultured Porticoccaceae bacterium | reverse complement strand
AACCCGAACCCGAACCCGAACCCGAACCCGAACCCGAACCCGAACCCGAACCCGAGCCCGAATTGCAGTGCGTTACCTTGGGTCCTTTTGACAAAGAGCAAGATGCGAATGAATTGTCGAAAAAATTACAGGACACAGTAGCTGTCGCGTCAACAGTAAATACAGTGGTGGAAGGCTTGGTGCGCTATCTTGTTTACATGCCGCCCTTTGACGCCAGAGCCATGGCTAAAGAGAAGCAGGCCGAATTGAGAGAGGCTGGTATAAGAAGCTCTCTTTACTATAAAGGTGATTTAAAGAATGGCTTGTCTCTGGGCTATTTTGGATCTCGCCAAAATGCAGAGCGCCGCTATAAGGATTTACTCGCCGCAGATTATAGGGTGGAGTTGAAAGTGGTCGAAACTAAAGTTAATCGCTACTGGATAGAATTGCAGGGTAGGGATGATTCGAGATTGTCGCAGCGTTTTTGGCAAGATATAGCTAGGGAATTTCCAAATGTGACCAGGGAGGAGGTGAAATGCTCCGTTATAAATTGAGGGGGAAGTCTGATCAGCATAAAAAATGCAGTAGTTTTTCGCTGTGCTGATGGTAGAAAATAAATTGCAGCAGCTATTTTGTTAAATATGCGCTGTGGTGGTTGCTTCCCTTGATGACTTCCCCTAGAATCGCGCATCCTTTTTAGGGTAATGCGCTGGCGTAGCTCAGTAGGTAGAGCAGCTGACTTGTAATCAGCCGGTCGGGGGTTCGACTCCTCTCGCCAGCTCCAAATTTTCTTATTACCGCTCTCGATAGCGCAGGGGCGGTATGCTCTGTTGACAAGTGCTTGCAGAGCGTGGAAAATGCACGACCTTTTTGGGGAGGGGTTCCCGAGTGGCCAAAGGGATCAGACTGTAAATCTGACGCGTAAGCTTCGGTGGTTCGAATCCACCCCCCTCCACCATATAATTGCAGATGACAAGCTGAGCTAGCTTGTCGCAGGCACAAGCGGGTAGCGTTGCGGGTATAGTTTAGTGGTAGAACCTCAGCCTTCCAAGCTGATGATGCGGGTTCGATTCCCGCTACCCGCTCCAGATCCCGCTCTATAGCTTTTGAGGCTCATATAGCTCAGCGGTAGAGCACTTCCTTGGTAAGGAAGAGGTCATCGGTTCAAGTCCGATTATGAGCTCCACATTGATTGATTGCGCCCGGTTTCGGCTGGGTCGCGTTGGTTTGTTTTAGTTGTTTAGATGGTCCTGATTCGAGGAGAGCGGCAATGGGAAAAGAGAAGTTTGAACGTAATAAGCCCCACGTCAACGTAGGTACAATTGGTCACGTTGACCACGGTAAAACCACACTCACGGCAGCCCTGACAAGGGTTTGTGCGGAAGTCTGGGGTGGCGAAATGGTAGCCTTTGACGGCATCGATAACGCCCCTGAAGAGCGCGAGCGCGGCATTACTATTGCCACCTCCCACGTTGAGTACGACTCACCGATTCGCCACTACGCACACGTCGACTGCCCCGGTCACGCCGACTACGTTAAAAACATGATTACCGGTGCTGCCCAAATGGACGGCGCTATTCTGGTTTGTGGTGCCACCGACGGCCCCATGCCCCAGACACGTGAGCACATCCTGCTCTCCCGTCAGGTTGGCGTACCCTACGTCGTCGTCTTCCTCAACAAAGCAGACCTGCTGGCTGAAGACTGTGGCGGTGTTGGTTCTGAAGAATACGAAGAAATGCTCGAGCTCGTTGAAATGGAACTGCGCGAGCTGCTCGACGCTTACGAATTCCCCGGTGACGATACCCCCATTATTGCTGGCTCTGCACTCATGGCCCTCAACGGCGAAGATGATAACGAGTTGGGTACAACCGCCGTTAAGAAACTCGTTGAAGCCCTCGATAGCTACATCCCCGAGCCTGAACGTGCCGTTGACGGTGCCTTCATCATGCCCATCGAAGATGTTTTCTCCATCTCGGGTCGCGGCACCGTGGTTACCGGTCGAATCGAACGCGGCATCGTCAACGTTGGTGACGAAATCGAAATCGTTGGCATCAAAGACACCACCAAAACCACCTGTACCGGTGTTGAAATGTTCCGCAAGCTACTCGACGAGGGTCGTGCCGGTGAGAACGTTGGTGTCCTTCTGCGTGGCACCAAGCGTGAAGAAGTTGAGCGTGGCCAGGTATTGGCCAAGCCAGGCAGTATTCTGCCCCACACCAAGTTTGAAGCCGAAGTTTACGTACTGAGTAAAGACGAGGGCGGTCGACACACCCCTTTCTTTAAAGGTTATCGTCCCCAGTTCTACTTCCGTACCACCGACGTGACAGGCGCTTGTGAGCTGCCCGAGGGCGTTGAAATGGTTATGCCCGGCGACAACGTGCAAATGGTTGTTACCCTAATTGCCCCCATCGCGATGGAAGACGGACTGCGCTTCGCCATCCGCGAAGGTGGTCGGACTGTTGGTGCGGGTGTGGTGGCTAAGATCTTCGAATAGCTCGAGAAGTCAATCCGTCAGCAACAGTCAGGTGTTCGCGCCCTGGCTGTTGTTGCGTTGCTTGAAAATCTAAACGCAAACTGAGTTTATAGGCCAGTAGTTCAATTGGTAGAGCACCGGTCTCCAAAACCGGCTGTTGGGGGTTCGAGTCCCTCCTGGCCTGCCAAAATAACTGGGCGAAGAAAATGAGTGCTGCAACAGACGAAAAGCTATACCGCCTCGACGGTGCAAAGTGGACGCTAATAGCGATACTGCTGGGTGGCGCGATTTACGGCAATTATTATTTTTCCGCCGAGCCCTTGTTGTATCGGGTGTTGGTGCTACTTGTTGTGGCGTTTGTCTCGTCTGCCGTCGCTTTGCAAACAGCCAAGGGCGCAGATTTCTGGGAGCTTGCCAAAGGGGCGAAAGTTGAGGCTGGCCGCGTTGTCTGGCCGAACCGGCAGGAGCGCAATCAAACGACTCTCGTTGTGGTCGCTTTTGTGCTGGTAATGGCCATGCTGCTGTGGGGTCTCGATGCGTTTTTTGGCTGGTTAGCCGCGATGATTATAGGGTAGGCATTATGTCGAAGCGTTGGTATGTAGTGCATGCTTATTCTGGTTATGAAAAAAAGGTGGCGCTCGCTATAAAAGAGCGAGTAGATCTTGCCGGTATGGAAGAGCAGTTTGGTGAAATACTGGTGCCCACGGAGGAGGTTGTCGAGATACGCGGCGGCCAGAAGCGTAAGAGTGAGCGCAAGTTCTTTCCCGGCTACGTTCTGGTGCAGATGGAATTAAGCGATGATACCTGGCATCTGATTAAAGAAACGCCTCGTGTGATGGGCTTTATTGGTGGCAAGGCAGATAAGCCGGCGCCAATTACCGAGCGTGAGGCCGATGCGATTCTTGCTCGAGTTCATGACGCTGAAGAGAAGCCACGGCCGAAAACATTATTTGAGCCGGGTGAGATGATTCGAGTTATTGACGGCCCCTTTAATGACTTCAACGCAACCGTTGAAGAAGTTAACTACGATAAAAGTAAACTGCGGGTTGCGGTGACCATTTTTGGTCGCTCTACTCCGGTGGAACTGGATTTTACGCAGGTCGAAAAGGCCTGATATTAACCTCGCCGCAAGGCGAGATGGGAAGCCAGAGACGGGTTGTTTGAACCCCGAGGCGTTACACCCAAACGGAGAAAAGTAAGATGGCGAAGAAAGTAGAAGCTTATATTAAGCTGCAGGTTCCTGCAGGCCAGGCAAACCCAAGCCCCCCTGTTGGTCCTGCGTTGGGCCAGCACGGCGTCAATATTATGGAGTTCTGTAAGGCGTTTAATGCCCAGACCCAGAGCGTTGAGCAAGGTTTGCCAATTCCTGTTGTGATCACGGTCTATGCTGATCGTAGCTTTACCTTTATTCAAAAAACGCCACCCGCTTCAGTTTTGCTGCGCAAGGCCGCAGGCATTCAGAAGGGTAGTGGTCGTCCAAATACAGAAAAAGTGGGCAAGGTTACGCGTGCGCAGCTGGAAGACATTGCCACGCAAAAAATGCCTGATCTGACAGCAGCTGATATGGATGCTGCAGTGCGTACAATTGCAGGCTCTGCGCGTAGTGCTGGTCTTGAAGTGGAGGGTGTGTAATGGGCAAGTTGACAAAACGCCAGCGAGTGTTTGCTGAGAAAGTCGAACATGGCAAGCTCTATCCCATCGAAAATGCGCTTGAGTTGTTGAAATCATTTCCCCAGGGTGGGTTTGCGCAGACAGTTGATGTTGCGATTAACCTCGGCGTGGATCCGCGTAAATCTGATCAGGCGGTACGTGGTGCGACTACGCTGCCAAATGGTACCGGTAAAGAAGTTAAAGTGGCTGTTTTCGCCCAAGGCGCCAATGCCGATGCGGCGCGTGAGGCTGGTGCCGACGTGGTTGGCATGGAAGATCTCGCGGAACAAATTAAAGGCGGCGATTTGAGCTTTGGCGTTGTTATTGCCAGCCCTGATGCTATGCGCGTTGTTGGTCAGCTCGGCCAGGTACTCGGCCCTCGCGGCCTGATGCCCAACCCAAAAACAGGTACTGTTACCCCCGATGTGGCGACAGCAGTAAAAAATGCCAAGGCCGGTCAGGTGCGTTATCGCACCGACAAGAATGGCATCATCCATGGTGGCATCGGTAGCATTTCTTTTGAGGCGAACGCAATTAAAGAGAATCTCGAAGCTCTAATTGCCGATTTGCATAAGGGTAAGCCTGCTTCCGCAAAAGGCGTTTATTTGAAAAAAGTTACTGTATCCACCACCATGGGTCCTGGCTTAGTAATCGATCAGTCTTCTCTCGAAAGCTAAAGGCTGAATACAGACTTTGGGGTTCGCGCTTCTTCTTGAAGCGAGAGCCGTTAAAGACCGCAGGTACCCATTGGGTTTAATTGTGGCATTGTGATCGTTTCGGTCAATTGATGTTGCAGCCCGCGCAAACGGTGTGACCCGATTCAGTTATTACAACTGGGTTTGATCACCGAATATGCTTCGCTCAGTGCTACCGAGTGAAGCTTAACTGGGATTAGTTTCAACTAATCAAACCCAGGAGACAATGTTATGGCATTAAATCTCGAAGACAAGAAAGCGATCGTCGCAGACGTTAACGAGACTGCCAGCAACGCCGTGTCACTTGTTATTGCCGATGCGAGGGGAGTCAATGTTGTTGATATGACGGAGTTGCGCAAGCAAGCCCGTGAAAACAACGTCGATCTTCGTATTGTCAAAAACTCATTGGCTAAGCGTGCGTTTGAAGGCACTGAATTCGAGTGCATTGAAGGCGCATTAGCTGGGCCGTCGCTGTTTGGATTTTCTATGGATGATCCAGGTGCGGCAGCTCGCCTGTTCAAAGATTTCGCGAAAACTAACGAAAAATTTGAAGTAAAGGCTTTGTCGATTAGTGGCCAATTACTTGAAAAAGAGCAACTTGATGTACTTGCCAACCTGCCAACGCTTGAACAAGCGCTGGGTCAGTTGGTGAGTGTGATGATTGCTCCGGTAACCAAGTTGGTACGCACCCTTAATGAGGTGCCAACAAAAGTTACACGCGTTGTGGCAGCCGTTCGAGACCAAAAACAAGACGCCGCTTAAGCGGTATCTTACATTCAGTAATTAACTAAATCGGGAGATTGAGTGATGGCTCTATCGAAAGATGATATTTTAAATGCAATCGCAGAAATGAGCGTAATGGAAGTTGTTGAGCTCGTTGAAGCAATGGAAGAAAAGTTTGGCGTATCGGCAGCTGCTGCCGTTGCTGTTGCCGCACCCGCCGCTGGTGGTGATGCCGGTGCCGCCGCAGAAGAGCAAACAGAGTTTGATGTTATCTTGGCATCAACTGGTGACAAGAAAATCAACGTCATTAAAGCTGTTCGTGCAATCACAGGCCTCGGTCTGAAAGAAGCCAAAGCAATGGTTGATGGTGCACCGTCTGCCGTTAAAGAAGGCGCTTCTAAAGATGACGCTGAAGCTGCTAAAGCTCAGTTGGAAGAAGCTGGCGCAACTGTCGAACTTAAGTAAGTTTTTCGTCCTTGATGGCGAAAGTCTGAGAGTTCAGACACAAAGGCTGGTGGGTTATCCCACCGGCCTTTTCCCGCTTACAGGATTGAGCTTTTAGAGTGCTCATATTTCTTAAGACGGATACGCAGGATTAGATGCACAACAGCTAGACCTGCAAGATTTTGATGTACAAAGTTACACGTTTCTTTTTCGCAAGGGTTCACGAGTCGGGGAAAATATATGGCCTATTCATACACAGAGAAAAAACGGATTCGCAAAGGCTTTGGCAAGCTTCCGCAGGTGATGGATCAACCTTACCTGTTGGCAATCCAGCTCGACTCCTACCTCAAGTTTACCCAGGACGGTGTCGCCGCAGCTGATCGTAAGCCTGCTGGTCTGCACGCTGCCCTTAATTCTGTATTCCCCATTGAGAGCTATTCAGGCAATGCTCGGCTGGAATATGTTGATTATAAACTGGGTAAAGCGGTTTTCGATGTTGAGGAATGTAAGTTGCGTGGTGCTACTTACGCCGTACCACTGCGCGTGCGCGTGCGTCTGGTATTAGTTGATAAAGATTCGGCCAACAAAACCATTAAAGATATTAAAGAACAGGAAGTCTACATGGGCGAAATGCCCCTGATGACTGACAATGGCACCTTTGTTGTTAACGGTACTGAGCGCGTAATTGTGTCCCAGTTGCACCGCTCTCCAGGGGTGTTCTTTGATCACGACAAAGGCAAGACCCACTCTTCAGGTAAGCTCCTTTATTCAGCCCGCGTGATTCCCTACCGCGGCTCATGGCTAGATTTTGAATTTGACCCCAAAGATTTACTTTACGTGCGTATCGATCGACGTCGTAAATTACCTGCGTCCATCTTGTTGCGCGCTATGGGTTATAGCACCGTCGAAATGATCGATATGTTTTACGACACGACGACATTCCGTTTTAGCAAAGACGATAAAATTACGCTTGAGCTTGAACCATCGCGACTGCGTGGCGAGATGTCTGCCTTTGATATAAAGGGTAAAAATGGCAAGGTCGTTGTTGAATCTGGACGCCGTATTACCGCGCGTCATATTCGCCAGCTTGAAAAAGACGCTATTACCGAGCTCGATGTTCCCGCTGAATATCTGCTCGGTCGTTCATTGTCGAAAGATATTATCAATGAAGAAACGGGCGAAATCCTCTTTGAGTGCAACACCTTAATCAGTGAAGAAGTGCTTGAGCAGATATTGGACGCCAAGCTGACGACATTGGAAACGATTTACACCAACGACCTCGATTGCGGGCCTTTCCTGGCCGATACCTTGCGTATCGATGCCGCTCGCTCTGAGCTTGACGCGCTGGTTGAAATCTACCGCATGATGCGTCCCGGTGAGCCGCCGACTAAAGATTCGGCAGAAAACCTGTTTAAGAATTTGTTCTTTAGCTCTGACCGTTACGATTTGTCAGCCGTGGGTCGGATGAAATTTAACCGACGTCTGGGCCGCGAAGAAATCGTCGGCGAAGGCACATTAGCGCGGGAAGATATCGTCGACGTACTTAAGGTGCTGGTCGGTATCCGCAACGGAAAGGGCGTGATCGATGATATCGATCACCTCGGCAACCGTCGTGTACGCTCTGTTGGCGAGATGGCAGAAAACCAGTTCCGCATTGGTTTGGTCAGGGTTGAACGCGCTGTTAAAGAGCGTCTCTCGGTCGCTGAATCCGAGGGCTTAATGCCCCAGGATATGATCAACGCCAAGCCCGTTGCTGCGGCAATGAAAGAGTTTTTTGGTTCCAGTCAGCTGTCTCAGTTTATGGATCAAAACAACCCGCTGTCTGAAGTGACCCACAAGCGGCGTGTGTCGGCCCTCGGTCCGGGTGGTTTAACCCGCGAGCGTGCTGGTTTTGAAGTCCGCGATGTACACCCCACGCACTACGGTCGCGTTTGTCCCATTGAGACACCTGAAGGCCCGAACATCGGCTTGATTAACTCCTTGGCCAACTATGCGCGCACTAATGATTACGGCTTCCTCGAGACGCCTTACCGTAAAGTGATCGATGAAGTTGTCACCGACGAAATTGAATACCTTTCCGCGATTAATGAAAATGATTACGTCATTGCTCAGGCCTCTGCGGCGATGGATGCTAAGGGCAAGCTTAGCGACGATCTGGTGACTGTGCGTTATCAAAGTGAAACCACGGTTAAGCCGCCGGAAGATGTTCAATATATGGACGTCTCTGCAAGACAGGTAGTATCGGTCGCGGCCTCACTGGTGCCCTTCCTTGAGCACGATGATGCGAACCGGGCTTTGATGGGTTCTAATATGCAGCGCCAGGCTGTGCCGACACTACGCTCGGATAAGCCTTTGGTCGGGACTGGCATGGAGAGCATCGTTGCCGGTGACTCAGGTGTCTGTGTTGTTGCCAAGCGTGGCGGTACTATTGAAAGTGCCGATGCTGGTCGTATTGTTGTGCGTGTACACGATGTTGAGGTTGACAGTGGTGATGCCGGTGTTGATATTTACAATTTGACCAAATATACCCGCTCCAACCAGAACACCTGCATTAACCAGAAGGTGATCGTCGAGAATGGCGATGTCATTGCCCGTGGCGATATTCTTGCTGACGGCCCCTCGGTCGACCTTGGTGAGTTGGCGCTGGGTCAGAACATGCGCATCGCATTTATGCCCTGGAATGGCTACAACTTCGAAGATTCGATTCTGGTTTCTGAGCGCGTGGTTGATGAGGATCGCTTCACCACTATTCATATTCAGGAGCTGACCTGTGTCGCTCGTGACACCAAGCTGGGTGCCGAGGAAATCACAGCAGATATTCCCAATGTCGGTGAATCAGCGCTGGCCAGGCTCGACGAGTCGGGCATCGTCTATATCGGTGCTGAAGTCGGTGCTGGTGATATTCTCGTCGGCAAGGTAACACCCAAGGGTGAGACCCAGCTGACGCCGGAAGAAAAACTACTGCGTGCCATCTTTGGTGAGAAGGCCAGCGATGTAAAAGATACCTCGCTGCGTGTACCCGGTAGTACTAAGGGTACTGTTATCAACGTTCAGGTATTTACCCGCGACGGTCTGGAAAAAGATGCTCGCGCGCAGGCGATTGAAAAGGCTGAGCTCGACCAGTTCCGCAAAGATGTGAATGACGAATACCGCATTATGGAAAACGCGACCTTCCAGCGTTTGCGCAATGCTTTAGTTGGCCAGACCGTCGTCAAGGCGCCTGACTTGAGCAAAGGTGAGAAGCTGACAGACGCAGTTGCCGCGACTTACAAGGCTGAGCAGTGGTTTAGTGTACGCATGGACGATGACGAGCTGAATCAGTTACTCAGTCGTACCGAAGAGCAATTAGCTGAACGTCGTAAGGTCCTTGACGAGCGTTTTGAAGACAAGAAAGGCAAGCTCGAAACAGGTGATGACCTGGCGCCAGGTGTACTGAAAATCGTTAAAGTCTACCTGGCTATTAAACGCCGTATTCAGCCTGGTGATAAAATGGCCGGTCGTCACGGTAACAAGGGTGTCATCTCGGTGATTATGCCGGTTGAAGACATGCCCTATGATGAGCACGGCGAGCCGGTCGACATTGTTCTCAATCCGCTGGGTGTTCCCTCGCGGATGAACGTGGGGCAGATTTTGGAAACCCACCTTGGCCTGGCGGCTAAAGGTCTGGGTAATAAGATCAACCGCATGATCAAGGAGCAGCGTAAAGCGGCGGAGATAAAGGGCTTCCTGCAGGAAATCTATGATGTTGGTGAAAGTGCGGAAAAGGATGACCTGAAAGCCTTTACCGATAATGAGATTATGACGTTGGCCGACAATTTACGCGGTGGTGTGCCAATGGCCACTGAAGTTTTTGATGGTGCTACCGAAGCAGAGATTAAAGAGCTGCTACGTCTCGCAGGTTTAGACGATAGTGGTCAAATGACCTTGTACGATGGTCGCACTGGCGATGCTTTCGGTCGTGATATTACAGTGGGTTATATGTACATGCTCAAGCTCAACCACCTGGTTGATGACAAGATGCATGCGCGCTCTACGGGTTCTTACAGTCTTGTCACCCAGCAGCCACTCGGCGGTAAAGCGCAGTTTGGTGGTCAGCGCTTCGGTGAGATGGAAGTTTGGGCGCTCGAGGCTTACGGCGCGGCGTACACGCTGCAGGAAATGCTCACCGTTAAGTCGGATGATGTGAATGGCCGTACCAAGATGTACAAAAATATTGTCGATGGCGATCACCAGATGGATCCGGGCATGCCTGAATCCTTTAATGTACTGGTTAAAGAGATTCGATCGCTGGGTATTAATATGGAGCTGGAATACGAATAAAGACGTTGTTGTTAGTAAAACGGTCGGGCGATAACGCTCGTCTAGACAGCATCCACTGGAGGAAAGGTCTTGAAAGATTTATTAAATTTGTTGAAGTCCCAGGATCAACGAAGTGATTTTGAGGGTATTCGTATTTCGCTGACTTCGCCGGATATGATCCGCTCGTGGTCATTTGGTGAGGTAAAAAAGCCGGAGACAATTAACTATCGTACGTTCAAGCCCGAGCGCGATGGTTTGTTCTGCTGCAAGATTTTTGGCCCGGTGAAGGACTACGAATGCCTGTGCGGTAAGTACAAGCGCATGAAGCATCGTGGCATCGTCTGCGAGAAGTGTGGCGTTGAAGTCACCCTCGGCAAGGTGCGTCGTGAGCGCATGGGCCACATCGAGCTGGCCAGCCCGGTTGCCCACATCTGGTTTTTGAAGTCTCTGCCCTCGCGCATTGGCTTGATGCTGGATATGACTCTGCGAGAGATCGAGCGCGTGTTGTACTTTGAGTCCTTTGTCGTTGTCGACTCGGGTATGACTACCCTCGAGCGCGGCGAGTTGCTCACCGACGAGCAATACTACGAAGCAATGGAAGAATTCGGCGACGAGTTCACCGCTTTAATGGGTGCTGAAGCAATTCAGGCGCTGATGAAAGATCTCGATTTGAAACACGAAATTGCTGAGCTGCGCAATGAGATCCCCAACACCAAATCTGAAACCAAGATTAAGAAATTCTCCAAGCGCTTGAAATTGCTTGAAGCCTTCTTAAATTCTGGTAACAAGCCTGAATGGATGGTGCTCGAAGCACTGCCTATCCTGCCGCCCGATTTGCGCCCTCTGGTGCCACTGGACGGTGGACGTTTTGCGACCTCTGACCTCAACGATCTCTACCGTCGCGTCATCAACCGTAACAACCGTTTGAAGCGTCTGCTCGAGCTTAATGCACCCGATATTATTGTCCGCAATGAAAAGCGCATGTTGCAGGAATCTGTCGATGCCCTGCTCGATAACGGACGTCGCGGACGCGCCATTACCGGTTCTAACAAGCGTCCTTTGAAATCGCTTGCCGACATGATCAAGGGCAAGCAGGGTCGTTTCCGCCAAAACTTACTCGGTAAGCGCGTCGACTATTCTGGTCGTTCGGTTATCGTGGTTGGCCCCACCCTGCGTTTGCACCAGTGTGGTCTGCCCAAGCGTATGGCGCTCGAGCTCTTCAAGCCCTTTATTTTCTCGAAGCTTGAATCCCGTGGTTTAGCGACCACCATTAAAGCGGCGAAGAAAATGGTTGAGCGTAGCGAAGCCGTGGTTTGGGACATTCTTGAAGATGTGATTCGCGAGCACCCCGTGCTATTGAACAGGGCGCCTACTCTTCACCGCCTGGGTATCCAGGCCTTTGAGCCGACTCTGATTGAAGGTAAGGCGATCCAGCTGCACCCGCTGGTTTGTGCCGCCTACAACGCGGACTTCGACGGCGACCAAATGGCGGTACACGTACCGCTGACGATTGAAGCGCAGTTGGAATCCCGTGCGCTGATGATGTCGACCAATAATATTCTGTCGCCCGCCAGTGGTGAGCCGATTATTGTTCCCTCGCAGGATGTGGTTCTCGGTCTGTATTTCATGACCCGCGAGAATATCAATGTGAAGGGCGAAGGCATGGTCTTTGCCAATCTGAAGGAGCTGTCGCGCGCCTATTATGGCAAGTGTGTCGACCTGCAGGCGAAAATCAAGATCCGTATCAGTGAGTCGACTATCGGCGACGATGGCGAGCTGACTGAAACGATTACTTTAAAAGACACCACTGCCGGTCGCGCTTTGTTGTGGGAGATCGTGCCTGCGGGCCTGCCCTATGAGCTGGTCAATCAGCCCATGAACAAGAAGGCAATTTCGCGCATTATCAACCAGTGTTACCGTATCGTTGGCTTGAAAGCGACGGTAATCTTTGCCGATCAGCTGATGTATACCGGTTTTGAATTCTCGACTCGCTCGGGTGTTTCTATTGGCGTTAACGATTTCGTTATTCCCGATGCCAAGGCTGAAATTATTGATAAATCTTTTGCCGAGGTGGCTGAGATCGAGTCGCAGTTTGCCTCGGGCCTGGTCACTCAGGGTGAGAAATACAATAAGGTCATCGATATCTGGTCGCGAGCTAACGATCAGGTGGCCAAGGCAATGATGGACGTACTGTCCACCGAGTCTGTCGTTAACCGCGATGGTGAGACGGTTCAGCAGGACTCCTTCAACTCGGTTTTTATTATGGCCGATTCTGGCGCTCGGGGTTCCCCCGCACAGATTCGTCAGCTCGCCGGTATGCGAGGCCTGATGGCGCGCCCCGATGGCTCCATTATCGAGACGCCGATTACAGCGAACTTCCGCGAAGGCTTGAACGTACTGCAGTACTTTATTTCGACTCACGGTGCGCGAAAAGGTCTTGCCGATACGGCGCTGAAAACAGCCAACTCCGGTTACCTCACACGTCGCCTGGTTGATGTATCTCAGGATCTGGTGGTGACTGAAGACGATTGCGGTACCCTTGAGGGACTGTTACTAACGCCGGTTATTGAGGGTGGTGATGTTATCGAAACCCTGGGTGATCGCATTCTTGGTCGTGTCGTCGCCGATGACGTTTACAAGCCGGGTACTAAAGAAGTTGTGGTTCCCGCCGCGACAATGATCGACGAAGCCTGGGTTGACGCTATTGAAGAGGCTGGCATCGACGAAGTTTTTGTGCGTTCGCCGATTACCTGTACCACACGCTACGGCATTTGTTCGCGTTGTTACGGCCGCGACCTGGCCCGTGGGCACATTATTAATGCCGGTGAAGCCGTCGGTGTTATCGCGGCCCAGTCGATCGGTGAGCCGGGTACTCAGCTCACCATGCGTACCTTCCACATTGGTGGTGCTGCCTCTAGGGCCTCTGCCGCCGATAATATCCAGGTTAAGACAAAGGGTGCCTTGCGACTGATTAATGCCAAGGTTGCCGAACGTGAAAACGGCGAGCTGGTTGTCGTATCGCGCTCCTCCGAATTGGCGATTGCCGATGAGAATGGGCGCGAGCGCGAACGCTATAAGCTGCCCTTTGGTGCTGTCATTAAGGTCAAGGATGGCAGTGCAGTTGCCCCCGGTGATGTGGTTGCCAGTTGGGATCCTCACACTCACCCCATTATTACAGAGATAGCCGGTAAGGCTGTGTTCTCCGGTATGGAAGAGGGCTTGAGCGTCAATCGTCAGACCGACGAAATGACCGGCTTGACCAGTATTGTGGTGCTTGATCCCAATGAGCGTCCAGCGGCTGGTAAAGACATCAAGCCAATGATCACCATGTACGATGAAAATGGTGAAGAGCAGTTCTTTGCTAACTCTAAAGTACCGGCGCACTACATGCTGCCCGCCAACGCGGTTATTACCATTGAAGATGGTGCAGACATCGGCATTGGTTCTGTGATGGCGCGTATCCCGCAAGAGGGGTCAAAAACGCGCGATATTACCGGTGGTCTGCCGCGTGTGGCCGACTTGTTTGAGGCGAGAAAGCCAAAAGATCCCGCCATCCTGGCCGAAGTCAGCGGTACTGTGACCTTCGGTAAAGAGACTAAGGGCAAGCGACGCCTGGTGATTACTCCCAACAATGGTGATGATCACTACGAAGCACTAATCCCGAAGTGGCGCAACATGGGTGTCTACGAAGGTGAAAATGTCGAGAAGGGTGAGGTGATTTCTGAAGGTGCCTCGAACTCTCACGATATTCTGCGCCTCAAAGGCGTTGATGAGTTGGCACGCTACGTCGTTAATGAAATTCAGGAAGTTTACCGCCTGCAAGGGGTGAAAATTAACGATAAGCATATTGAGGTTATCGTGCGGCAGATGTTGCGCAAGGTTGAAATCACCGAGATGGGCGATTCGTCCTTTGTTAAAGGTGAACAGGTTGAATACAACCGCTTGCAGGAAGTTAACGAAGCCCTGGTGGCGGCCGACAAGATTCCAGCGAAATTCCAGCGTGTATTGCTGGGTATTACCAAGGCATCGTTGGCAACAGACAGCTTTATCTCGGCAGCCTCTTTCCAGGAAACGACTCGCGTACTCACCGAGGCGGCTGTTACTGGCAAGGTTGATAAGTTGCGCGGCCTGAAAGAAAACGTAGTTGTTGGGCGTTTGATCCCGGCGGGAACAGGCCTTGCCTACCATGCCAAGCGCCTCAAAGATAAAGAAGATGCGCTGAAAGAAACCACGGTTTCTGCCAGCGATGTCGAGGCGGCATTGTCTGAGGCCTTGAGCATAGAAGACGAAGAATAAGCGAGGCGTAATTTGGCTTGACTCCGGGGGGCGCGATCTTTAGAATGCCGCCTCCCTGAGTTGCAGGTCTTACCTTGGCCTCACATTTAGGGTTGTATAGCCTTTTTAAAGAAGGCGTTTTTATCAGGAGAATTATTGATGGCAACGATCAATCAGTTGGTTCGTAAGCCGAGAAAGCGGAAAATTGTTAAGAGTGATGTGCCGGCACTACAGGCTTGTCCTCAACGTCGCGGTGTCTGTACCCGTGTTTATACCACTACACCGAAAAAACCTAACTCGGCAATGCGAAAAGTTTGTCGTGTGCGTTTGACCAGTGGCTACGAAGTGACATCCTACATCGGTGGTGAAGGCCACAATTTGCAGGAGCACAGCGTGGTGCTGATTCGCGGCGGTCGTGTCAAGGATTTGCCGGGTGTGCGTTATCACACGGTTCGCGGTAGCCTCGATACCTCCGGTGTTGATGGTCGTAAACAGCGACGTTCGAAGTACGGTACTAAGCGTCCTAAGGGATAAATTGTACCTCGAGAGATTTAAAATCGGCGCAAGCCGAGTAAGGCCGGACGGCATGTTGCCTGTTACCGGAATAACCTGAAGAGTAGAGAAGAATATGCCAAGAAGACGCGTTGTCGCCAAGCGAGAAATTCTGCCCGATCCCAAGTTCGGCAATATCACCCTCGCCAAGTTTATGAACCACGTCATGGTCAGCGGTAAAAAATCCGTTGCTGAGCGCATTGTTTACGGTGCCCTCGACATGGTTGAAGAGCGCTTGAAATCAGACCCTCTGGAAGCTTTCGAGCTGGCGCTTGAGAACATCGCGCCGATGGTCGAAGTTAAATCCCGTCGCGTTGGTGGTGCTACTTACCAGGTGCCCGTTGAGGTTCGCGCCTCACGGCGTGGTGCTCTAGCTATGCGTTGGTTGGTTGATTACGCCCGTGCACGGGGCGAAAAATCTATGGCGCAACGACTTGCCGGGGAGGTGATCGACGCTTCTCAGGGTAAAGGCGGCGCTGTTAAGAAGCGTGAAGACGTTCACCGCATGGCAGAAGCCAACAAGGCCTTCTCTCACTTCAGGTTCTAATAAACCTGGCGGAAAAGACGATTCACACAAAAGGCGGCTATTTTTAATAGCTGCCTTTTGTGGTTTCAGGTGTTTCATTTTATAAAGTTAAGTTCGTGTTCTGGAGAGAGTTGTGGCGCGTAAAACGAACATAAACCGATATCGAAATATTGGCATTGTCGCGCATGTGGATGCGGGTAAAACCACTACCACCGAGCGCGTGTTGTTTTACACCGGCATGTCCCACAAGATCGGCGAGGTGCACGATGGAGCCGCCACTATGGACTGGATGGAGCAGGAGCAGGAGCGGGGTATCACCATTACTTCGGCCGCGACTACCTGCTTCTGGAGCGGCATGAACAGTCAGTTCGACCAGCATCGCATTAATATTATCGATACGCCTGGCCACGTTGACTTCACTATTGAGGTCGAACGCTCATTGCGAGTGCTCGATGCTGCGGTTGTTGTTCTCTGTGGCTCTTCCGGGGTGCAGCCGCAGACCGAAACGGTGTGGCGCCAGGCTGATAAATACGAAGTACCACGCATGGTATTCGTCAACAAAATGGATCGTTCCGGCGCGGATTTTATGTCCGTTGTCGAACAACTGAAAGAGCGCCTTGGCGCCAATGCGGTGCCAATACAGATGGCTATTGGTGCGGAGGAAGATTTCAAAGGCGTCGTCGATCTGGTGAAGATGAAGGCTATCCTCTGGAATGAAGATGATCAGGGTATGACTTTTGCGTACGGTGATATTCCCGAAGATATCGCCGCCGAATGCCAGGAGATGCACGAATTGTTGGTAGAGGCAGCGGCTGAAGCCAGTGATGAGCTGATGGATAAGTACCTTGAGAGCGAGGAGCTCACCGAGGCGGAGATCAAGCAAGGCATTCGCGTCCGTACCCTGGCCAACGAAATTGTACCGATACTGTGCGGCTCGGCCTTTAAGAATAAAGGCGTGCAGGCGGTGCTCGATGCGGTGATAGAGTTTCTGCCATCACCCACTGAAGTCAAACCTATCGAGGGCATACTCGACGACGATGAAACCAGCGATGTGCGTAAGGCTGATGATGCTGCGCCTTTTGCGGCATTGGCCTTTAAGATTGCCACCGATCCCTTTGTTGGCAGTTTGACTTTTATTCGTGTTTATTCCGGCGTTTTGTCCCAGGGCGATGCTGTCTACAACTCGACCAAAGGTAAAAAAGAGCGTGTGGGTCGCATGGTGCAAATGCACGCCAATGATCGCGAAGAAATTAAAGAGGTTCGCGCCGGTGATATCGCCGCTGCAATCGGCTTAAAAGATGTTACAACAGGTGATACTCTCTGCGCCCTAGGTGATGTGATTACCCTTGAGCGCATGGAGTTTCCCGATCCGGTTATCTCTGTTGCGGTGGAGCCGCGCTCACAACCCGATCAGGAAAAAATGGGCGTGGCCCTCGGTAAGCTGGCTCAGGAAGACCCCTCTTTCCGTGTCAAAACAGATGAAGAGACTGGGCAGACTATTATTTCCGGTATGGGCGAATTGCACCTCGACATACTTGTCGACCGCATGCGTCGTGAGTTTGGTGTCGAGGCCAATATCGGTAAGCCGCAGGTGGCTTATCGCGAGGCGATCCGCAATACCTGTGAGGTTGAGGGTAAATTTGTGCGCCAGTCCGGCGGACGTGGTCAGTACGGTCATGTCTGGATTAAATTTGAGCCTCGTGAAGGTGAGCAGGAAGGCCTTGAATTTATTAATGAAATTGTCGGTGGTACCGTACCCAAAGACTATATTCCAGCGGTCGAAAAAGGTATTGCCGAACAAATGAAAAATGGTGTGGTGGCGGGTTACCCGTTGCTAGGCTTAAAGGCAACCTTGTACGATGGCTCCTTTCACGATGTAGACTCTAATGAAATGGCTTTTAAAGTGGCTGGCTCTTTGGCCACTAAAAAGTTGGTCGATGAAGGTGGCGCAGTTTTACTCGAGCCAACCATGCAGGTTGAAGTGGTCATGCCCGAGGAGAATATGGGTGACGTAGTGGGTGATCTCAATCGCCGTCGCGGCATTATATTGGGTATGGCCGATAATTCATCGGGCAAGGTCGTTACGGCAGAAGTGCCGCTGGCGGAAATGTTTGGCTATGCTACGGATGTGCGTTCTGCGACCCAGGGCCGGGCGACTTTTACCATGGAGTTTTTAAAGTACAGCGAAGCGCCAGCGAATGTGGCGAAAGCAATTATTGCGCGTAACGGTTAACACAAATGTTATGCGTGTATAGAGGGGTGTCGGATACATAGCGGCATATTGGATCGTAATCATCAATTTAATGTAAAGGAGAGCGGCAATGGGAAAAGAGAAGTTTGAACGTAATAAGCCCCACGTCAACGTAGGTACAATTGGTCACGTTGACCACGGTAAAACCACACTCACGGCAGCCCTGACAAGGGTTTGTGCGGAAGTCTGGGGTGGCGAAATGGTAGCCTTTGACGGCATCGATAACGCCCCTGAAGAGCGCGAGCGCGGCATTACTATTGCCACCTCCCACGTTGAGTACGACTCACCGATTCGCCACTACGCACACGTCGACTGCCCCGGTCACGCCGACTACGTTAAAAACATGATTACCGGTGCTGCCCAAATGGACGGCGCTATTCTGGTTTGTGGTGCCACCGACGGCCCCATGCCCCAGACACGTGAGCACATCCTGCTCTCCCGTCAGGTTGGCGTACCCTACGTCGTCGTCTTCCTCAACAAAGCAGACCTGCTGGCTGAAGACTGTGGCGGTGTTGGTTCTGAAGAATACGAAGAAATGCTCGAGCTCGTTGAAATGGAACTGCGCGAGCTGCTCGACGCTTACGAATTCCCCGGTGACGATACCCCCATTATTGCTGGCTCTGCACTCATGGCCCTCAACGGCGAAGATGATAACGAGTTGGGTACAACCGCCGTTAAGAAACTCGTTGAAGCCCTCGATAGCTACATCCCCGAGCCTGAACGTGCCGTTGACGGTGCCTTCATCATGCCCATCGAAGATGTTTTCTCCATCTCGGGTCGCGGCACCGTGGTTACCGGTCGAATCGAACGCGGCATCGTCAACGTTGGTGACGAAATCGAAATCGTTGGCATCAAAGACACCACCAAAACCACCTGTACCGGTGTTGAAATGTTCCGCAAGCTACTCGACGAGGGTCGTGCCGGTGAGAACGTTGGTGTCCTTCTGCGTGGCACCAAGCGTGAAGAAGTTGAGCGTGGCCAGGTATTGGCCAAGCCAGGCAGTATTCTGCCCCACACCAAGTTTGAAGCCGAAGTTTACGTACTGAGTAAAGACGAGGGCGGTCGACACACCCCTTTCTTTAAAGGTTATCGTCCCCAGTTCTACTTCCGTACCACCGACGTGACAGGCGCTTGTGAGCTGCCCGAGGGCGTTGAAATGGTTATGCCCGGCGACAACGTGCAAATGGTTGTTACCCTAATTGCCCCCATCGCGATGGAAGACGGACTGCGCTTCGCCATCCGCGAAGGTGGTCGGACTGTTGGTGCGGGTGTGGTGGCTAAGATTTTTGAATAAGTTTTAGCGCTTGCCCATAAAAAAAGGCCGCTTATTGAGCGGCCTTTTTTTATGGGATGAATTTAGTGGTTTAGTAAGCTCTCTCTTATGCCTTGGCCTGTCTTGTTGGCTAGTAAAGCGGCAGGCAATAAAAACCCCCGCGAGTTATACCGGCGGGGGTTTTTAAGAGAGAAGCGCTAAGTTATTTCGCTGCTTTTCTTTCTTTAGCTTCTTCAATGACTTGCTCAGAAACATTCTTCGGGCAAGGCAGGTAGTGAGAGAACTCCATGGAGAACTGTCCACGTCCCGATGTCATGGTGCGCAGGGTGCCGATATAGCCGAACATTTCTGCGAGCGGAACATCTGCTTTAACGCGGACGCCAGTGACACCTTTTTCCTGATCCTTGATCATGCCGCGACGACGGTTGAGGTCGCCAATGACGTCACCGATGTGGTCGTCAGGGGTGAATACGTCAACCTTCATGATGGGCTCGATGAGCTGGGGGCCAGCTTTGGGCATGGACTGCCGGTATGCACCTTTGGCGGCGATTTCGAAAGCGACTGCCGATGAATCCACGGCGTGGAAGCCACCATCGTAGAGTTCGATCTCAACATCGAGCACGGGGAACTCGGCCAGTGGGCCCTGCTCCATCATGCCTTTGAAGCCTTTCTCGATGGCGGGGAAGAATTCCTTCGGTACGTTACCGCCGACGACAACCGAGTTGAAGACGAAGCCAGTACCAGGCTCGCCGGGTTTGATACGGTAATCAATCTTACCGAATTGACCGGAACCACCCGATTGTTTCTTGTGGGTGTAGCTGTCTTCAATAGCCTGAGTGATAGTTTCGCGGTAGGCAACCTGTGGCTGGCCGACTTCGAGGTCAACGTCATAAGTTCGCTTGAGGATATCGACTTTAATGTCGAGGTGTAATTCGCCCATGCCTTTGAGGATGGTTTCGCCGGAGTCCTGGTCGGTCTCAACGCGGAATGAGGGGTCTTCTGCAATCATTTTGCCGATCGCGATACCCATTTTTTCAGAGCCGCCCTTATCTTTTGGCTTAACGGAAATAGAGATAACAGGATCGGGGAAGATCATTGGCTCGAGTGTCACGGGGTCTTTGGGGTCGCAAAGTGTGTGGCCGGTTTGTACGTTTTTCATGCCGACGATGGCGATAATATCACCAGCCTGAGCGCGGTCAATTTCGTTGCGGTCATCGGCATGCATTTCAACCATGCGGCCGATACGCTCTGTCTTGCCGGTGAAGGAGTTGAGGATGGTATCGCCCTTATTGAGTACGCCAGAGTAGATGCGTACAAAGGTCAATGCGCCAAAACGATCCTCCATGATTTTGAAGGCCAATGCTTTAAGCGTTTCATCATTGGAGACGGTTGCCACGTCGCCAGTTTCTTCGCCCTCTTCATTGGTTAGTGGCTGTGGCTTGACCTCGGTTGGGCTAGGAAGATAGTCGACAACGGCATCGAGAATAACCTGGACGCCTTTGTTCTTAAAGGCAGAGCCACAGTAGGTGGGGAAGAAATCGAGAGCAATGGTGCCTTTGCGGATGCAGGCTTTAATATCGTCCATGGCGGGCTCTTCACCTTCCATGTAGGCCATCATGACATCGTCGTCTTGCTCGACGGCCATTTCTATAAGCTTCTCGCGGTATTCCTCGACAAGATCAACCATGTCTTCGGGAACATCCGTGGTCTCAAAGTTCTCTGGCAGACCAGTGTCGTCCCAAATAAAGGCTTTGCGTGACAACAGGTCGACAACACCGACAAAATTTTCTTCAGTGCCAATAGGCAAAACCATTACCAGTGGATTGGCGCCAAGCACCTTCTCAACCTGGCCAACAACGCGCAAAAAGTCAGCGCCCATGCGGTCGAGCTTGTTGACGAAAATAATGCGGGCAACTTCTGATTCGTTAGCATAGCGCCAGTTCGTCTCTGACTGGGGTTCGACACCGCCAGACCCGCAGAAAACGCCAACGCCACCGTCGAGTACTTTTAGTGAGCGGTAAACTTCAACAGTGAAGTCAACGTGGCCAGGTGTATCAATAATGTTAAAGCGATGGTCTTTCCAGAAACAGGTGGTGGCAGCAGATTGAATGGTGATTCCGCGCTCTTGTTCCTGCTCCATAAAGTCGGTGGTAGCAGCGCCGTCGTGAACTTCACCAGTTTTGTGGATTTTGCCCGTCAACTTCAAGATGCGTTCCGTCGTCGTCGTCTTGCCGGCGTCGACGTGGGCGAAAATACCAATGTTTCTATAGAGGCTTAAGTCAGTCATTGTTTTGCTCGAGTTGATGGGACGAAAAATAGCGCGGGATTATATCGGATATAAATAGGCTGTTGAACAATTAAAGACGAGATAGGTGGCTTTTATAGAAATAAAGTGAATATTATTACCAAATACTTAAGTGCTGTGCTTTTTATCAGTCAATCATGCCATGGCATGACGGCTTGCTTGCTGTGCCGGTGCAGATGATGGATTGTGTTGCTGTGGAAGACACTTAGTTGCAAGCTTAAATTATTTGGCTTTCGGTTGGTTTTTGTCTTGACACCCCTTTGCATCACCTATAACATTCCGCCTCCGTTTTTCGAGCTGCCAGCAACTGTTTTGATGGCGCTAAACGACTAGATCTGGAGATCTGTTTCAATGCAGGATCAATCGATTAGAATTTGTCTTAAGGCCTTTGACCACAAGTTGATCGATGCCTCGGCTGAGGAAATAGTGGCAACTGTGCGACGCACTGGTGCGCAGATCCGCGGCCCAATTCCTTTGCCAACACGCAAAGAGAGATTTACTATTTTGACCTCGCCGCATGTCAATAAAGACGCGCGAGATCAGTATGAGATTCGTACCCACAAGCGCTTGCTGGATATTGTTGAGCCAACAGAAAAAACTGTTGATGCCTTAATGAAGCTAGATTTGGCCGCTGGTGTGGATGTGCAGATTAGCTTAGGTTAATTATTCGCCGGGCCTGGCCCGGAAGTGTAACGCTTTGAAAAGGGCGGCCATAGCGGGTAAAAGCCCCGTACACGAAGAGGTAAGAAATGAAAATTGGAATAGTAGGTCGTAAGTGCGGCATGAGTCGTATCTTTACCGATGAGGGTGCCTCTGTGCCCGTCACCGTGATTGAGGTTGAGCCTAATCGCGTCGTGCAAATGAAATCTGAAGAAATTGATGGTTACACCTCGGTGCAGGTAACTACGGGTGCGCGTCGAGTTTCTCGTGTCACTAAAGCACAGGCAGGTCACTACGCAAAAGCGGGTTCAGAAGCTGGGCGCGGTTTGTGGGAGTTTCGTCTTGACGCCGATCAAGAGGCGCCCGAAGTGGGAGGTGCTTTGACCGTTGATCAGTTCGAAGCGGGCCAGAATGTCGATGTCTCGGGCGTCTCCAAAGGTAAGGGTTTTGCTGGCGTTATCAAACGCTGGAATTTCCAGATGCAGGATGCTACCCACGGTAACTCACTTGCCCACAGGGCGCCGGGTTCCATCGGTCAAAACCAAACGCCTGGTCGTGTCTTTAAAGGCAAGAAAATGGCTGGTCACATGGGTTCGCGCAATGTGACGACACAGAATCTGGAAGTAATTCGCGTCGATGCCGAGCGCAATTTATTGTTGGTTAAAGGTGCTGTGCCTGGCGCAACCGGCGGAACAGTCATCGTTCGACCAGCAGTAAAGGTCTGAGGGGTTAGCTATGGAGTTGAATATTGCGACACCGACAGGCGTAAACGGCACGATCAATGTGTCTGATGAAGCCTTCGGTAAAGAATATAATGGTGATCTCGTTCATCAGGCGGTCGTTGCCTATATGGCTGGCGCTCGTCAAGGTACGCGGGCGCAAAAAACCCGCTCTGATGTGGCTGGTGGCGGTAAGAAGCCCTGGCGTCAAAAAGGTACTGGCCGTGCGCGTTCGGGTACTATCCGAAGCCCGATCTGGCGTTCGGGCGGTGTGACATTTGCCGCTCGCCCACAGGATCATTCGCAGAAATTGAATCGCAAGATGTATCGAGCGGCTATGCGCTCCATTCTTTCTGAGCTGGCACGCCAGGATCGTCTGGTTGTCGTCGAGTCTTTCGACATCGAAGAGCCTAAAACTAAAGCGCTGGTTAGTCGTCTCGGTGAGTTTGGTCTCAGCGATGTGCTGATTGTGACCGAGGAAGTTAACGAAAACCTTTATCTCTCTGCGCGCAACTTGCACAAAGTTGAAGTGCGCGATGCTCTCGCCGTTGATCCGGTGACATTAATTCGCTGCGAGAAGGTAATGGTGACTGTACCCGCGATTAAAAAGATTGAGGAGATGCTGGGATGAACAAAGAACGCATCTTCAAGGTATTGTTGGCGCCACACGTAACAGAGAAAGCCAGTATGGTCGGCGACGCTGGCAATCAGGTAGTTTTCAAAGTGGCGACAACCGCTACTAAGCGTGATGTCAAAGCCGCAGTTGAGGCTTTGTTCGAAGTGCAGGTTAAGGATGTTCGTGTAGTTAATGTCAAGGGCAAGACCAAGCGAAATAAGAGTGGTCTTGGCAAATGTTCTGACTGGAAAAAAGCCTACGTGAATTTGGCTGCCGGTCAGGATATCGATTTCATGGCGATTGGGTAAGGAGCGTTTACTATGCCAGTAGTTAAGAGAAAACCAACCTCCCCCGGGCGTCGACACGTTGTTAGTGTGGTGCATGCCGACCTGCATAAGGGTGCGCCGTATGCGCCTTTACTTGAGAAGAAAAGCAAGAGTGGCGGTCGTAATAACGCGGGGCGTATCAGTGTTCGACACATTGGTGGTGGCCACAAGCAGCACTATCGAGTGATTGACTTTAAACGCAATAAAGATGGTATTCCGGCGACAGTAGAGCGTCTCGAATACGATCCTAACCGCACAGCGAATATTGCACTGCTTTGCTATAAAGATGGCGAGCGACGCTATATCATCGCGCCAAAAGGATTGAAAGCTGGCGATATGCTTGAGTCCGGTGCTGCTGCCGCTATTAAAGTGGGTAATACACTGCCGCTGCGAAATATCCCGGTGGGTAGTGTTCTGCACTGTGCTGAGATGAAGCCAGGTAAAGGTGCTCAGCTTGCACGTAGCGCCGGTACGTCATTGCAGCTGGTGGCACGCGAAGGTCGACATGCCACCCTGCGTTTGCGCAGTGGTGAAATGCGCAAAGTATTGTCCGATTGTCGCGCGACAATCGGTGAGGTTTCTAACAGTGAGCACAGTTTGCGCTCATTGGGTAAAGCGGGTGCATCTCGCTGGCGCGGAGTTCGCCCAACCGTTCGCGGTGTGGTGATGAACCCGGTTGATCACCCCCATGGCGGTGGTGAGGGACGTACCTCTGGCGGGCGTCACCCTGTTAGTCCATGGGGTATGCCGACAAAAGGGTATAAGACCCGTAAAAACAAGCGAACTGACAGTATGATTGTTCGTCGTCGCGGCAAATAACGCGCTATTAATACGAGGATATAACTGTGTCACGTTCGCTGAAGAAAGGTCCATTCATTGATCTCCACCTGATTAAAAAGGTTGAGGTTGCCGCAGAGGCAAATGATCGTCGCCCCATTAAAACCTGGTCGCGCCGTTCAATGATCTTGCCGCAAATGGTGAGTTTGACAATCGCTGTTCACAACGGTCGTCTACATGTTCCGGTGACTATCACCGAAGAAATGGTCGGTCATAAGTTGGGCGAGTTTGCGCCAACGCGAACCTATCGCGGACACGTTGCTGACAAAAAGGCGCGGCGCTAGTCGCTGGCCTGAAGGGGTAATTATTGTGGAAGTAGCTGCAAAATTAAAAGGCGCTCAGTTATCAGCGCAAAAAGCACGCTTGATCGCAGATCAAGTGCGCGGTAAACCGGTAGAGCAGGCGCTCGATATCCTTTCTTTTAGTAACCGCAAAGGCGCGGCTATTGTCAAGAAAGTTCTCGAGTCGGCCATTGCCAATGCCGAGCATAACGAAGGTGCAGATGTTGACGAGTTGAAAGTTTCAACTGTCTTCGTCGATGAGGGTGTCACCATGAAACGTCTTATGCCTAGAGCAAAAGGGCGCGCTGATAGAATCTTAAAGCGTTCATGTCATATCACCGTAAAAGTTGCTGGATAATTAGGCTTAGGAGCTGACATGGGTCAGAAAGTACATCCAATTGGTATAAGACTCGGTATCGTTAAAAAACATACCTCAGTCTGGTACGCCGACAAGGCAGACTACGCAGTAAAGCTGAATAGTGACCTGCGTGTGCGCAGCATGATTCAAAAGCGCTTGGCTCACGCCTCCGTGAGTCGTGTTGAAATTGAGCGCCCCTCGGCGTCTGCCAGGATCACCATTCACACTGCGCGCCCCGGTATTGTTATCGGCAAGCGTGGTGAAGACGTTGATAAGCTGCGCGCAGCTGTCTCCGCTGAAATGGGTGTGCCGGTTCATATTAATATTGAAGAAATCCGCAAACCGGATCTCGATGCGACATTGGTTGCACAGAATGTGTGCCAGCAACTTGAGCGTCGCGTTATGTTTCGCCGCGCTATGAAGCGCGCCGTGCAAAACGCCATTCGCCAGGGTGCAAAGGGTGTCAAGATCCAAATTGGTGGTCGTTTGGGCGGTGCTGAAATTGCGCGCTCTGAATGGTACCGCGAAGGCCGTGTGCCCTTGCATACCTTTCGCGCTGATATTGACTATGCACATGAAGAAGCGGCGACAACCTACGGCATTATCGGTGTCAAGGTTTGGATATTTAAAGGCGAAGTACTGGGTAGCGACGAAGCAGAGCCTGCCCAGGCTACAAAGAAGTAATTTGCGAATAAGGGTCGAGCGAGATGCTGCAACCGAAACGAACAAAATACCGCAAGATGCACAAAGGCCGAAATCGCGGCCTGGCGCAACGCGGCAGTAAGATTAGCTTTGGTGAATACGGGCTGAAGGCTGTTGGCCGTGGTCGCTTAACTGCGCGCCAGATAGAGGCAGCGCGACGAGCCATGACGCGTCACGTTAAGCGTGGCGGTAAAATCTGGATCCGTGTTTTTCCCGATAAGCCGATTACTCAGAAGCCTCTTGAAGTGCGAATGGGTAAAGGTAAAGGTAACGTTGAATACTGGGTGGCATTAATTCAGCCTGGACGCGTGCTATATGAAATGGAAGGTGTTTCTGAAGACATCGCGCGCGAAGCTTTTGAGCTCGCCGCAGCGAAACTGCCTATCCAGACAAAATTTGTTAAGCGGACGGTAATGTAATGAAAGCGAGCGAACTTCGAGAGAAGAACCCCGAAGAGTTGAACACAGCCTTACTCGGCGAGCTGGAAGCTCAGTTCAAACTGAGAATGAAGCGTTCGACTGGTCAGCTTAATGAAAGTCATGAGATGAAGATTGCACGACGTAATGTGGCGCGTATCAAGACCGTCCTCAACGAAAAAGCAAACGAATCAGCAGGTGGTCAGTAATGACAGCAAGCAATACGGCGCGGACAGTTTCCGGCAAAGTCGTCAGTGACAAGATGGATAAAACTGTCACGGTTTTGGTTGAGCGACGAGTAAAGCACGCGCTCTACGGCAAATTCATTAGCCGGTCGACAAAACTGAAGGCACACGATGAGGCCAATGAGTGCCGCACTGGTGATCTTGTCACCATCGCAGAAACTCGCCCTCTGTCTAAAACCAAGTCCTGGGCTTTGGTTAACATCGACGAGCGCGCTGCCGAGGTTTAACTCGCCGCGTGGCACAGGTTTGGAGTAGAGAATGATACAAACACAAAGTTATCTCGAAGTGGCCGACAATAGCGGTGCGCGTAGAGTTATGTGCATCAAGGTGTTGGGCGGATCACACCGTCGCTACGCTTCAGTGGGTGACATCATTAAAGTCACCGTGAAAGAAGCCATCCCCCGGGGTAAGGTTAAAAAAGGTCAGGTAATGAACGCTGTTGTGGTTCGCACTCGTAAAGGTGTGCGTCGCTCTGACGGTAGTCTTATCAAGTTTGGCGACAACGCTGCGGTGCTTTTAAATGCACAGAATGCGCCCATCGGTACACGTATATTTGGGCCGGTTACCCGCGAGCTGCGTAGCGAACGCTTTATGAAGATTATCTCACTGGCACCCGAAGTACTTTAGGTTTAGCAGGCAAATATTATGGCGATGAAAAAAATCAGGCGCGATGATGACGTTATCGTTATTGCCGGTCGTGATAAAGGTAAGCGAGGCAAAGTCCTCCAGGTATTGTCTGACGGCCGCTTGTTGGTGTCGGGAATACAGATTATCAAGAAGCACCAGAAGCCTAACCCGCAACTGGGTGTGCAAGGCGGTATTGTTGAGAAAGAAGCGCCGATCGATGCGTCTAATCTGGCTATTTTTAATCCAGAGAGCAGCAAGGCTGACCGAGTTGGCTTTAAAGTGTCCGATGAAGGCAAAAAAATTCGAGTATTTAAATCCAACGGCCAGGCCGTGGACGCCAAGTAGGGTAATGTAGATGGCAAGGCTCAAAGAATTATACAAAACAGAAATCGCGGCCAAGCTCAAAGAAGAGCTGGGCTTGAACAATGTGATGGAAGTTCCACGCATCAGTAAAATCACACTCAACATGGGTGTTGGTGAGGCGTTGGCTGATAAAAAAGCCCTTGAACATGCTGTGCGCGACCTCGAATCGATTGCCGGCCAAAAGGTAGTTGTCAATTTGGCGCGTAAGTCTATCGCGGGTTTTAAAGTCCGTGAAGGGTGGCCAATTGGTTGTAAGGTGACTCTGCGGAGTGATCGTATGTACGAATTCCTTGAGCGTCTGGTTGATATTGCCATTCCAAGAATTCGCGATTTCAGAGGCATCAGCCCGAAGTCCTTTGATGGCCGTGGCAATTTTGCGATGGGTGTTACCGAGCAGATTATATTCCCCGAGATTGATTACGACAAAATCGATAAGCTCCGCGGGCTCGATATCACCATTACCACGACTGCTCGCAACAACGACGAAGGTCGTGCATTGCTGAGAGCGTTCAACTTTCCCCTTAAAGGTGATAAATAGTCATGGCTAAAACATCAATGGTTCAGCGTGAAAAAAAGCGTACTAAGTTGGTTGCCAAATATGCTCAAAAACGAGCTGCGATCAAAGCTGTAATTGCCAATGTGGAATCGACAGCTGAAGAGCGTTGGGAGGCGCAGTTACAACTGCAGAAGTTACCGCGCGATTCTAGTGCTTCACGCCAGCGACGTCGTTGTCAGATTACTGGGCGCCCACACGGTGTCTATAGAAAGTTTGGTCTTTGCCGTAACAAGCTTCGTGAAGCAGCGATGCGTGGTGACGTCCCTGGTCTTGTTAAGGCTAGCTGGTAGAGCCGGGAAGAGGAATTACACATGAGTATGCAAGATCCTTTATCAGATATGTTGACCCGAATTCGAAATGCACACTCGCGAGCAAAGGTCAGCGTAACAATGCCATCTTCCAAGTTGAAGATAGCGGTCGCCAATGTGCTTAAAGAAGAAGGTTATGTAACTGGATTCAGAGTGGCAGAAGGCGCCAAAGCTGAGTTGACCATAGATCTGAAATATTTTGAAGGTCGTCCGGTTATCGAAGAAATTGATCGTTTTAGCCGCCCTGGCTTACGTCGCTATGCTGGTGCCACTGAGTTGCCGAATGTACGCGCAGGCCTTGGTATAGCCATTGTATCCACCAGTAAAGGTGTTATGACTGACCGCGCAGCACGCAGTGCAGGCGTTGGCGGCGAAGTGCTTTGCACTGTCTTTTAACGGGAACTAATAAAGATGTCTAGAGTAGCAAAAAACCCAGTGCCGATACCCAAGGGTGTCGAGGTTAAGCTGAGCGCTGGTGAGATTTCCGTAAAGGGCTCAGGTGGCCAGTTGGATCTGGCTTACAACAATGCTGTTGAAGTGACAGAAACTGACAATGTTCTGTCCTTTGCTTCCAAAGATGGTAGCCGTAAAGGCTTGAGCCAGGCTGGTACAGTCAGGGCTTTAGTCAATAATATGGTAACGGGTGTTACGACCGGTTTTGAAAAAAAACTGCAGTTGGTCGGCGTTGGTTATCGTGTCGCTGTACAGGGCAATAAGCTAAATCTGACCCTGGGCTTTTCTCACCCGGTGTCTTATGAGTTGCCTAAAGGTGTAACGGCTGAGGCTACAAGCCAAACAGATCTTGTGCTGAAGTCTGCAGACAGGCAGTTATTAGGGCAGGTCGCATCTGAAATCCGTGCTTACCGTCCACCTGAGCCCTACAAGGGCAAAGGCGTAAGGTATGCGGATGAACATGTTGTTCGTAAAGAAGCGAAGAAGAAATAGGTTCAAGTGATGAGTGATAAAAAGCAAACAAGATTGCGCCGTGCGCGCCGTGGGCGAGCAAAAATCCGTGAGCTTGGTATGTCTCGGCTCTGCGTTAATCGCACCCCGCAACATATTTATGCCCAGGTTATCGTCGCCAGTGAAAATGGTGACAACGTAGTGGCTACTGCCTCAACACTCGATAAGGCGATCACGCCCGAAGGCAGTAGTGGTAACGCAGACGCAGCGACTCTGGTAGGTAGCCTTATTGCCGATCGCGCAAAAGCGGCGGGGGTCACTAAAGTGGCTTTCGATCGTAGCGGTTTTAAATATCACGGCCGTGTTAAGGCCCTGGCTGATGCCGCTCGTGCTGGCGGACTGGAATTTTAAAGGTAATACACATGGCAAAGAATAACCAGAGAAACGTTGACCCTAATGAAGGGCTGATGGAGAAGTTAGTCGAAGTCAATCGTGTCGCCAAGACAGTCAAAGGCGGTCGTATTTTTGGCTTTACTGCTTTGACTGTTGTTGGTGATGGCAATGGTCGTGTCGGCTTCGGTCGCGGTAAAGCACGTGAAGTGCCATTGGCTATTCAAAAGGCGATGGAAGCTGCTCGCCGCAACATGATTACAGTGGGTCTCGATGGCAACACCATTCAGTATCCTATCAAGGCCAACCACGGCGCTTCTAAAGTTTATTTACAGCCCGCTTCTGAAGGTACTGGTATTATTGCTGGTGGCGCAATGCGAGCAGTACTCGAGCTAGCTGGCGTACAAAATGTACTTGCCAAGTGCTACGGCTCTACTAACCCAGTGAACGTTGTTCGCGCAACTTTTAAGGGTCTGCAGACCATGCGTTCTCCGGAAGATGTCGCTGCTAAACGTGGTAAAACAGTAGAGCAGATCGGCGAGTAACACGTTACCTGTACGAATATTTGGAAATCAGCATGTCTAAAATTAAAGTAACACAAACCCGCAGTACCATTGGTCGCTTGCCGAGCCATAAAAGTTGTATGAAAGGCCTTGGCTTGCGTCGTATTGGTCATACTGTAGAGCTAGAAAATACTCCCTCAGTACGCGGCATGGCGTCTAAGGTTTTCTACATGGTTAAAGTCGAGGAAGTATAAGATGCGTCTCAATACATTGAGCCCTGCACCAGGCCGTACTCACGCTGCAAAACGTGTTGGACGTGGAATCGGTAGTGGTCTGGGTAAGACCTGTGGCCGTGGACATAAGGGCCAGAAGTCGCGTTCCGGCGGCAGCGTTAAGCCTGGTTTCGAGGGTGGTCAAATGCCTCTGCAGAAGCGCTTGCCAAAATATGGTTTTAGCTCGCGAGTTTCTCGCGTCAGTGCGCAGATCCGTCTTTCAGAATTGAATCTTATTGGCGGTGATGTTGCCAATTTGGAATCGCTGCGTGCTGCAGGTTTGATTAATCACGGTATCACACGCGCTAAAATTTTCTTGTCGGGTGAGTTAAGCAAACCCATTGTTGTCCAGGGGCTTGGTATTACGCAGGGTGCAAAAGCTGCCCTGGAAGCCGCTGGTGGCAAGATCGACGAATAAGAAAGGCGGACTGAGCGGATGGCTAAGGGTGTGAATTTGCCGCAGGGCAATCAGAAAGGACTGGGCGAGCTTTGGGCTCGCCTTCGCTTTTTGTTGCTGGCGATAGTTATCTATCGTATCGGTACGCACATACCTGTGCCGGGTATTAATCCAGACCGCATGGCTGAGTTATTCAATCAAAGCCAGGGTACCATTCTTGGCATGTTCAACATGTTTTCCGGTGGTGCCCTTGAGCGTATGAGTATCCTTGCGCTGGGTATTATGCCCTACATCTCTGCCTCTATTATTATGCAGTTATTAACTGCGGTGACTCCTGCGCTTGAACAATTAAAGAAAGAGGGCGATGCGGGTCGTCGCAAAATTACCCAGTACACACGTTACGCAACGGTTCTTCTTGCGCTAGTACAAGGTACGGGCATGGCCTATGGTCTCGCTGGGCAGGGTCTGGCTTACTACCCAGGTGCTAGTTTTTTCCTGGTGGCTATTACCTCTTTAGTCACCGGCGCTGTTTTCATGATGTGGTTGGGTGAGCAGATCACTGAGCGCGGTATTGGCAACGGTATCTCAATGCTCATCTTTGCCGGTATCGTTGCAGGTTTGCCGCGCGCACTGGGTCAGGCTTTTGAATCTGCCCGTACCGGTGACTTGAATATTATTGTTTTACTGATCGTCGGCATTTTGGCAGTCGCGGTGGTTTACTTCGTTGTTTTTATCGAACGCGGTCAGCGACGAATTACGGTCAATTATGCACAACGTCAGCAGGGGCGTGGGAAGGCCTATGGGCAGCAAAGCACGCATTTGCCCCTGAAAGTGAACATGGCCGGCGTTATACCCGCGATCTTCGCCAGTAGTATTTTGTTGTTTCCCTCAACGCTGGCTGCGATGTTTGGCCAGGGTGCTGGCGCCCCGGATTGGTTGCAGGATGTTTCGTTATTTCTCGGGCCAGGGCAGCCGTTGCACATTATTTTATTCACAGCGCTGATTGTCTTCTTTTGCTTTTTTTATACGGCGCTTACGTTTAATCCGAAAGAAGTGGCTGACAATCTGAAGAAAGGTGGCGCCTATCTGCCGGGTATCCGTCCTGGGCAGCAAACGGCTAAATACATTGATGGGGTCGTTACTCGTCTCACCATGGTCGGTGGTGCCTATATCGCAGGTGTTTGCTTGCTGCCACAGTTTTTGAATGTGTACTTCAATGTGCCGTTCTACCTTGGTGGAACTTCACTGCTGATCGCCGTAGTGGTGACAATGGATTTCATGGCTCAGGTTCAGTCTCACCTTATGTCCAATCAATATGACTCGGTGATGAAGAAAGCCAATATGAAAGGTCAGGGCGACAACGGTCGCTAAATTTTACGATAGGGTTTAATCATGAAAGTACGAGCATCGGTAAAAAAAATTTGCCGCAACTGTAAAGTCGTTAAACGTAAAGGCGTAGTGCGCGTGATCTGTGTGACAGACCCTCGGCACAAGCAGCGTCAAGGCTAAAGTTTTTTCAAAAGAGATTGATTTTCGTTGCCCAAAGGGATATTGTTTCGCGCCCGTTTTTACTGGCTGCTGTTTACCAACAGTAACCAGGGTTTATAGACGTTATCAGTTAATACATAAGATTTACTTGGAGTAAAGTGGATGGCCCGTATCGCCGGAGTCAATATACCCGATCACAAGCATGCTGTTATTTCGCTGACTTACGTTTTCGGCATTGGTAGAACCAGTGCAAAGAAAATTTGTTCTAGCGTTGGTATTGAAGAGTCGATCAAAATCTCAGAGCTGTCAGAGCAGCAACTTGATGCTGTCCGTGCAGCCGTCGCTGAAAAGGCGGTCGAAGGTGACCTGCGACGCGAAGTCAGTATGAATATTAAACGCTTGATGGATCTTGGTTGTTTCCGTGGCATTCGCCATCGTCGCAATTTGCCTCTACGTGGGCAGCGAACTAAAACTAATGCGCGTACACGTAAAGGCCCTCGCAAGCCCATTAAGCGCTAAGCGACAGTTAATTCAGGAATATTAGGTTATGGCAAAGAGTCCAGCTAAAGCAACGCGAAAGAAAGTGACGCGCACCGTTATCGACGGGATTGCGCACATTCACGCTTCGTTTAATAACACCATCGTCACCATTACTGACCGCCAGGGCAATGCGCTGAGCTGGGCAACCTCTGGTGGTTCTGGTTTTCGTGGTTCTAGAAAAAGCACGCCATTTGCTGCACAGGTTGCCGCAGAACGCGCTGCTGTCGCTGCTCAGGAATACGGCCTACAAAATCTAGATGTAGAAGTGAAAGGCCCCGGCCCGGGCAGAGAATCTGCGGTTCGTGCGCTCAACAATGCTGGCCTGAAAATTACTAATATTACAGATGTGACGCCGATTCCACATAATGGATGTCGGCCACCCAAGAAACGACGCGTTTAATTTAGAGGACTATGATCGATGGCAAGATATCTCGGCCCAACCTGTAAACTCTCACGTCGTGAAGGCACAGATCTTTTCCTCAAGAGTGGTATCCGTCCTCTCGAGTCAAAGTGTCGTGCAGAAAGTATTCCTGGTCAGCATGGCGCGCGTCGTAGTCGCCTGTCTGATTACGGTGTACAGCTGCGTGAAAAGCAAAAAGTCCGCCGTACTTATGGCGTGCTGGAAAAGCAATTTCGCAACTATTACAAAGAATCTGCTCGTACTCCCGGTGCTACCGGTGAAAACCTGCTGAACCTCCTTGAAAGACGTCTTGATAACGTCGTCTATCGCATGGGTTTCGGCTCTACACGCGCAGAAGCACGCCAATTAGTAGCGCATAATTCTGTGCTGGTTAATGGCCGCAAAGCCAATATTGCTTCTTTTCGCGTGAGCGAAGGCGATGTTGTTAGTATCCGCGAAAGAGCCAAGAGCCAATTGCGTATACAATCTTCGCTACAACTTGCCGCACAGCGCAGCGAAATTGAGTGGGTTGAAGTTGATGTCAATAAAATGGAAGGCACTTTCAAGCGCGAGCCTGATCGCAGTGATCTACCAGCTGAAATCAACGAAAACCTCATTGTTGAACTTTACTCCAAGTAAATTTTACCTTGAACTCAAGATGTTTTTACGCGGGATAAGAGACGAGTATGCAAAATACATTACCAGAACTTCTGACACCTCGAACCATTGACGTTACCGAATATGATTCCACCCATGCCAAGATCGTTCTTGAGCCCCTGGAACGTGGTTTCGGTCATACCTTAGGTAATGCTCTGCGCCGCATCCTGCTTTCATCGATGCCCGGTTGTGCCATTGTTGAAGTTGAGATTGACGGTGTACTGCACGAGTACTCTGCGATTGAAGGTGTACAGGAAGACGTTATTGAGATCCTGCTCAACCTTAAAGATGTCGCCATCATTATGCATGGCAAGAACGAAGCCGAAGTTACACTTTCAAAAACTGGCCCTGGCTACCTCACCGCTGGTGATATTCAGACTGATGCCAGTGTTGAAATCATGAACCCAGACTACGTCATTGCCAATATTTCGGGTGATGTTTCTCTCAATATGCGACTGCGTATCGCCAGAGGTCGTGGCTACCAGCCCGCTGATGCTCGTGAAACCGACGAAGAAGAAACTCGTGCCATTGGCCGCCTGCAACTTGATGCGTCCTATAGCCCGGTTCGCCGTGTGTCCTATGTGGTTGAGAGTGCCCGAGTTGAGCAGCGTACCGATTTGGATAAGCTGATTCTCGATCCAGAAGAGGCCATCCGCCGCGCTGCAACTATTTTACAACAACAGCTTGCAGTGTTTGTTGACCTTGAGCGGGAGAAACAAGTTGAGCCAGAGCAACGTGAAGATGAGATTGATCCCATTTTGTTGCGCCCTGTTGATGATTTAGAATTGACGGTTCGATCTGCAAATTGCTTGAAGGCAGAAACTATTTACTACATCGGTGACTTGATACAACGCACCGAAGTAGAGCTTCTCAAAACGCCGAACCTTGGCAAGAAATCCCTCACTGAAATCAAAGATGTACTCGCTTCTCGTGGTTTATCCTTGGGTATGCGCCTTGAAAACTGGCCTCCAGCCAGCTTGAAGCAAGAAAGCGAAAGCATTTAATTTAACTTGAGCTGACTTTCAATGGTCAGCTCGCGTCAGGATAGGAAGCAAGTCTTATGCGTCATCGTCACAGTGGCCGTCAACTCAACCGTAACAGCTCACACCGCAAAGCCATGTTTCGCAATATGACGGCTTCGCTGCTTGAACATGAAGTAATAAAAACGACCCTGCCCAAGGCTAAAGAATTGCGCCGTGTTGCAGAGCCACTTATCACTCTGGCAAAAAAAGATAGCGTGGCCAATCGTCGCCTGGCTTTCGACCGCTTACGTTCTAAAGCGGCTGTCGGTAAGCTATTCGGCGATATCGGGCCGCGTTTCGAAGAGCGCCCCGGTGGTTACACGCGTATTCTTAAGTGCGGCTATCGTACCGGTGACAAAGCGCCAATGGCTTATATTGAACTGGTCGATCGCGAAGTAGAGTCAGAAGAAGAGTTTGAAGCTGTCGAGGAATAAGTCCTCAACAAGCACAAAAAAGCCGGACACGTTCCGGCTTTTTTGTGCCTGTAATTTGTAGTTGCAATACATTACTGTGCATCAATAACACCTCGAATAGATTTTGATGCTATGAGCAATTGCAGTGAGTGTAGGCCGAGGTGCTCAAGTTCATCAAACGCAGGCGCCCACCCCAGACACAGCCGGTATCGAGAGGGTATAAGTTAGTCTCGCTGACCTCGCCATTTAAAGCAGCCCAATGCCCAAAAATAATTTTTTCATCAGCAGTTTTACGCAGAGGTTCAGTATACCAGGGGGCAAAACCTGTCGGGGCTTGTTCGGCCTCGCTTTTTGCGTTCAGTTCAAGTTCGCCGCTGGCATTACAAAAGCGCATGCGGGTGAAATAATTGGTTATGGTGCGTAGTTGCACGGCTTCGTTTTGCTGTTCCGACCAGCCTGTAGGGTCGTTGCCGTACATATGTTTAAAAAATAGATCGGCACGATCACTGTGGAGTACGGTTTCAACTTTTCTCGCCATTGATTGCGCCGTGGGCAGATCCCAGTGGGGCGGGATTCCGGCGTGAACCATGACATAACCGTGCGCGCTAATTAGCAGCGGTTGTTTTTGCAACCAGCTTAATAGCTCATCGCGATCGTCCGCATCGAGGATCTCCTGCAGGGTATCTTTCGGATTGAGGCGCTTTATCCCGCGAGCAGCCGCCAGTAGGTGGAGGTCGTGATTGCCAAGTACCATCCTAAAGGCAGGCCCAAGTGCCTTAATATAACGCAAGGTTTCCAGTGATTGTGGCCCTCGATTGACGACATCGCCAGCGGCCCAAAGTTGATCTTCTCCGGGCTTGAAATTGACCTTCTTAAGCAGGCAAAGCAGAGGTTCCAGACAGCCCTGTAGGTCACCGACCGCATAAATAGTCATGTTGTCGCTTAGTTCACCGCGTTGGGTAGTGCCAGGCTGAATAGGGGAATATCTACTTCAAAACCTTGGCCATTTTCGCCTTGCATATGATAGCTACCCTGCATCGTGCCAACCACGGTTTGGAGTACAGCGCCGCTGCTGTATTGATAACTTTCGCCGGGGGATATCAGCGGCTGCTCACCAACGACCCCCATACCTTTTACTTCGCGACGCACACCATTGCCGTCAATAATTATCCAGTGGCGACTAATTAGCTGTGCGTCAGAGCGGCCTACGTTGCTCAGTGTGATGTGGTAAGCGAAGGCATATTGCTTCTTTTCCGGGCTTGATTGATAGGGCAGGTATTCGGTTTCTACCGCAACCTTGATGGCTTCCTTATTCATAGTAAATTACTCATGATTAGCTGTTTAACGTAATTCGCTCAATTGGTTGGCAAGGTCTATAAACTCCTGCACCGAAAAGGTCTCCGGGCGTCGGCTTAAATCGACATTAGTGGGGCAGTTAGCAGGCATTTCTTTGAGGATGAGCTTAAGTCCGTTGCGCAGGGTTTTGCGCCGCTGCTGGAAGCAGGCATTTACCATCTGCGCAAAAAAAGCAGGGTCTGCTACAGGCGTCGTTCTCGACCTTGGTCGCAGTCGAACGATGGCCGATTCCACTTTGGGCGCGGGCCTAAAAGCCGAGGGCGGCACGACAAATAACGGTTCGACGTGGCAGTGATACTGCACCATAACACTGAGGCGGCCATAGGTTTTTT
>CAYWXW010000011.1:9486-37207 GCA_964462265.1 uncultured Porticoccaceae bacterium | reverse complement strand
CAGGACTAGCTCAGTAACATGACGCCTTTTTTTGGAGCAAGGCTATGATCACCGGCAGTATTGTGGCGATGGTGACCCCGATGGTCCCCGAAACTTTGGCGGTTGATTGGCCTGCCTTGAAGAAACTGGTGGACTGGCATATTGAGTCTGGCACCGATGCCATTGTCGCGGTCGGCACCACGGGTGAGTCGGCGACTCTGAATGTCGACGAGCACCTTGAGGTGGTCAGAGTCTGTGTGCAGCAGGCCGCAGGGCGCATCGCCATTATTGCAGGCACGGGTGCCAACAGTACCAGCGAGGCGATTGAACTTACCGCCGCTGCTAAAGAGTGCGGTGCCGATGCCTGTTTGCTGGTCACGCCCTACTACAACAAGCCGACTCAGGAAGGCCTCTATTTACACTACAAGGCCATTGCTGAGGCGGTGGCAATCCCACAGATTCTCTACAATGTGCCCGGTCGTACAGCCTGCGATATGCTGACCGAGACCGTGTGTCGACTGGCGCAGCTAGACAATATTGTCGGTATTAAAGAAGCCACCGGCGACCTGGATCGCGCGCGCGATATTGTTGCCGGCACGCCCGATGATTTCGCCGTTTATTCCGGTGATGACGCAACGGCCACTGAACTAATTCTGCTGGGTGGTAAGGGCAATATCTCAGTGACCGCCAACATCGCGCCGCGGCAAATGCACCAGCTCTGCGCTGCGGCTCTGGCGGGTAATGCCGAGCAGGCGCGAGCTTTAAATAGTGATGTCGCCAATTTACATGAAGTACTCTTTGTTGAGTCCAACCCAATACCCGTTAAATGGGCCGTCGCCGAATTGGGCTTAATGGCACAGGACACTATCCGTTTGCCCTTAACACCGCTCTCTACGGCTTATCGGGCTAAGCTGAAAGCCGCCATGCGCAATGCTGCAGTACTGTAGTGCTTTGTTGGTGAGTTATCAGATATTCGTTTGCGCCTTCGCACTGTACCCTCTGGAAATTCAATGAAACTAGTTTCGCCAGTTAATGTTCATAAGCGATTTGCGCTGTTTGCTCAATCGCTGTCAGTTGTACTCGGGTTAACAGTGCTGCCGGGCTGTTGGATGCTGGACGATGATGGACTGTTCCGGAATCGTCAAAATGACTACCAGCTGGCCAGTGAAATGCCCGTGATGGTGGTGCCCGAGGGCGCTGACCACGACGCCCTGGGTGAGCTCTATGTGATTGCTGAAATCCCCGATACGAGTCTCTTACTTGAAGAGGGCGTTGGTGCTCCCAGGCCGCAGCCACTGAGTGGTAATTTGCTCGATGAAGAGGTCAAAATTCAGACTCTGGGTGGTAAACGCTGGGTGTTGACTAACCGCGCACCCAGTGAAGTGTGGCCGCGAATTCGCAGTATCTTGAATCGCAATGCCCTGCCAACAGCCTATGCGGATGCCGCTTCGGGTGTGCTGGAAACGGTATGGCTCGAACTAAAAGGCGATGGGGTTTACAAGCATCGTTTCCAGTTTCGTATTGAGCCGGGTGTGCAGGTCGATAGTACCGAAGTGGCCGTTTTACATATGCGTATTAATAAGGGTGCCGAGCCTGGTGCCTGGCCACTGGCGTCCGATGACGATGAACGGGAAAAAGCCATGGCCAATATGCTGGCCAGCGCGCTAGCGGGGGACGAGTCGAGTGGCACGGTATCGCTCCTGGCGCAGTCGATTGGCGGCAGCTCAAAAGTTGAAATCATTACACCCAAAGAAGCTAGCCCCTACCTGTTATTGAAGCTCGATTATGACCGCTCTTGGGCGTCGGTGGGTTATGCGACCGGCCGTGATGGCTTTCTGCTGGTCGACCAGGATCGTACGGAAGGCGTATTCTATGTGCATTACGGTGACCCCGAAGAAGAGGAGCCGGGTTTTTTTGCGGGCTTGTTTAGCGGGAACAAAGACGAGCAGCGTTTATCGGTGACTTATTTGATTCGCCTTGTGAGTGGCGAAGATGGCGTAGAGGTGAGCTTGGTCGATGGGGAGCAACAGGCGCTTGAGCGCACAGAAGCGCTGCGCCTGCTGAAAAAAATTCGCGCCAATCTTTCTTAAGCCTTCGGTGTTAGTACGGCCTCCCCCTGGCTTGTTAGGTCTTTTACCGCAGCCTGTGTTGAGCGTTGACTGGGGGCTGTGTACGTGGTGATGCGCTTTGCCTCCCTCGGTAGTGGCAGCAAGGGTAATGCGACGCTGGTTGAGGCCGGTGATGCTTGCCTGTTGCTCGACTGTGGTTTTTCAGCTCGCGAGCTGGAGCGACGACTGGCTATGCTACAGCTCGATGGCACTCGGCTTAGCGGGATTCTGGTGACCCACGAACACGGCGATCACATCAAAGGGGTCTGGACACTGTCCCGACGCCATAAATTGCCGGTTTACATGACGGGTGGCACGGCAAAGGCTGGGGCAGCGCCCTCCGACATCGACCTGCATCTGATTACGCCACAGCAGCGTTTTCAGGTGGGGGGTGTCGATATCTTGCCGGTAGCAGTTCCCCATGATGCCCGTGAGCCGGTACAATTTGTATTTAATTACGCCGGGCTAAAGCTGGGTGTACTGACGGACTTGGGACATATCAGCTCCCATGTACTGGCGTGTTATCAAGGCTGTGATGGTCTGTTGGTAGAAGCCAATCACGACCCGACAATGCTGGCAGACGGACCATATCCCTATACTCTGAAGCAACGGGTGGGGGGTGACTGGGGTCACTTGAACAATGACCAAACGGTGGGCTTGTTAAAGGCTGTTGAGCCTCGCTCGTTGCAGGCTTTGGTTGTCGGCCATATCAGCCAGCAGAATAATGCGCTGGGTGTGGTGCAAGAGGTCATGGCACCGGTTGCGAAAGAGGTGCCTCAAATAATATACGCCAGTCAGGATGATTGTGTGGACTGGCTGGCGCTGGAGTAAGGCCAGCCGTAAAATAACGGAAAAGTAATGAACTGACATGTCGAGTAAAAGCGTTGTTCCCCAGCGTTAATACAGTCGCCATGTTGAAGCTAATGCTCAGAACACAAGTCGAGGAGACTATCTGACAATGGAAAGACGTGAAGAGTTATACAAAGGTAAGGCTAAATCGGTTTTTACCACGGATGACCCCGAGTCATTAATCTTATTTTACCGCAATGACACCTCTGCTTTCGATGGTAAAAAAATCGAGCAGCTGGACCGTAAAGGCATGGTCAACAACAAATTCAATGCCTTTATTATGGAGAAGTTAGAAGCTGCAGGTATTGCGACTCACTTCAAATCACTGCTCAGCGACCAGGAATCACTGGTGGAGCGACTGGATATGATCCCGGTTGAATGTGTGGTGCGCAATATTTCTGCCGGTAGTATTTGCCGTCGCTTGGGGGTAGAGGAAGGACTAGATCTCAACCCTCCGACCTTTGAGTTTTTTCTCAAAAATGATGATCTCGGTGACCCGATGATCAATGACTATCACATCAGCTCTTTCGGTTGGGCAGAGCCCGAGCATGTCGAAAAGATGAAAGCCTTAACCTTTGCTGTCAACGATGTGCTCAAGGCGTTGTTTCTCGACAGTAACATTCTGCTGGTCGACTACAAGCTCGAGTTTGGTGTCGCGACGGGAGGCGAGGTTGTGCTGGGTGATGAATTCACGCCAGATGGCTGCCGTTTATGGGATGTAGATACCCGTGAAAAGCTGGATAAAGACAGATTTAGACAGGGTTTAGGCGACGTTGTTGAATCTTATGAGCTGGTTGGTCGTCGGCTGGGTCTTAGCTTCGATTAATGTGTTTTTACGATTTGTTGTAGTAGCAGGCGAGTCTTTTCCACAGTTAGTGGTTTTACTTAAAGTTGCTTTTTCAATACCGCTGTAAGTCATTGATTTAGTATATCTGTATTTGTAACTGTTTGATTTTAAAAGCTATTACTTTGTGACTAAAAAGTAACCATTTTGTGACAGTGTCAACGATTGCGGGGCTTTCTGTCAGTTGTGAGACGTCAGTCCACAGACTTATCCACAGTTTTTGTGGGTAAGTGCTGTCAACTAAAATGACTAAAAAAAAGAAAATAAATACCGGGATTTTTGCAAAAGATAGTGTTACCGATGGTTAAGTTGTTTCTCAGGGCTTCACCTTCTAGCAATTAATAAACATAGGGTAAAGTCTGCCCCGTTTATAGGGTAAGACAAGTATAGATACTCCTCTCGTGTAACTGATACCCTTGACCCCGACAGGTATTGCAATGCCTGTCGCTTTCGTCAAAACCACCACTGGAGGATGTACACATGCTATTGAATGGCTCGATTATTATTTGGGGTTTATTGGCCCTCGCCATTGTCACCTTATTCAAGGGCGTTAAGCAGGTGCCCCAGGGCAGTAAATGGGTAATTCAGCGCCTCGGCAAATACCATCGCAGCCTGCCACCGGGGCTGCAGTTCATTATTCCCTATATGGACAATGTGGCTTACAAAGTGACCACGAAAGATATCGTTCTCGATATCCCTTCCCAGGAGGTGATTACTCTCGACAATGTGGTGATCATCGCCAACGCGGTGGCCTATATCAATATTCTCTCGCCAGAGAAAGCAGTGTACGGCGTCGAGGATTATGAAATTGCGATTCGCACGCTTGTGCAGACCTCGCTGCGCTCAATTGTCGGTGAAATGAAACTCGATGATGCTCTGTCCTCCAGGGATAAAATCAAGGTCACCCTAAAGTCCTCCATTTCTGATGATATTGCCGATTGGGGTATTACCCTGAAAACGGTTGAAATTCAGGATATCAACCCTTCTTCGACGATGCAGTCGGCGATGGAAGAGCAAGCCGCAGCCGAGCGTCAGCGCCGAGCGACGGTTACCCGTGCCGATGGCGAAAAATCGGCAGCGATTTTAGAGGCCGATGGTCGCCTCGAGGCCTCGCGCCGTGATGCCGAGGCAAAAATTGTGATTGCCACGGCCACTAAAGAGGCCATCGAAAAAGTCACCTCAGCAGTGGGCGAGAATGATTTGCCGGTGATGTACCTGCTGGGCGAGCGCTATGTCGATGCAGTCAGGGAAATGGCGAAGTCAGAGAACAGTAAGTTGCTGATATTGCCAGCCGATATTCCCGCTGCAGTGAGGGGTATTATGGGTGGTAGTAAATAGCTTGAGTTAAGCAGGCCCTGTATAACAAAAAGCCCGGGACTTTTACTTTCAATCGCTCCGGGCTTTTTTGTGTCAGCTCTTCAATGGTTTGAACGCAGGTTTACTGAATCCGCATTGAGTAATCAACCGCCTGGCAATGCTTGGTCAGCGCTCCCGTCGAAACGAAATCAATATCAAGATCCTGGTATTGCTCAATATTATCAGCTGCGATATTGCCCGAAACCTCCAGCTCCACCGTAGCGTTCTGATCTTGAGCCTGACTAATCTGTCGCGCTTGCTGAATATCCTCATGGGAAAAGTTATCGAGCATAATGCGATCCGCGCCGGCGCTGAGCGCTTGCTGATATTCGTCGAGGCTCTCCACTTCTACTTCCACTGGCTTTTGCGGGGCGATAATACGCGCCTGAGCTACTGCCCTGGCAATGCCGCCGCAGGCAGCGATATGATTTTCTTTAATCAGAAAGGCGTCGTAGAGGCCTATTCGATGATTGTCACAGCCGCCGACTTTGACGGCATATTTTTGCGCAAGGCGCAGGCCGGGCAGCGTCTTTCGGGTGTCGAGTACCCGTATTTTTTGACCGGCCCCTCCAGCGTTCGCCATCAAGTGTGCGTAGTGGCGCGAGGTGGTGGCGGTGCCCGATAAGGTTTGCAGGAAATTCAAAGCGGCGCGCTCGCCCGTCAGCAGTGCACGCGCATTGCCCTCTAAGGTGCAGAGGGTTTGGTCGACGCTGATGGCATCGCCATCGCTCACTGTCCAGCTCACTTTCAGGTTTGGATCGAGTTGATGAAAAACTTCGTTGACCCAGGCGATGCCACAAACCACCGCGTCTTCACGGGTGATAATGGTCGCGCTGGATTGTTTGTCTGCGGGAATGAGTTGGGCGGTGATATCACCACTACCAATATCTTCGGCCAGAGCCAGTTGCACGCTGGCGACGATATTTGCGGCCAATGCCGGGTTTATTTCCACGGAGTTTCCTCGATAAATTTTGCCGCGATTATAGCAATGCAGTTAAGCTGCGGGAATATAAGTGAGGCAAAACGGATGGATAGAGAGAGTATTGATCGACTCAGCTGTGGTTTAGAGTGGCTCGAGCGATGATTAGTGAGCAGGGCTGGTTGGCAGATGCGCGCTTATGCCCATCACCCAATCGGGGTGAGCGGCCAGTGGGTAGCGAGGTATCGTTGTTGGTGATTCACAACATCAGCCTGCCGCCGGGTCAGTTTGGCGGCGGCTATATCGAACAGTTTTTTACGAATCAATTGAACGCCGATGAGCACAGTTACTTTGCTGAGATTGCCGATCTGCAGGTATCCGCCCACTTTTTAATTGATCGTGACGGCGAGGTGGTGCAGTTTGTGCCACTAAGTCAGCGCGCGTGGCACGCCGGCGATTCGAGCTTTGCAGGCTGTGCCAATTGCAATGACTACTCGATTGGCATCGAGCTTGAAGGCACCGATACGGCGCCCTATAGCGCTAAGCAGTACCAAAGTCTGGTGCAGGTTTGTCGTGAATTGTTGGCTACCTATCCTGCTTTGAGTGCAGAGCGCATCACCGGTCACAGTGATATTTCACCGGGGCGTAAAACAGACCCCGGCCCGGCCTTTGACTGGCCGCATTTTTTTGCCATGCTTGCTGATACCGATACAACACTAGGACGTAATGGCGGATGATTTTTCTCAGTATTATTTTGGCGCTAGCGATCGTCTATTACCGGGCGCCGCTGACCACGTTGCAAGGTGACCGTTGGTTTTTCGCCTGGCTACAAAGAGTGTCTGGCTGGACGTTAGTGACAAAAATCCCCTCCGGTCAGCTGCTGCTATCGCTGGGTCTGCCTGTTGTGGGCTTGTGCTTATTGCTGGATTTACTCGAAGGCATCCCCGTGTTGTTGTTATTGGCCATTGAGCTGTGGGTTCTACTTTATAGCTTTGGGCGGGGTGATTTGCAGGCGGAATTAAATACCTTACAAAGCGATCTGCAGCGTGGTGATAGCCAGGCGGCTTTTCATGTGGGTGAAACCTTAAGTGCAGATAAGCGCAAAATAGTTGCCTTTGACCTGCCAGCGCTCGCACAGGAGCTGCGCCAGCGCGTCGCCTATGCCTATTTTGAACGCTATTTGGCGGTTATTTTCTGGAGTCTGATCGGCGGTGTGGCCGGCGCTTTGCTCTATCGCTTGTCCGTACTTTATCGCGCATCTTTCGTGACCTTGGTCGCCGACTCTGAGGCCGGAGAATCCGGCTTTGCCGGCTATTTACAATTGCGCGAAGCGAGTCGTTGCTTGGCCTTGCTGGAGTGGCTACCGCTGGGATTAGTGGGCTTTGCCCTGAGTCTGGTCGGCCGCTTTGGTGCCGGCCTTTCCCAGTGGCTGACGCGCTGGTTTAGTGCTCGCCCCAGCGTAGAAGTCCTGCAGGACTGTGTCGATGATGCTCTGGGCACTGACAAAACAGCTTTTGGATGGGGTGTGGAGGTGACGTCTACTACAGATATAGCCGCCAGTTGTGAGCAAATAGCCCAGCTCTTCAAGCGCGTGCTGGTGTTCTGGCTTTGCCTGTTGGCACTGGCATTGGTTTTGTAGTATTGCTTCTGTAGAACTGCTTCTGTAGAACTGATTCTGTAAGTGCTTTCTCAGGCCGAGTTCTGGTCTTCATTGGCGTCATTCCAGGGTGCCACTTTAAGTAATAAAAGCATGCCGGGCAGGGCGAGTAGCGCGCAAATGTAAAAAAACTGCTCCCAGCCTACGGCCTCCACCAAATAACCGGTGCCCGCATTGGCGACGGTGCGGGGCACCGCGGTCAGCGCGGTAAACAGGGCAAACTGGGTGGCGCTATGGAGGCGACTGGTGGTGCGAGCAATAAAGGCGATAAAGGCCGCCGCGCCGAGGCCGACACCGAGATATTCAAAACCGATCACCAGCGCCAGAAGCCACAGCCCCTCGCCGACGTGGGCCATCAGCGCAAAGCCGAAAATAGAAATCAGTTGCACCACGCCAAATACCCACAGTGCCCGGTTGATGCCGATTTTTACCATCATCAAACCACCGAGCAGGCCGCCGACAATCATTGGCCACAGGGCGGCGTGTTTAGCAATAATGCCAATTTCCGATAGCTCAAAGCCCATGTCGATATAAAACGGTGTCGCCAGTGCCGTCGCCAGGTTGTCGCCGAGCTTGTAGAGAAACATAAAGCTCAATACCAGCAGCGCCTGGGAAAGCCCGAGGCGCTGGAAAAACTCGCGGAAGGGTTCAACAATGGCAGCCTGTAGCGTTGCCGGGGCGGGCGTCGGATGGTTCGGTTCTTTGATTGAAAGCGTTAGCACAATGGCCACCGACATAAAGGCAGCGGTGATTAAAAACACCGCCTCCCAGGGCAGGAAGTCGGCGAGAATCAGTGATAACGAACCCGGCACCAGCCCTGCAATGCGATAGGCGTTAACATGAATGGAGTTGCCCAGGCCGAGTTCGATGTCAGGTAGCAATTCGCGCCGATAGGCATCGATGACAATATCCTGGCTGGCACTTAAAAAGGCGATCAAACCACAGAGGGCGGCGAGGGGCCAAAGCTGTGTTGCCGTGTCAAACTGTGGCAGAGCGGCAATGCTGCATAGCAAGCCGACCTGAGTCAGTAGCATCCAGCCCCGGCGGCGTCCGAGCAGGGGCAGGGGGTAGCGTTCCAGTAGTGGTGACCAGAAAAACTTCCAGGTGTAGGGCAGGCCTATTAAAGTAAAGAGGCCGATTTCTTTCAGGCCAACCCCCTCCGTGCGGAGCCAGGCGGGCACCAGTGAAATCAAAATATAGAGTGGCAGACCAGAGGCAAAGCCGGTGAAAATACAGATTAGCATGCGGCGGTTGAAGAGTATGTCGCGCAGAGACTGGCTAGTCATGGTGTGCCTGAAGACGATTCAGGCGCTACCTTAAAACAAATAGGGGCCTGGCGACTAGCATGCCAGCAAGTTTTATTTGCGCGCTTGCCGTGCTTGAATTTGAGCCCTTAAACCCAATGATCTACTAACAAGATTCACTTGCTGGAGTCGTCGTGCGTTTTCTCTTACTCATTTTTATTATCGTACCCATCGTTGAAATGTGGCTGCTCATCCAGGTGGGCGGTTTTATTGGCGCGGTGCCAACCATTGCCGCCGTGCTGCTGACCGCAATGATTGGTCTGGCCATGCTGCGGCGTCAGGGTTTGAGCACTTTGCTGCGCGTCAATCAACGCATGGAGAGCGGCGAGCTGCCGGCTCAGGAAATGCTCGAGGGCATCGTACTGGCAGTTTCCGGTGCCCTGTTACTGACCCCCGGTTTTTTCACCGATGCCATCGGCTTTGCCGGCTTGACTCCGGTACTGCGGCAGTGGCTGGTACGCCGTCTTGTTGGGCGAGTGAATGTGTTTCAGGGTGGTGTTGTCGGTGGTTCTGCCTACCGCAAAAAAGAAAGTCACAATACCTTTGAAGGTGAGTTTTGGAGTGAAGGCGAGCAACGGGAAGGGGAGAGGCGCGTAGAAGGGCGCCGTGAAGATGAACCTTGATAGCCCGGCTGCTCAATAATCGGGTACGCCCGTAGAGCGAAATTGATAAATTTTTGGTTTAACCCTTGATTTCCATTTTGCTGCCTCCAGATACTTGGCAGCTTCGGTCTTTAGGGGATCGAACACAGTTACTTAATGCAATATAAGAGGTGGAGTTAGATGAAAATTCGTCCCTTGCACGACCGTGTTGTCGTGCGCCGCAACGAAGAAGAAGAAACAACTGCTGGCGGTATTTTGCTGCCGGGTTCTGCAAAAGAAAAGTCAAATGAAGGCGAAGTTGTTGCCGTTGGTGAAGGTCGCCTGTTGAATAGCGGCGAGATTAGCCCGCTCAGCGTCAAGGTTGGTGATAAAGTTGTTTTCGGTGGTTTCCCCGGTAATAACAACACCATTAAAGTTGGCGACGATGAGCTCATTATTATGAGTGAAGCTGAAATCTTCGGCGTACTTGAAGACTGATACTGATACCGTTTCATTGGTATTCCATTAGACATTAAGATTTAGATTAAAGGAAAGAAGTCATGGCTGGAAAAGACGTGAAATTCGGCGACAATGCTCGCCAGAGAATGTTAGCAGGCGTTAACGTTCTGGCAGATGCCGTTAAAGTTACCCTCGGGCCAAAAGGCCGAAACGTAGTCCTCGATAAAGCCTTTGGCGCACCCACCGTTACTAAAGATGGTGTTTCGGTTGCCAAAGAAATCGAGCTGACCGACAAGTTTGAAAACATGGGCGCACAAATGCTCAAAGAAGTGGCCAGCAAGTCTTCTGACGAAGCGGGCGACGGCACAACGACTGCGACTGTATTGGCTCAGGCCATCGTTAGCGAAGGCCTGAAAGCCGTTGCTGCCGGCATGAATCCAATGGATCTTAAGCGTGGCATCGATCAGGCGGTTGTTGCGGCGGTTGAAGCCATTGGTGATTTCGCCAAGCCTTGCACCGACAACAAAGAAATTGCACAGGTCGGTACTATCTCTGCCAACAGCGATACCCAGGTCGGCGAAATCATCGCTGAAGCCATGGACAAAGTGGGTAAAGAAGGCGTTATCACCGTTGAAGAAGGTTCCGGCCTCGAAAACGAACTGGATCTGGTTGAAGGTATGCAGTTCGACCGTGGTTACCTCTCACCTTATTTCATCAACAATCAGGAAAGCATGAGTGCCGAGTTAGAAGCACCTTACATTCTGGTAGCTGACAAGAAAATATCCAACATCCGCGAGCTGCTTGGTTTACTCGAAGGCGTTGCCAAGTCGGGTAAGCCACTGTTGATTATTGCTGAAGATGTTGACGGCGAAGCGCTGGCCACTCTGGTTGTTAACAACCTGCGCGGCATTGTTAAAGTCGCGGCCTGTAAAGCACCTGGCTTCGGCGATCGTCGTAAAGCCATGCTGCAGGACATCGCTATTCTGACTGGCGCTACTGTCATCTCTGAAGAAGTGGGCCTCGATCTTGAATCCGCTACTGTTGAGCATCTGGGCCAGGCCAAGCGCGTTAGCCTGACTAAAGAGAACACCGTTATTGTTGACGGTGCGGGTACAGTTGACGATATCAAGGGTCGTGTTAACCAGATCCGCGCTGAAATCGACGATACGTCTTCCGATTACGATCGTGAAAAACTGCAAGAGCGTCTGGCCAAGTTGGCCGGTGGTGTTGCTGTGATCAAGGTTGGTGCCGCGACTGAAGTAGAAATGAAAGAGAAGAAAGCCCGCGTTGAAGATGCTCTGCACTCCACCCGCGCTGCTGTTGAAGAGGGTGTTGTGCCCGGTGGTGGTGTTGCTCTGGTTCGCGCTCAGGCTGCTCTCGAAGGTCTTGAAGGTGACAATAACGAGCAGACTGTTGGTATTCGCATTGCGCGTCGCGCCATGGAAGCGCCACTGCGTCAGATCGTTGAAAACGCTGGTGGAGAGGGCTCTGTTGTCCTCGATAAAGTCAAGAACCTGGAAGGTAGCAACGGTTACAACGCTGCCAACGGTGAATACGGCGACATGATCGCTCTGGGTATTCTCGACCCCGCAAAAGTGACTCGTACTGCTCTGCAGGGCGCGGCCTCTATTGCTGGCTTGATGATTACTACCGAAGCCATGATCACCGATGCAGCTGGTGATGATGCCGGCGGTATGCCTGCTATGCCCGATATGGGTGGCATGGGCGGCGGTATGGGTGGTATGGGTGGCATGGGCGGCATGATGTAAGCTCAGGCACTCCACATAAAAAACCCCGCTATATGCGGGGTTTTTTATGTTTGCTTAATTTCGATCAATGGTTTTATTCACACCCCGTTATGACTAGAATAGCGCCTGATAAATTCATAGTTGCCTGCCTGCGGTATTCACACGTGTGCAAGAGACAGGTCGCTATGATTATAAAACGTACTACAAACTGACAGAGCTGAGGGCACGACTATGGAAAATATTTCAACGATGGAATTTATTAACTTCCTTTTTCGCTGGGGGCATTTGCTCTTCGGCATCACCTGGATAGGCTTGCTGTACTATTTTAACTTTATCCAGGGTGGCTATTTTAAACAGGCGACACCCGAAGCCTTGTCCGATGCGAAAGCCAAGCTGGCGCCGAGTGCACTGTGGTGGTTCCGTTGGGGTGCTATGTTTACTTTCATCACTGGTGTGGTTTTGTTGATGGGTGTGCAGAAGCAGGGCGTGATGAACGAATATATCGTTGCCGGTGCTCTATTCGGTACCTTGATGTTCCTCAATGTCTGGTTGATTATCTGGCCAAACCAGAAGATTGCTCTGGGTATGGTCGAAGGTGATGGCCCTACCGCGGCGGGTAAAGCGCTGTTGGCTTCGCGTACCAATACTTTGTTCTCTGCCCCCATGGCTTACTGCATGCTGGCTTCTCCACACATTGGCTACGGTGCAGACAGCTTGCTCAGCGTCAATGGCGGTGGTACAGCTCTGTATGTCGTGCTGGCTTTAATTGCGGCACTTGAAGTGAATGCGATTGTTGGCAAGCAGGGACCAATGACAACCGTTAAAGGCGTGATTCATTCTAGCCTGGGTCTGACCGCTGTCATGGCTTTGATTTTCCAATATGTCTAAGTCATAAAGACATAAAAAAACCGGCCCTTGTTGGCCGGTTTTTTTATGGGGCCAGTTCGACAAAAGTGTATAATTCTGTCTGTTTCACCCCCTGAAAATACAGTGATTAAGAATGACAAAAGATAAGCCGAGTCGCCGAGAGCCCTTTATTGCCCGGCGTGATGAGCCCATTTCCCCGCGGACTGATTTGCCAGAACAGAAAAAAAAGCCACGGCCCGTCAGCTCCCAGTCCGCTGCGGCACCAAAAAAGCCAGGTTTTATCGTACTTTGTTTTATTGTCGCGTTATTGAGCATTTGCCTGGTGGCCCTGTCGGTTTTTTCCTGGCGCCAGAGTCAGTCCCAGCAGTACCTGCTACAGCGCTTCGATGATCTTAGCGGGCGATTGGAATCCAGTGATGAGTCGGTTGCCCAGTCGGGTGCAGCGTTGGCGATGAAACTCAGCAAGCAGGAGGAAACGCTGGCAAAGCACTGGTCGGAGATTAAAAAGCTCTGGGGTGTCACCAATGATCGCAATAAAAAGGCCATCAAAGCTTTGCAGCTCGCCGATGGTGAGGCTAAAAAGGGGCTGAAAAAGACGCAGCAGGCCCTGGCCTCTTTGCAGGCCGATTTGAGCAGTCTACGAACGGGCTTGAAAACGACGCAGGCTGAGGTGAAGAAGGTAAGCAGTGCCTCATTGGTAGCCAGTGCACAAACGGATGACTTCCACCGTCAGTTAACAAGCCTTGAAAGTAAGCTTAAGGCTGTCGATAGTGAAGCTGCTAGCCTGCAAAAACTGATTGAGAAAAACCGTCAGAGCCAAAGCCTGCGTCTGGCCGAGTTTGAGCAGGCGGTGAAATCTATAGATGCGTTTAGAAAGCAAACTAATGAGAAATTTAGCCGTTTACATCCCGGTCCGGTTGCACCTTAGGGTGTTTGCGCTGGTGATTATTTCAGTGAATAAGTGAGAGATGTTATGACCGTCATTCGTCAACAAGACTTAATTCAAGGTGTGGCCGATGCGCTGCAGTTTATTTCCTACTATCATCCCGTCGACTTTATTAAGGCGGTTGATGAGGCTTATCAACGGGAGGAGTCACAGGCAGCGAAAGATGCCATGGCGCAAATACTGGTCAACTCTCGCATGTGTGCCATGGGCCATCGGCCCATTTGTCAGGACACGGGCATCGTCACCGTCTTTTTGAAAGTCGGCATGAATGTGCAGTGGCAGAGTGAAATGAATGTCACGGATATGGTCAATGAGGGCGTACGGCAGGCCTATATGTATCCCGATAACATTTTGCGTGCTTCCATTCTTGACGACCCCGACGGTGCCCGCAAAAATACCGGTGACAACACCCCGGCGGTTATCCACTACGAAATTGTCGCCGGTGACAACGTCGAAGTCTATGTTGCAGCTAAAGGCGGCGGTTCAGAGGCCAAGGCCAAGTTTGCCATGCTCAACCCTTCAGATTCCGTTGTCGATTGGGTGCTCGAGCAAGTGCCGAAGATGGGCGCGGGCTGGTGTCCGCCGGGTATGCTCGGCATCGGCATAGGTGGCACCGCCGAAAAGGCCATGCTGCTGGCGAAAGAGGTGCTGCTCGACCCGATTGATATTCATGAGCTGCAAGCACGCGGCGCTGAAAATCGTAGCGAAGAGTTGCGCCTTGAATTGATGAAGAAAGTGAATGCCTTGGGCATTGGCGCTCAGGGTCTCGGTGGCCTGACCACCGTGCTCGATGTCAAAGTAAAGGATTACCCGACCCACGCGGCCAACAAAGCCGTGGCGATGATCCCCAACTGCGCGGCAACACGACATACCCATTTCACCCTGGATGGCAGCGGGCCAGCAGAATTGACGCCCCCCAATATTGATGACTGGCCCGATATAGCCTGGGAAGTCGGCGACAGTGTGCGCCGGGTGAATCTTGATGGAATAACACCCGAGTCGATTCGGGAGTGGCGCAGTGGCGAGACGGTATTACTGTCGGGCAAATTGCTGACCGGCCGCGATGCCGCCCACAAAAAAATCACCGATATGCTGGCTAATGGTGAAACCTTGCCGGTCGATTTCACTAATCGCTTTATTTACTACGTGGGTCCGGTTGATCCCGTCGATGACGAGGTGGTTGGCCCTGCAGGCCCGACCACAGCGACACGGATGGACAAGTTCACCCGCACCATGCTCGAAGAAACGGGGCTTATTGGCATGGTTGGTAAAGCCGAGCGAGGTGGCCTTGCTATCGACGCGATTCGTGATAATAAAGCCGTGTATTTAATGGCCGTTGGCGGAGCCGCTTATTTGGTCTCCAAAGCCATCACGGCGGCTAAAGTCGTGGCCTTTCCCGAATTGGGTATGGAAGCCATTTACGAATTTGAGGTGGTTGATATGCCAGTCACGGTTGCGGTCGATAGCGAAGGTGACTCGGTGCATCGCAGTGGTCCTGCGCAATGGCAGGCCATTATTGAGAAGCGCACACTTGATATCGCTTAAGGCATATAGGCTATTTGTAGCTTATAATGCCGGTTGTTAGAAAGATATGACGTTATTACAGGAAGGCCTGAAGTTCAGGTCACCTGGATTTGTTTACTTGCTATGTTGAGATTCATTAAACCGATGAGGGAATGGCTATGGGTAAGTTGAGTACGATAGGTATGGCGGGAGCAGTGTTACTGGCTTCAAGCCTGACAGGGAATGTAAGTGCTAGTGAGGGTTTGTATTTGGGTGGTTCTGTCACCGGATATTATTTGGACAGCGAGCGTTTTGTCGGCGGCGGTGAAGAAGCCTATGTAGCGGGTGTCAACCTCGGTTATCGCTTTATGGATGGCTGGGCTCTGGAAGCGGGTTACGGTACCGAAATTGGTGGCAATGCCATTGATACCATCCGCCTTGATGCGCTTTATTTTTTGAATGAAAACACTAAAGGCTGGCAACCTTATATTGTTGCCGGTGTTGCCCACTACGAGTTGAATGACAGCGATTACAATTTTAGCGAAGTGAATCAGGAATATACTGAGCAGCTATCTCTGGGTTTGGGTTTGTCAAAAATGCTCGATAGCCAGTGGGAATTTCGCTCCGATGTGCGTGCTCTGCATAAAGTTAGTGACTCTCAAGATGGCGTTGATGATCTTGCGGTAAACCTGGCCTTGAATTATTACTTTAATCCACCCCAGCCTGTTGTTGCGGTTGAGCCGACGCCTGAACCCGTTGTGATTGCACCACCACCGCCTCCCGCGCCTGAACCCGAGCCAGAAGTTCGTACTATCACCGTGCGCCTGAATGTCGAATTTGAATTTGATAAGGCTATAGTTCGCGCTATTTACGGCGATGAGCTGGAAGCTATTGCCAATGCCATGAAGGCCCATGAAGATATTGATCTGGTGTTAGAGGGCCACACTGACTCGGTGGGTACTGACGAATACAATCAGGGCCTTTCCGAACGCCGGGTGACTGCCGTTGAAGCCAGGTTGGCCGAGATGTACGGTATTGATGCGGAGCGCATTTCCACAGTGGGCTACGGTGAGGCGCGACCTATAGCTGACAACGACACCAAAGAAGGTCGAGCACGTAACCGTCGTGTTATTGGCGAGCTTTCCTATACTGAAGTGTTCGGCGACTAATTGTGTTTGAGTGAAGAAAATAGCGCCTCAGGGCGCTATTTTTTTGCCCGCCGTTTTTAGCGGCGTATTTATTTCGTGCTAGCGTGTTATTTTTAATGCCCTTCCGCTAGGCTTACCCGCTGGGCTATTTTGTTCATAAAATTTGCGACTACGTATCTATAAGTATGAAATCAACACTGTATTGGCATGACTACGAAACCACTGGCGTCGATCCCGCACGCGATCGCCCGGTGCAATTTGCCGGTCTGCGTACCGATGAAGATTTGAATATTATTGGCGAGCCCCTGGTGCAATATTGTCAACTCGCCGATGACTGTTTGCCCCATCCCCAGGCCTGTTTAATTACCGGCATTACGCCGCAAAAGACGCGGGACGAAGGCGTACCAGAGCCGCAGTTTATCGCCGCTATTCAGCGCCAGTTATCTGAGCCGGGTACCTGTGGTGTTGGCTACAATAGCCTGCGTTTCGACGACGAAGTCACGCGTTTCACGCTTTATCGCAACTTTTATGACCCTTATGAGCGCGAGTGGAAGCACGGTAATTCACGCTGGGACATTATCGATATGTTGCGCCTGACCCGCGCTCTGCGCCCCGAGGGTATTGTCTGGCCCAATAAGCCCGATGGTGCCCCCAGCTTTCGTCTTGAAGAGCTGACCGCCGCCAATGGTATTGAACACGCCGCCGCTCACGACGCGCTGTCTGATGTCACGGCGACCATCGCCATGGCGCGACTGGTGAAAGAAAAGCAACCACGCCTTTACGATTATGTCTACAGCCATCGTTTTAAACATAAGGCAGCGAGCCTGGTGGACATGGCGTCGCGCAAACCCTTCTTCCACGTATCGTCACGTCTGCCCCGTGAAAATGGCTATGGAGCAATGATGATGCCCCTGGCGCAACATCCGAGCAATAAAAACGCGGTGATTGCAGTGAACCTGATGGCCGACCCCGAGCCACTACTCACATTCAGTGCCGAGCAGATTCGCGAGCGACTTTTTACCGCCACTGCCGACCTGCCCGAAGGTGTCGAGCGCATGGCGCTGAAAGGTATTCACCTCAATCGTTGCCCGGTCATCGCCACGCCAAAATTGCTCGACCAGCCTACGGCGCAGCGTTTGGGCATCGATCTCGAGCGCTGTTATCGGCACTGGCAAACACTCTGCGCTGCCGATCTCGCTGACAAAATCGCTGCCGTGTTTGCGGCACCCGACTATCCTGAGATAGAAGATCCGGAGCAGGCTCTGTATCAGGGTTTTTTACCCAATGATGACAAGGCCCTACTGGCCAATATTCGTAGCACGCCACCTGAAAGTCTCGGTGATGAGCCCCTGTTATTTCGTGATGAGCGCTATAATGGCCTGCTGTTTAATTATCGTGCCCGCTTTGCCCATGAGACGCTGACGAGCGCCGAGCGCAAGGCCTGGCAGCAGCTAAAACAAAGCCGTTTGATTGATGGTGCCGATGGCTATTTGAGCATGGCGGCCTATTTTGAAGAACTCGACACGCTAGAAAAAGAGCCCCAGCTTGAGCCGCCAAAGGCCGCTGTAATTAAGGCACTACGGGCCTGGGGGAAGCACGTCATTGTCGAGTTGGCGAAAGCATAGCGGCGCACTGCATAGCGGCGCACTGAATGAGCCATTGCAAGACAAGAAACCTTTACACAGGACAAGCTAAAGCGTGAATTTTACCGGTGCACACATCCTTTCCATTGAGCAATTTGAGCGAGCCGATATCGAGGTGCTGTTTGGCATTGCAGACAATATGGAGCCCTATGCTCAGCGCAGAAGAATCACTCGGGTTTTGGAGGGGGCCATTCTTGGCAATATGTTTTTTGAGGCCAGCACGCGCACGCGCATCAGCTTTGGCTCGGCCTTTAATTTGCTGGGGGGTGATGTGCGGGAATCCGTCGGTATGGACAGCTCTTCGTTGATCAAGGGCGAATCTCTACAGGATACGGCGCGTGTACTCTCCGGTTTTAGCGATGTGATTTGCATGCGCCACCCCGAAGCGGGCTCGGTGGCCCAGTTTGCGGCGGCGAGCCGAGTGCCGGTGATGAACGGCGGTGACGGCAGTAATGAACACCCCAGCCAGGCCCTGCTCGATCTTTACACCATTGCCAAGGAGCTGCAGGGGCAGGGGCGCAGTGTTGATGGCCTGCGCATCGCCATGGTGGGCGACCTTAAATATGGCCGTACGGTGCACTCGCTGTGCAGGTTGTTGTCGCTGTATAAGAATATTCAAGTCACTCTGGTGTCGCCCACCGAGCTGGCGATGCCTGAGCAGTATGTGGAAAGTTTACGTCAGGCGGGCCATCAGGTCAGTGTCACGGACCAGCTGGAGGCGAGTATCTCCAGCGTCGATATCGTTTATTCAACCCGCATTCAGGAAGAACGTTTTAGCGATCGCGCCCAGGCTGATGTGTATCGGGGCCGCTTTCGACTTAATCAGGCTATCTACACCGAACACTGCGAGCCCAATACCGTCATCATGCACCCTCTGCCAAGGGATTCTCGTGCTGAAGCTAATGAGCTGGATGTCGATCTGGATAATAATCCCAATCTGGCCATTTTCCGCCAGGCTGACAACGGCCTGCTGGTGCGTATGGCGCTGTTTGCCCTGGTGCTCGACGTCGCCCATCTGGTCGACCGGCACGCTAAAGATGTGCACTGGCATAACTCACGAGATTTGGGAAAATGACGCAAGCAGAATTATCCGTGTCAGCTGAAAGTAAATCAGTTGAAAACAAATCGGTTGAGAACAAAGTAGCGGCCACCGCTACGCCACCTTTGACCGCCACACATTTCGATGACATTCGCCCCTACAACGATGCTGAATTCCCAGCCATATTTTCTCGCCTGCTAGGGGAGAGGGAGTTTGTCGACACGCTGGCCAGCATGAAGTTTTCACGCCTGTTTCGCTGGCTGCCCTGGCTGTTGCGCCCTTTGATTCGCAACACCATGAAACGCTCGTTTGTCGAGGTGAATAATGTCGCTAGCTTCCAGGAAATTATCGGCGCACAGATGCACAAGTTGCTGGACAAAGATGGCAGCCAGCTGACGGTCAGGGGGCTCGACAAGCTCGACCCCGAACAGTCTTATTTATTTATTAGTAATCACCGCGATATCGCCATGGATCCGGCCCTGACTATTCTCGCCCTGCATCAAAAAGGTATGGATTCCGTGCGCATTGCCATTGGCGATAACTTGCTCACCAAACCCTTTGTCTGCGATTTAATGCGCTTGAATAAAAGCTTTATCGTGCGTCGTTCTGTCGCTGATCGTCGTGAGAAGTTGGCCGCACTGAAACACCTGTCAGCCTATATTCGCTTTTCTTTACAGCGCGAGCATCAGTCGATCTGGATCGCCCAGCGTGAAGGCCGCGCCAAAGATGGTCTCGACGGCACCGAAACGGCGTTATTGAAAATGCTCGCGCTGAGCAAAAGTAAAGGTGAGAGTTTTGGCGAGCTGATTCAAAGTTTGAATGTGGTGCCGGTGTCGCTGTCCTACGAATGGGATCCTTGCGACGGGGCAAAGGCGAAAGAGCTCTACGCCCATCAGACAGAGGGTGGCTATGAAAAAGGTGAGCACGAAGATATTGCCAGTATTTATCGGGGCATCGTCGGTAATAAAGGCCATATTTATGTCACCTTTGGCGACTTGTTGAGCGAGCCTTTTGAGGACGCGGCCAGCTTGGCAGCGGAAATTGATCGCCAGATTATCGGCAACTACCGTCTGCAGGCGAGCCACTGGATTGCCTATGAACGCTTGCACGGTTTATCTGAGCAGGCTGTGCAAGAGAGGCAAGGCCTTGATGCCGACTGGCAGGCGGTTGCTCAGGAATTTGACGAAAGGCTGGCGACGATTCCCGAGGAGCACCGGGAGACACTACTCGCGGCTTATGCCAATCCGGTGGTGCAATATTTACAGCGTATTGTTTAGCTTTCTAGCGTTATTTCATACCACCTGTCATCCCGTTAATTTAGCCGCAGTGAGATAAGTCCCTATTTCGTTATCTGATCAAGACAAAGCCACCATCCAAAGCGCTTACCGGGATTTTCTCGCGGCGCGTTCACTGCGCCCACGCCTGGGCCAACGACAGATGATTGGTCATATCGCCTCCTTCCTGGGTGCCATTGAGCGCGATGACGAAGGCCAGCGGCTGTCCGATAATAATGTCATCGCCATCGAGGCTGGCACCGGCACCGGTAAAACCGTGGCCTATTTACTGTCCGTACTATCCCTGGCGAAGTCGGCGGGTAAAAAGGTGGTTGTAGCCACCGGCACCGTGGCCCTTCAGGGGCAGTTATTAGACCGGGATATTCCTGATGTGATGGCGGCGACGGGCTGGGACTATAAGTTGGCACTGGCGAAGGGCCGGGGGCGTTATCTTTGTCCGCTGCGCTTACAACAGAGCAGGGAAGCGGCCAAGGCACAAGACGCCGGACTCTTTTTATTTGAGGACGAGCTTGCTTTTCAGCCCGACCAGCAAAGTACTGAAACTCTACAGGCAATGGACGAAGCTCTGCAGGTGGGCAGTTGGGATGGCGACAGAGATGCCTGGCCCGAAGCGGTGCCGGCACAAACCTGGCAGGCCTTAACAGTCGATCGCAACCAGTGCGCGGGTCGGCGCTGCCGGCTTATTTCAGAGTGCTGTTTTTTCAAGGCACGGGAATCCCTCGAAGGTGCAGACTGTATCGTCGCCAACCACGACTTGGTGATGGCCGATCTGGCGCTGGGGGGCGGGGCGATACTCTCGGCACCCGAAGATACGATTTATATTTTTGACGAAGCGCATCGTCTGGGTGACACCGCGCTCAATCATTTTGCCAGCCAATGCCGCTTAAACGCGACGTCTCAATGGCTCGAGCAAATGCAAAAAACCTTAAAGGCGATGGCGACGCCCTTCGCGGAAATGCCTGACGTTATTCACCGTGGCACTGAACTGGGTGAAATATCCCTGCTGGCGCGCCAGCTTTTACAGCAGGCGACGCCCTTGTTTCAGGACACACTCGAGAACAGTGTCGTTAGCGAGAGTCGGCCGAACTTCGGTAATAGCCAGGTGCGCTATCGTTATCCAGGGGGCATTGTCGATGAGGCTTGCCGCTCACTCAGCGAAGATTTAACCGCCGTTTTTGTGCGTTTGAATGGCCGCATGGAAAACCTTCACAGTGTGCTGGAGGAGGCTCTGGAAAATGACCACCAGCCGGTGCCAAGGGTGGATATCGAACAATACTTTCAAGTCGCCGGGCAATGGCTGGGGCGCGCTAATGCGGCGACCGAGTTGTGGTCGGCCATGGCTCATCCCGACCCCGCCGGTCAGCCACCGATGGCGCGCTGGTTAACGCACGAAGATAACGGCGACATTCGCCTCTCTGTCAGCCCTATTTCTGCCGGGCTGCGCCTCAATGAATTACTCTGGCAGCGTGCCTATGGAGCGATCACCACCTCGGCCACTCTGCGGGTGCTCGGTGATTTTGAGCGTTTTAAAAGTGATAGTGGCATGGCCTCGTCGACCCAATGCGAGGTTGTGGCCGGGGCCTTCGATTACGCCAATGCGGGCTTGTTAGTCATTCCCGATATCGGCGCTGAAGCCGGCGATGCCCGCGCCCACACCCAGGCGTTGATCGAGCATTTACCGGGTTTACTCTATCCCGACTCCCTAACGGAGTCAGTGGGCGAAGCAGCAGAGGGTGACTCCGCTGCCGGCGGGGTATTAGTACTGTTTGCCTCACGCCGCCAAATGGAAGAGCTGGTCGATGCCATCGGCGATGAGCTGCCCTGGCAATTGCTGGTGCAGGGTGAGTTGAGTACGGGTGAAATTGTCAGCCGCCACCGGGCAACGGTTGATCAGGGTGAGCGCAGTGTGATTTTCGGCCTCGCCAGTTTTGCCGAGGGCATGGATTTACCCGGTGCCTATTGTCAGCACGTGATTATCGCCAAGCTGCCCTTTGCGGTGCCGGACGATCCCTTGCAAGCGGCACTGGCGGAGTGGGTCGAGAGCAAGGGGGGCAATGCCTTTCGGGAAATTACCCTGCCCGATGCGGCGCTACGTTTGATACAGGCTTGCGGGCGATTATTGCGCCATGAAAATGACCGGGGGCGGGTGACCATTCTTGACCGGCGGCTGGTGAGTAAAAGCTATGGCCGTCAATTGTTAGCCTCTTTGCCGCCCTTCAAGCAAATCATTGAGCGGGCTTAATGGCCTTTATTTGACGCTAAGTTTTTAACAAGCGCGCTTTAATGCGTGCGCTAATTGTCGCTGCATCGAGCCCCGCTGTGACGATTTGTGCGTCGTGTGTGGCGTGGTCGATAAACAGGTCTGGCAAGCCAAGATGCAGCACGGCAACGACGATGCCCCGCTGGGCAAAATATTCACTGACACCAGCGCCAGCGCCGCCGGCAATGGCATTCTCTTCGAGGGTGACGATAAGCGTGTGATCGGCGGCTAGCTGGTCGAGCAGCTCGGTATCGAGGGGTTTGATAAAGCGCATGTCAGCGACACTGGCATCGAGTTCTTCGCCAACGCTGAGTGCCGTCGGCAGCAGCGCGCCAAAATTGAGAATGGCAACTTGTTGGCCCCGGCGGCTCAACCTGCCTTTGCCGATGGGCAGGGCTGTCATTGTCTGTTCTATAGTGACGCCCGGCCCGGTGCCCCGTGGATAGCGCACGGCTGCTGGGCCGGGGTGAATATAGCCGGTGTAGAGCATTTGCCGGGCTTCGTTTTCATCGGCCGGGGCCATAATCACCATGTTGGGAATGCAGCGCATAAAGCTGATATCAAAGCTGCCCGCATGGGTGGCGCCGTCCTCGCCGACCAGGCCGGCGCGGTCGATGGCAAACAATACGTCGAGATTTTGCAGGGCGACGTCGTGAATTAACTGGTCGTAGGCGCGCTGTAAAAAGGTCGAATAAATAGCCACCACCGGTTTTTTACCCTCGCAGGCAATACCGGCGGCGAGGGTGACGGCGTGCTGCTCTGCAATGGCGACATCGTGAAATTGTTGGGGGAAGCGCTCGGCAAATTCGACCATGCCAGAGCCTTCGCTCATCGCCGGGGTAATGGCGATAAGTTCGGGGTGGTCAGCGGCCATATCACACAGCCAGTCACCGAAAATCTGTTGGTATTTGGGCAGCTTTGGCGCGCTGCTCGGCTGTGGCGCTGGCGTCCCTCCAGTGGGGATTTTGTTCAGCGCGTGATAGCCAATGGGGTCTTCTTCAGCGGGTGAAAAGCCTTTGCCTTTTTGGGTGGCAACGTGGAGCAACACCGGCCCGGTGACCTGCTTGAGGTTTTCCAAAGTGTGCACCAGCAGGGGAATATTGTGGCCGTCGATGGGACCAATATAGGTAAAGCCGATCTCTTCAAAGAGAATGCCGGGTGCAACCAGGGCTTTCATCAACTCTTCGGTCTTGCGAATGATGCCCGAGGTCGATGGGAAGGCTTTTAACAGAGTTTTGGTGCTTTCGCGAAACAGGTTGTAGAGCTTACTCGACCACAGCTTGGAAAAGTAAGTGGCCAGGCCTCCGACATTTTTTGAGATCGACATATTATTGTCGTTGAGTACCACCAGCATGTCGAGGTCGACATGGGCAATGTGGTTAATGGCTTCGAAGGCCATGCCCGCTGTCATGGCGCCATCGCCAATCACTGCGACACAGCGACGCCCCGGCTGTCCGTCCGCGCTTTGGTCCATAGCCGAGCCGATGGCCATGCCCAGGGCGGCACTTAAAGAGGTACTGGAGTGACCGACACCAAAGGGATCGTATTCGCTTTCGCTGCGGTTGGGAAAGCCGGCGAGGCCATCGCGATGGCGAATGGTGGGTAGCTCTTCACGCCTGCCGGTGAGAATTTTATGGGGATAGGTCTGGTGGCCCACATCCCACACGAGCCGGTCATCGGGGGTGTTAAAGACGTAGTGCAGGGCGACGGTGAGCTCGACGACACCCAGCCCCGCGCCGAAGTGCCCGCCGGATTGACCGACGGAGTACAGTAAATAGGCGCGTAATTCATCGGCTACCTGTTTCAGCTCGCTTTCCGGCAGGGCGCGCAATTGAGCGGGTGAATCAATGCGATTCAACAGGGGTGTTGCGGGTCGAGTCAGCGGAATGTCGGAATAGGTGGTGGGCATGTCTGGCGACTGAGGGGGTGATTTTGAGGCGGCAATCTTACACGAAATCGTCGTTAATAGGGCGCCTCAGTGATCCCGGCTGACGATAAAGTCGGCGATACTGCGCAGGTGGTCGGCGCGTTCATCAAATTGCTCGAGGGCGGTGATTGCTTGCTCGTACAACTGGGCAAGCATTTTTTTGGCACCCGCATTACCGAGCAGGGATGTGTAGGTCGATTTGTTGTGCAGTTGATCAGCCCCCGCCTGTTTGCCGAGTACGGTGGTGTTGCCTTCGCTGTCGAGAATATCGTCTTTAACCTGAAAAGCGAGGCCAATCGCTCGGCCATAGGTGCGTAGTTTTTCCAGTGTTTGTGTGTCGACACAGTCGCTACTTTGTGCGCCCATGGAGATGCTGGCGACGATCAAATCACCGGTTTTATGGGCGTGCATGGTTTCCAGATAGGCGAGATCGACGGGCGTGTCGGTGGCGAATAAATCCATTGCCTGCCCCTTGACCATGCCCGTTGCACCCGCCGCTTGGGCAAGTTCGCGCACCAGAGCTAAAGCCGTCGTCGAGCTGACATGGCTGAGCTGAGTGAGCTGCTCGAAGGCCAGAGCCTGCAAGCCATCACCGGCGAGAATAGCTGTCGCCTCATCGTAGGCAATATGACAAGTGGGGCGGCCTCGGCGTAGGTCATCGTCATCCATTGCTGGTAGATCATCGTGGATCAGTGAATAGCAGTGGATCAGCTCCAACGCGGTGGCAATGGAGTCGGTATCGCTGTTGATGGCACCAAGACTGTGGGCAGCGGCGTATACCAGGCAGGGACGAATACGTTTGCCCTGGTCGAGGGTGGTGTAGCGCAATGCGGCATTTAAAGGAAGGTTGTTGCGGCTGTGGGGCAGGCAGTGTTCGAGCTGCTGTTCTACGCGTTCACGACTTGACTTGAGAAAGTTGTCGAAGCTTCGCTTCACTCGCTATCCTCGTCGATAAAGTCGGCGGTTTTAACATCGCCATCTGTATCGCTGGTTAAAATGCGTACTCGCTGTTCAGCCTCATTGAGGGCCGACTGGCAGTCGCGAGTAATCTTGATGCCTTTTTCAAAGGATTTTAGCGATTCATCCAGGTTGAGATTGCCGGTTTCCAGCGATTCAACCAGGGTTTCGAGTTGCTTGAGGCTTTGTTCAAAATTGAGTGCACGTTTTCTTGTTGCCATGCTATTCATCGCTATTACTAAAATGGGGCTAACCCTAACTGAGTGGTGCTGCAAAGGTCAATATAGGTGTTGCCTGATGGGTAGGATATATCCTACATGCATTGCAGATATTACTGAATGGTTCGTTGCTCACCGAAAGCGCATTATACTTTCCACATGGATGTGTTGGACAAGGATGTTGCAGACATGGAAGGGGCAAGATGCCCATAGACAGGGAAGAGGCCAGGATGGCCGTTTTTATAGGGAATATGATCCGGGGCTTATAAGGATATTGGGCCTAGATTACTCCAAGGCTGGATGCACTTTGCTAGTACTACTTTGACACCCCCTTACCTCTCCAGTAAGGGGGTGTTTTTATTTAGGCTGATTTTATTTTCACATCATTTTTTCCTGACACACCATTGATTAAAAGTCTTTTCTTCAGCCTTCCTTGCTTACCTATCGGCTTGCCCATCATTTCTCGTTTTCGTTAGTGCAAATTGGCATTGGCGTTATAGTAGCGAGGCGGGTGCTCTGTGTCCGTCTATGTATCACACTTTTAAAACAAAACTTAAGGTGCTTCGACTCTAGCAGAAGCACTTCTAGCAGAGGCGCTTCTAATAGAGGCGCTTAAAGAGGACAGGATTATGGATCTAGGTATTAATGGTAAGCGGGGGATTGTTTGTGGTGCCAGTCAGGGTCTGGGCCTGGCCTGTGCCCGCGCACTGGCTCGGGAGGGTGTCAACCTGACCTTGATTGCCCGTAATCCAGAACCCTTGCAGGCCGCTGTCGATAGCTTGAGTCAATTGAGTGTGGCAAAAATCACCGCGGTGGTGGGCGATATCACCACGGATGCGGGCCGCGATGCGGTGCTTCAGGCCTGCTCCGAACCGGACATACTAATTAACAATGCTGGTGGCCCACCACCCGGTGACTTTCGCGACTGGCGACAAAAAGAATGGTTTGATGCGGTGAATAGCAATATGTATTCGGCTATCGATATGATTCGCCGTACCCTTGACGGCATGGCGGAGCGCGGCTTTGGTCGCATTGTCAATATCACCAGTACGGCGGTTAAGTCACCGATGGTGGGTCTCGGTTTGTCGAATGGTACGCGGGCGGGTTTGACCGGTTGGGTGGCTGGGGTTGCACGGGAAAAGGTGGGCGACAATGTCACTATTAATAATTTGTTGCCGGGACTTTTTGCCACGGACAGAGGGCGAGGTTACTTAGCCTATAGAGCGGCTCAGGAGGGTGTTAGTGCAGAGGCCTTTGAACAGCAATTTTATGCCGCAAGCCCGGCGGGGCGCATGGGCGATCCCGATGAGTTTGGTGCCACCTGTGCGTTTTTATGCAGTGCCATGAACGGCTATATGAGCGGGCAGAATATTTTGCTGGACGGGGGTGTTTACTCGGGCACTTTTTAGTTAGGAAGGTGCTGGTTAGGAAAGTGCTAATTAGGAAGACGCTAGATTTAGACCAGTAATTTCTATCAGGGCTTTGTTTTTTTAGGAGCTAGGCAGCCCCATCATTTGTAGCATTAATGATGGGGCTGCCTAGTTTATTCAAGCGAGCAACTTACGCTTTTTGGGGCTCGGTAATGAAATCATCCATATTCACATGGCGCGTCAACTTGAAGAAGTCGACATTGCGATAGGGTGAATTCACTACTACGCGGCCCTTGGAGTTTCGGTAGTAGCTGCTAACACCGGGGTGGGTCCAGACCATATCATCGTGAATGGTGTTGACCTTGTCGATGTAGTTGTCATGTACGTCCTGTTTACATTCGACAGCACCCAGTTTTTCCTTGGCCATGTTGTCGATCATTTGCATTACATAACGTACCTGCATTTCACAAACGAAGACAAAACTACCGCCGTGACCGGGCTGCAGATTGGGGCCGTAGAGGGTGAAGAAGTTAGGGAAGCCCGGTACGTTGGTGCCGAGGTGGGCCGAGGCATTGTCATCGCCCCAAACGTCACGCAGGTTTTTGCCGTCGCGACCAATGATTTGGTAGGTCGACAAAAACTTCAGGACATCAAAGCCGGTTGAGATGAGGATGATGTCGGCCTCGTACTCGCTGCCGTCTTTGGTGATCACCTTGTTGCCTTCAATGCGGTCGATACCGTTAT
>CAYWXW010000011.1:0-9464 GCA_964462265.1 uncultured Porticoccaceae bacterium | reverse complement strand
CGCAGCATGCGGTACCAGCCGTTGTCCATCAGCATACGCTTGCCGAAGGGTGGGTAGGTGGGCAGTACTTTGTCCATCAAGTCATCGGCGCGATCGCCCAACTCTTTTTTGATATAGCTGGTGAAATAGGCGCGGTGATTGTCGTTAACGGCATTCAGTGAGCGCTCGGGGTGCTCCCAGTTGGGGTCTTTGTGCAGGGACTCATAAACGCGGTCGTTATAGGTCCAGCCCAGACGCATGCGATACCACATGCGATAGAGTGGCACTTCTTTGAACAGGAAGCGAATCTCCTCGGGGACATCGGTGCGAAACTGCTCGAAGGGTGATGCCCAGTGGGGGCCGCGCTGGAAGATAGTTAGCGACTCGACCTGGTTTTGGATCTCTGGCCCCAGCTGCATGGCGGTGGCGCCATTGCCGATCATAATGACTTTTTTACCGTCGAGAGATTTGTCTTTTGGCCACTCGGCGGTGTGCCAGCTGTCACCGGTGAAGCTATCCAGGCCCTTAATGTTGGGGAAGGCCGGTGGGTTAAAGATGCCCGCGGCACTGATCACGATATTGGCGTTCAAGGTTTCTTCACTGCCATCAGCGTGGGCGACCTTGACGTTCCAGCTCTGGCTGTCGGCCTGGTACTCGGTGCTGATCACGTTGGTTTCGAAGTTGATCGACTTTTTCAGGTCAAACTCTTCGGCGACGTGCTCAAAGTAGTCGGCCAGTTCGTTGCGCAGGGCAAAATAGGCAGACCAGTCGTAGGGGGCAAAGGAGAAGGAGTACAAGTGGTTGGGGGTGTCGACACCGGCACCGGGGTAGCGGTTGTCCTGCCAAACACCGGCAACGTTAGAGCGACGTTCCAGCACAGTGAAAGGCACACCTGCACCCTGCAAGCTAACAGCCGTGGCCAGGCCGGAAACACCGGCGCCGATAACGATAACGTTAAAGCCCTCGGGCACGTCAATTTTGTTTTCCCACTTCATCGGCGTTTGGCCAAGCTGAGCATTGGTCATTTCGCCGTATTCGGCGGGCACCTTTTCACCCATGGATGAGCTGAGCATTTCAACCAGCTCTTCGTCGGTGGGTGCTTCGAGGGCCACGGGTTCACCGGCTTTCCAGGCGAGGATGGCGCTCAAGGCGGCGTCGCGAATTTCTTTTTGTATGGCTTCGTCAAAGCCGCCAGTATCGTTGTCACCCGTGCCGCTGCCGCGTTTGGGGCGGTAGGGGTCTGCGATCCAGCGTTTGTCGCCGGTGAGTTGTACCAGTACCATAAGCAAGGTGGGTACATTTGCGATGGCGATTGCATCGGCAAGTTGCTGCTTCTCTGTCATGTTTTAATCCTGTTTTCTTGTGGAGGTTGTCCGTGCCAAGGTAGGTGTAATAAGCCCATTAATGAATTCGGCGCGACAGTTTAACCGGCATGACCGCTGGGTCAAAATATTTTTAGCCCTGCAAATCATGGGGTTATAGTTGTGAAAAGTCTGGGCGCTATGTGCCTTGTGGTTTTAAACGGTTTGAAATAAGGGATGAATGATGGATATACAAATGCTTTGGTGGCAGTGGGTATTACTGGGCATGGGCCTGATGATACTGGAAATGTTCCTGCCCAGTTTTATTGCCCTCTGGTTTGGTTTGGGGGCCCTTGTGGTTGGTTTACTCGCCTGGCTCTTTCCGCAAATGGGCGTCTCGTGGGAGGTGTTTATCTGGGTGTTTGCCTCCGGCTCCTTTGTGCTGCTCTGGTTTAAGGTCTTCAAACCGAGCATGGTCGATAAAACCAAAGCCGGTATTTCTCGCGATGCGGCGCTCGGTGAGGCGGGGCAGGTGGTTAAAGCTCCCCACGGTGATGGTCGCGGTGTGGTGCGTTTTACCATGCCGGTGCTGGGCGAGAATGAATGGGATTTTATTTGTGAGGAGGGGGTGGTTGAGGGCGATAAAGTGTTTATCAAGGACTTCTCTGGTAACACCCTTGTTGTGGCCAGGTCGGCCGCCTAGGATTTTCCTATCGCTGCGTTGGGTCTCTTGTGTCTGAGTTGGTGTGTCTGAGTTGGTGATGTCCGCAGTGTTACAGCAACTGCAGGCGCAGCTGCCCACGCTTGATCAAGCTCAGAGAATCTATGTTGGCTACAGTGGCGGTCTTGACTCCCATGTCTTGCTGCACAGTGCGGTGGCAACCCTGGGTGCAGAGCGGCTTGTTGCGCTTCATATTAATCATCAGTTGAGCGAGCAGGCTTGCGATTGGGCTGAACACTGTGGGCAAGTGTGCCGAGCTTTGAGCGTTGCTTTGCAAACCCATGTCGTCGATGTGTGCCAGCAAGTATCCAGTACTGAAAACACGGCCCGTGAGGCGCGCTATCAGGTATTTGAGCAAACCCTCGGTGAGGGCGATATTCTCTTGCTCGCCCACCATCAGAATGATCAGGCCGAGACGGTGCTCTATCGTTTGCTGCGCAATTCAGGGCCGCGTGGTTTGGCGGGCATTCCCCTCGCTCGAGCCGTAGGTCGGGGCAGTTTGCTCAGGCCCTTACTGGCGTTGCCACGCAGTGAGCTGGAGTGTTATGCCCGGGAACAGCAGCTCAAGTGGATTGAAGACCCCTCAAACACGGATTTGATATACGATCGCAATTTCTTGCGCCATCAGGTCACGCCGGCGCTGAGTCAGCGCTGGCCCGACTTCGCTGCCCGTATTGCAGCCAGTGCCAGTCTTTGCCAGCAGGCCGATGAGTTAAACAGGGATCTGGCTGAAATCGATCTCAATAAGCTTGGCGATAAACAAGAGCGCTTGGGTTGGAGTATTGATCTCTCTGGTCTCATTGCTCTGTCGCCTTTGCGCCAGGCCAATGTGCTGCGCTACTGGGCGGGTTTACATTGTCAGTCGCCGCCGGGTTATCACAGCGTCATGGCTGTACTTGAAAACGTATTACCTGCGGGGCAGGATAGAACGCCCTTGGTAGTCTGGCCCGGTGGTGAATGGCGTCGCTTTAATGGTCGCTTGTTTTTACTACCCGGTGGCTGGCGTGAGCAAGCGCCACTGGCCTGTGAGTGGCAGCCTGAATCGCCCTTAACATTAGCGGATGGTAGTACTTTGCGTGCCACGTCGACTAAGGGGCCGGGTTTAAAACTGTTGCCGGGCGAGCAATTGCTGGTCAAATTTCGCAGCGGTGGCGAGCGCTGCCACCCGGCGGGCAGGGCGGGCAGTAGCAGTTTGAAAAAGCTGCTGCAGGAGTATCAGCTGGAGCCCTGGTTGCGGGACAGAATTCCGCTGATTTACAAATATTCGGCGGCAGATGAAAAGGGCGAGCAGTTGATCGCTGTGGGTGACCTCTGGGTTTGTCAGGATTTTGCTACCGCCGGTGGTGATTGTGCCTACCGTTTAAGCTGGGATTTGTCATCTTAAACACGTTTTATCCCCATCGCATAAGGGGGAGTTATTGGCTAACAAAGAAACGAATTGCACCTTGCTCGGATTGTGACGGGCGCTCTTTTCTGCTAATCTGACGCCCCTTCTACAGCCCGTAGCAGCGTCGCGTTAAATCGATAAATTCGCCGGGCTAGCAATGTAAAACATTCACATCCATTACCTTACAGGGTAAGCATGACGCGATTTATTTTTGTGACAGGTGGCGTTGTTTCGTCGCTTGGTAAAGGCATTGCCGCAGCCTCTTTAGGCGCCTTACTCGAGTCGCGGGGGCTAAAAGTCACCCTGCTCAAGCTCGACCCCTATCTCAACGTTGACCCGGGCACCATGAGCCCCTTTCAGCACGGTGAGGTTTTTGTCACCGAAGACGGTGCTGAAACCGATCTTGACCTGGGTCACTACGAGCGCTTCCTCAATTCGCGCATGACCCGCAATAATAATTTCACCACCGGCCAGGTGTACGAAACCATTCTGCGCCGCGAGCGCCGTGGTGAATATTTGGGCGGCACAGTTCAGGTCATCCCCCACGTTACCGATGAAATTAAGCGGCGCATTATCAAGGGTGGTGAGGGCAATGATATTGCCCTGGTCGAAATCGGCGGCACCGTGGGTGATATCGAATCCCAGCCTTTTCTAGAAGCTATTCGCCAGTTAAAGGTGGAGCTTGGCAGTGCACAGGCGCTATTAATTCATCTGACACTGGTGCCCTATATCGCCACCGCCGGTGAAACCAAAACCAAGCCCACTCAGCATTCCGTAAAAGAGTTACGCTCCATCGGCCTGCAGCCCGATGTGCTGATTTGTCGTTCAGAGGCGTCTATCGACGCCGATTCGAGGCGTAAAATTTCCTTGTTTACCAGTGTTGAGGAACGCGCCGTTGTACCGCTGATGGATGCCGACAGCATTTATAAAATACCCCGGCATCTGTTTGACTGGAAACTCGATCAATTTGTCGTCGAGCGCTTTTTGCTCAATTGTCCGCCCGCCGATCTTGGCGAGTGGGATCAGGTAGTGGAGAATCAGCGCCAGTCGACCACTCCGGTGACCATAGCCATGGTCGGCAAATATATGGAGCTGCTCGACGCCTATAAGTCTCTCAACGAGGCTCTGTCCCACGCGGGTATTCAAAATCTGGCCAAGGTGAATATTCGCTATATTGACTCCGAAGACCTGTGCGACAACATGGCCTTACTCGACGATTGCCACGGTATTCTAGTGCCCGGTGGCTTTGGTGAGCGTGGCGTCGAGGGCAAAATTAAAGCCGTTAAATACGCCCGCGAAGAAAATATTCCCTATCTGGGTATTTGTCTCGGCATGCAGGTCGCGGTGATTGAATATGCGCGCAATGTGGCCGGGCTTGAAAATGCCAATAGCACTGAGTTTGACTCGAATACACCCTACCCGGTGATTGGATTGATCACCGAGTGGCTCGACAGCAGCGGTAGACGCGAGCTGCGCACAAAGGATTCAGACCTCGGGGGCACCATGCGCCTCGGTGCTCAAGATAGTCGCCTGGTGGCTGGCTCTATGGCGCGGGAAATATACGGTGCCGATGTTATTTGTGAACGTCACCGTCACCGCTATGAGGTCAATAACAATTTGCTCGGTGAAATCCAGGCAGCGGGTTTGAAGATTGGGGGTTGGTCGGGGGATGACTCTTTGGTCGAGACGGTTGAGCTGCCCGAGCATCGCTGGTTTTTCGCCTGCCAATTCCACCCTGAATTTACCTCAACACCCCGTGGTGGCCATCCACTGTTTACCGGCTTTGTCAAAGCGGCACTGGACTACAGCCAGGAGTCCTGATCAATGACAGCAAAGATCGTCACCGTTGGTGACATAAAAGTCGCTAACGACCAGCCCTTCGTGCTTTTTGCCGGGGTTAACGTGCTGGAATCGCGGGATTTTGCTCTGCAGGTCGCCGAGCATTGCGCCGAGGTGGCCGAACGACTGGCTATTCCCTATGTGTTTAAAGCCTCTTTTGACAAGGCCAACCGCAGCTCTATTCACTCCTTTCGCGGCCCCGGTTTAGAGGAGGGTTTGAAAATTCTCGCCGAGGTTAAAGCGACCTTTAATGTGCCGCTGATTACCGATGTCCATGAAATCGAGCAGGCCAGTGTGGTCGCCGAAGTTTGCGATGTGATTCAGTTGCCCGCCTTTTTAGCCCGCCAGACTGATCTGGTGGCGGCCATGGCGGCGACGGATGCCGCAGTAAATATTAAAAAGCCACAATTTATGAGCCCCTCGCAGGTCGGCAATTTGGTCGACAAGTTTCGCGAGTGCGGCAAGTCAGACATTATTTTATGCGAGCGCGGCAGCAGCTTTGGCTACGACAACCTGGTGGTTGATATGCTCGGCTTTGGTGTAATGAAGCAAGCCAGTGCCAATGTGCCCATCATCTTCGATGTCACCCATTCATTGCAGTGTCGAGATGTCGGTGGTGCCGCCTCCGGTGGGCGTCGCGCACAACTACCCGAATTGGCGCGAGCCGGTATGGCAACGGGTTTGGCGGGTTTATTTCTGGAAACCCACCCCGACCCCGACAAAGCCTTGTGCGATGGCCCCAGTGCTCTTAAGTTATCGTTACTCGAACCGTTTTTACAGCAGGTAAAGGCTGTTGATGATCTGATTAAACAGATGCCAGCCCTCGATACGGCCTGACAATTAATCGCTAAAAATTAGCCGCTCAAAAGTAAGTACTGACAAGGAAATACCATGACTAAAATTGCTGATATCAGAGCCTATGAAGTGCTCGATTCACGGGGTAACCCCACCATTAATGCCGACGTGATTCTCGAGTGCGGTGCTGTGGGCAGTGCCTGTGCTCCCTCGGGCGCCTCCACCGGTACCCGTGAAGCGCTGGAGTTGCGCGATGGCGACGCGAGTCGCTACCTGGGCAAGGGTGTGTTGACGGCGGTGAGCAATGTGAATCGACCCCTTCGAGAGTTGCTTTTAGGCAAAGATGCCTGTGATCAGCGTGAACTTGACCGCTTGATGATTGAAGCCGATGGCACTGAGAATAAAGCCAAGTACGGCGCTAACGCCATATTGGCGGTTTCCCTGGCAGCGGCGAAAGCAGCGGCACAGGCTAAAAATATTCCTCTCTATCAACACATCGCCGATATCAACGGCACGCCGCTGAAGTACACCATGCCGGTGCCGATGATGAATATCATTAATGGCGGTGAGCATGCCGACAACAATGTCGATATTCAGGAATTTATGATCCTGCCGATTATGGCGACGTCCTTTAGTGAAGCACTGCGTCAGGGTGCCGAGATTTTTCACAGCCTGAAAAAAGTGCTTTCAGCACGGGGCCTGAACACAGCGGTGGGTGATGAGGGCGGCTTTGCCCCCAACCTGCCGTCGAATGAAGCCGCTATTGAGGTCATTGGCGAGGCGGTTGCCAATGCCGGTTATACCCTGGGTGAAGACATTATGCTGGCGCTGGATTGCGCGTCGTCTGAGTTTTATCGCGACGGCCAGTACCACCTCTCGGGTGAGGGCAAAGTGTTTTCTGCCGTTGAGTTTGCCAACTATCTGGCCGACCTGGCTAAGCGCTACCCCATTTTGTCGATTGAAGATGGCATGGATGAAAGTGACTGGGAAGGCTGGGCTGATTTAACCCGCAAAATCGGCAACACGGTACAGCTTGTTGGCGATGATTTGTTTGTCACTAATACCAAAATTTTACAGCGTGGCATTGACGAAAATATCGCCAATTCAATTCTGATCAAATTCAACCAGATCGGCACTTTGTCTGAAACTTTAGATGCTATTCAAATGGCTAAAGATGCCGGTTTCAGCGTGGTGATCTCCCACCGTTCCGGCGAGACCGAAGACACCACCATTGCCGACCTGGCAGTGGCAACCTCGGCTGGGCAAATCAAAACCGGTTCACTGTGTCGTTCCGACCGCGTGGCCAAGTACAACCGCTTGCTGCGTATTGAAGCTGAGCTCGACGGCACGGCTGCTTACCGGGGCCAGGCTGAGTTTCGTCGCTAGCCTTTAGACCTTGTTAGTAAAGGGCATGAGTGGCGGGGGTGTTTGAATGCGCTGGCTGCTGCTCGTTCTTGTTCTCATTCTGGCGCTTTTCCAATATTGGTTCTGGCTGGGCGAGGGTGGCTTGTTGAAACAGTCAGCCCTTGAAAAACAGGTGCTCGAACAGCGTCAGGAAAATAGCGTTTTGAAAGAGCGCAACGCCGCCCTGGAAGCAAAAGTCAGATACCTCAAAGATGGTCTCGAGGGTATTGAAGAGCGTGCTCGCCACGATCTCGGCATGATTAAAGAAGGCGAGACCTTTTATATGTCGCTTGAAAAAGACGCTTCGCAGTGAGCCCCCTCCTGTTGTGGAACATCTCATGCTAAGGCTGCCACTATGATGCTCCAACCATGAAGCCTCTACGATGAAGCCCTTATTATGAAGTGCTGGTTTATTGTCCCCGCCGCCGGTAGCGGCTCCCGTTTTGGCGGCGAACGGCCCAAGCAATATGCGCCACTCGCGGGTAATACGGTGATCGAGCACACCCTCGAGCGGCTGCTTGAGCTGGATGCGCAGGCATTAGTATTGGCGATCAATCCTGACGACGGCTATTGGCAATCCCTCGAAATTTCAAAGCATCCAAAAATTTTGACCTGTGCCGGCGGGGCGGAGCGGGCAGATTCGGTTTATCTCGCTTTACAGAGCATCGCCGGTGAGGCCGATGAGATGGACTGGGTGCTAGTGCACGATGTTGCCCGGCCCTGTGTGCGTGTCGCGGATATTCATTTATTGATTGAGACTTTGTCAGGCCACCCGGTTGGTGGTCTGCTGGCGGTGCCCGTTAGCGCCACATTAAAGCGTGTTGGCAACTCACAACATTCTGCGGCAACAAAGGTGAAGACGGCCGGCGCAGTGCTTGAAACGGTATCGCGGGAGCATTTATGGGCGGCAGCGACGCCACAGATGTTTCGCTTCGGTTTACTGATGAAGGCGCTGGGGCAGTGTCGTGATGCCGGTATCAGCCCGACTGATGAGGCCGGTGCTATCGAGCGACTCGGTCTGCAGGCTGAGATTATTGAAGGCCACAGCGATAATTTGAAAATTACCCACGGGGCAGATCTGGCTCTGGCAGAGGCGGTGCTCGCCTATCAGCAACAAGAACAACAGCAGTAACAAGAACAACAGCAAAGGGAGGAGTAGCCAAATGATTCGCGTCGGCCAGGGTTTTGATGTGCACGCCTTTGATGAGCTTGCTTCTAACAGTGGGGCTGAGCCAGATGTGACTATTGTTCTCGGCGGCGTGAATATTCCCTTTACTCGCCCTTTACTCGCCCATTCCGATGGTGATGTGCTGCTCCATGCCCTCTGTGATGCCTTGCTCGGTGCGGCGGGGTTGGGTGATATTGGTCGCCACTTTCCCGATACGGATTCGCGTTACAAAAATATCAGCAGCCGGCATCTGCTGCGCGAAGTGATGGCCTTGCTTACGAAAAACAAATGGCAGTTGGGTAATGCCGACCTGACCATTATTGCCCAGGCGCCGCGCATGGCACCTCACAGAGCGGCGATGGTTGAGAATATTGCGGCTGATTTGGCTTGCCGCTGTGAGCAAGTGAATGTTAAAGCCACGACCACTGAAACCCTGGGTTTTACTGGTAGGGGTGAAGGAATCGCCTGTTTGGCGACTGTTCTCCTTGAGTCAGTTGATTGAGTCTATTGGCTAAAGAGTGTCTGCGCAGACGCAACTTGTTCGCTAGCGCCTAATAATAAAAAAGCAGCCCGCCGGAGTATTTGTTATGACCTTCTTATCGTCTTTATCTCAGGCCGCCAGCTTGCCCGATCTGTTCACGCTTTTCCCCCGTCGCAGCGCGCTTTTATTGCGCTTGACCGAAGATATCCTGCGCGGTGAGTATTGGTGGCCTGCATAACTTGTTGAACCGTGTGGTCGACGGCTGCGGTATTAAAGTGACCCAGCAAGAGGCAAAAACCACAACTGCAGAATTAATCCCTGCGTTGGGTTATGGCGGTTGGGCGGATATGCTGGAAAAAAATGATGAATAAATATTGGACCTTGAGATC
>CAYWXW010000010.1:30471-37424 GCA_964462265.1 uncultured Porticoccaceae bacterium | reverse complement strand
ATGGCGATGGTAAAAAAGCGGTTATTGACATCACTGCCGCACTGGCCGTGAGCTAACCAACTGCTAATAACTTAGCCATAAAAAAACCCCGCACTGCGGGGTTTTTTTATGGCTGCAAATAACAGCTTAACAACTTGTCCAGAGACTCCCTACGTATCAAACACCTTACGCATCAAGAAAAGCCAATAGCTCCGCCGTCTTCTGCTGCATCAAAGCCTCGTCACCACGAGACTCAACATTTAAACGCACCAAAGGCTCGGTGTTCGACATACGCACATTAAAGCGCCAGTCGCCAAACTCCATGCTGACACCATCAGTCTTATCCAGCAGGCCGGCACTGGGCGCGTAGTGCTTTTCGATGCGCGCCAACATCGCGGCAGCATCGTCAACTTCGCGATTGATTTCGCCGCTCACCGGATAACGCGCCTGGCTCTGGGCCATCAGCTCAAGCAAGCTACTACCCGAGGTACAAATCAACTCGGCCACCAGCAACCACGGAATCATGCCGCTATCGCAATAGGCAAAATCGCGAAAGTAGTGATGGGCGCTCATCTCGCCGCCGTAGAGGGCGTTTTCGTCGCGCATCACCTGCTTGATAAAGGAGTGCCCGGTTTTACTCTGAATCGCCTGACCGCCGCCCTGCTCGGCCAGCTCAATGGTATTCCAGGTCAAACGCGGATCGTGGACAACCTTACCGCCGCCATTTTTCTTGAGGAATGCGGTAGACAGTAAACCCACCAAATAATAACCTTCGACAAAGTTGCCCTGGCTATCGAAAAAGAAGCAGCGGTCAAAGTCGCCATCCCAGGCAATACCCAGATCAGCCTGCACGCGCTTTACAACATCCGCCGTGGCGGCACGGTTTTCTTCCAGCAGGGGGTTGGGAATACCGTTGGGAAAATGCCCATCGGGCTGATGATGTACTTTAATAAATTCAAAGGGCAGATGGGGCTCGAGTAAGTCGACCACCGAACCCGCCCCACCGTTACCGGCATTGACCACCACCTTAAGTGGCGACAGTGAGTCGCTATCAATGTAGGACAGCAGGTGCTCGATATAGGCGCGCTTGTCGTCGCTGTGGCTTAACTCACCCCGGGCTTGTGGCTCACTAAACTCGCCCCGCTCAGCCAGTGCTTTGATTTCTGGCAGGCCATCATCACCGCTGATCGGTCGCGCACCTTCGCGCACGAACTTGATGCCGTTAAAGTCCATCGGATTGTGACTGGCAGTCACCACGAGTCCACCGTCATAGCCGCCATTAAAGGTGGCAAAATAAATTTCCTCGGTGCCGCACTCACCAATGTGCACCACATCGCAACCAGCGTCGCGAATGCCCTCCACCACCGCATCGCAAAGTGAGGGGCTGGTGAGGCGGATATCGTGACCGACCACGATACGCCCGGCATTGAGATACTCGGCAAAGGCGCGGCCAATGCGATAGGCAATGTCTTCATTGAGTTCACCGGGTACGCGCCCGCGAATATCATAGGCTTTAAAACACGTGTAACTTTCTGTCATCGCTTACTGCTCACTCTTCAAATATATATTTTCATAAACATAGTTGGTTGCCTCGACATAGCCATCGACACTGCCACAATCAAAGCGTTTGCCCTTAAATTTATAGGCCAGCACCTTGCTGCTTTTTGCCAGTGACAAGAGGGCGTCGGTCAATTGCACCTCACCATTTTTACCCGGCGGCGTGTGACGTAAAAGTTCGAAAATAAAGGGGGTTAAAATATAACGGCCGATAATCGCCAGATTGCTCGGGGCATCGGCGAGGTCGGGCTTTTCAACCATATCGGTCACCCGGTACAAACCCGGCTCCTCCTCCACGCCGGCAATGACGCCGAACTTAGAGATGTTCTCGTCATCCACTTCCTGAATGGCGATCACACTGCAACCCGTACGGCGATAAATTTTTGCCAGCTGTTCCATCACGCTATCACCCTCGGTAATACAGAGGTCGTCGGCGAGCACTACGCCAAAGGGCTCCTGCCCGACCAACAGTTCACCGGTCAAAATAGCATGCCCCAAACCCTTCATTTCCGACTGGCGGGTGGTGGTAAATTTTGCCCTGGTTATCACCTCTTTGATACTGGCCAGGTATTTTTCCTTCGAGGTACCGGCAATTTGATGCTCCAACTCATAGCTGGTGTCAAAGAAGTCGTTGATGGCGCGCTTGCCGCGACCAGTCACAAAACAAATTTCATCGAGACCGGCGCTCAGAGCTTCTTCAACACCGTATTGCACCAGGGGCTTGTTCACCACCGGTAGCATTTCTTTCGGCATGGCTTTAGTAGCTGGTAAAAATCGCGTGCCATAACCGGCAACGGGAAACAGGCATTTTTTAATCACAGACAAATCCTTTTCATTAGCAGGAAATATTTTACTCGCACCCAGGATCTAAACCCAAAACGAGGTAAGGCACTGTAACTAAAAACGGTGACAATTAGTCAACCTGGCTCAAAAAAATCACCTGTACTTGATTGTGGTTATCGGCGAGCACGGCCCTGAGCCTGACCCACTCATTGCCACAACGGCAAACCAGGTAATCAGTGCATTGCCTAGTGCAAACTGGACATAAGCCCCCATTACGCTAAAATGTCGCGTCTTTTTTGATCGCCCCGGCGCCATGCAGCGTCTTACCGTCCAAAGCAAGAGGTTACTTTTGAACGATTCCGATGCCCGCCAGCGCAATAGTTTTGACTACGACGATTTAATCGCCTGCTCTGAAGGCCGCTTGTTTGGCCCCAAGGCCGCGCAACTGCCCGCACCCAACATGCTGATGGCCGATCGCATCATCCATATTAGTCGCGATGGCGGCGCCTACGGCAAGGGTGAAGTCATTGCCGAGCTCGATATCAAGCCCGACCTGTGGTTTTTCCAGTGCCACTTCCCCGGCGATCCAGTAATGCCTGGCTGCCTTGGCCTCGACGCCATGTGGCAACTGACCGGCTTCTTCCTTACCTGGCGCGGCAACGAAGGTCACGGCCGCGCACTGGGCTCCAGCGAGGTGAAGTTTACCGGCCAGGTACTACCGACCCATAAGAAAGTTACCTACCGCCTGGATATCAGCCGCGTGATTGAGCGCAAGCTGGTCATGGCCATTGCCGACGGCACTATGCTGGTCGACGATAAAGAAATTTACACCGCTAAAGGCCTGCGTGTTGGCCTGTTCACCTCCACTGACAATTTCTAGACAATTGGTTACAATCGCCAATCTTCAAACACCGAGTCAAGCGCTCTAACGAGCCAGGGATTTTTCATGAGACGTGCAGTTATCACTGGAATGGGGGTTATTTCTTGCCTCGGCGACAACGCGGCAGAAGTACTCGCCTCCCTGCAAGAGGGAAAGTCTGGCATTAGCACCAAGGATGATTACCGCGAGATGGGCCTGAAAAGCCAGATCGCCGGACAGATCCACATCGACCCCAAAGACCACATAGACAGAAAGCACCTGCGCTTTATGAGCACCCCCGCTGTCTATGCCTACATTGCTATGCAGCAGGCCATTGATGACTCCCAGCTCAGTGAAAGCGACATATCTAATACACGCACCGGCCTGATTATGGGCTCTGGCGGTATTTCCGGTGACAAGTTTGTCGAGTCTGTCGACATCCTGCGCAGCAAGGGTGTACGCAAAATGGGCCCCTACCGGGTCACCCAAATCATGAGCAGCGCGGTCTCCGCCTGCCTGGCCACGCCCTTTAAGATCAAGGGCCTGAACATGAGCATCTCCTCGGCCTGCGCCACCAGTGCCCACTGCATCGGTGCCGCGGTAGAGCAAATCCAGCTCGGCAAGCAGGACATCCTCTTTGCCGGTGGCGCCGAGGAAGAACACTGGTCCATGGTCAGCATGTTTGACGCCATGGGCGCGCTGTCATCGAAATACAACGACACCCCTGAAAAGGCCTCACGAACCTACGATGCCGACAGAGACGGCTTTGTGATGTCCTGTGGTGGTGGCTGCTTCGTGGTTGAAGAACTCGAACACGCCAAAGCCCGTGGTGCGAAAATCTACGCTGAAATTGTTGGCTACGGTGCCACTTCCGACGGCTACGACATGGTCGCACCCTCTGGCGAAGGCGCCATTCGCTGCATGCAGCAAGCCCTGGCAACCACCGAGGGCAGCATTGACTACATCAACACCCACGGCACCAGCACCCCGGTGGGTGATGTGCAGGAAATCGCTGCTATCCGCGAAGTCTTCGGCACCGACGGCCCACCCACTGGCTCCACCAAATCACTCTCCGGTCACTCACTGGGCGCGGCTGGCGTGCACGAAGCCATCTACAGCCTGCTGATGATGGAGAACGACTTTATCGCGGTATCGGCCAATATCGAGAACCTCGATCCCGCCGTTGCCGATATGCCCATCGTTACGCAAAAAGTTGAGAACGTGAAACTCGAGCGCATCATGTCCAACAGCTTCGGCTTTGGCGGCACCAACGCGACGCTAGTTTTACAAAAGTTTAAAAGTTAAAGAGCTGCAAAAGTTTAAAGACTAACGCTAAAAAGACACGCCCACAAAAAAGCCCCGCGACACAACTGTCGCGGGGCTTTTTTTTGGTCAGGCATATCCAGTTTGCGGAATGCCTGACTCTACAAAACAGCGTTAAATAACGCCCTTTTTGGCCAGATAATCAACTAATTGCTCGGCACAAGTGGCGACATCATTACTGCCCGTATCGACCAACATATCAGGGCTTTCTGGCGCCTCGTAGGCAGAGCCAATACCCGTAAAGTTGGGGATTTCACCCGCTCGTGCCTTTTTGTACAGGCCCTTGGGGTCGCGCTCTTCACAGACATCCAGTGATGCTGAAACGTGCACCTCGATAAACTCATCGTCTTCCACCAAATTACGCGCCAGCTCGCGCTCGGTGCGGAAAGGGGAAATAAAGGCCGTCATCACAATCAGGCCGGCATCGACAAACAACTTGGCGGTCTCGCCAATGCGGCGAATGTTCTCTACCCGCGCCTCATCACTAAAGCCCAAATCACTGTTCAAACCCTGGCGCACGTTGTCGCCGTCGAGCAAATAGCAGTGGTGGCCGCGCTCGAACAAGGCACGCTCCAGTGCATTGGCCAGCGTCGATTTACCTGAGCCGCTGAGGCCGGTAAACCAGATCACACAAGGTTTTTGCTGCTTTTGTTCCGCTCGCTCTGTTTTACTGACAATGGTTTCGTGCCAGGTTAAATTCGTACTCACTAATAGTTTCCCTGTTTCAGTTAAAGAAAATCACGATTTCAAGAATGCTTAGAACGGAATGTCGTCATCAAAATTGTCGAACCCCGCTGGCTCATTTTGCGCCGGTGTCGACTGAACGGCCGACTGAACGGCCGGCTGAGCAGGCGCCTGTGCAGCTGGTGCTTGTTGAGCACGCTGGGGCTGGGCCGCTGGTGCGCCTTGCTGTGCATAACCCTGACCACCACCCATGCCTTCACCACCGCCACCACGGCTATCTAACATCTGCATTTCATTAGCCACAATTTCAGTGGTGTAGCGATCCGCACCCGTGCTCTTGTCCTGCCACTTACGCGTGCGCAGCGCGCCTTCAATGTAAACCTTGCTGCCCTTTTTCAGATATTCACCGGCAATTTCTGCCAGGCGATTAAAGAAAACCACCCGGTGCCATTCAGTACGCTCCTGAGGCTGGCCCGTTTGCTTGTCTTTCCAGGTTTCACTGGTGGCGATGGTCAGGTTAGTCACCGCACCGCCCGATGGCATGTACCGCGTTTCCGGGTCCTGCCCCAGGTTACCAATCAAAATAACTTTGTTTATGCCTCTGGCCATACTTGCCTCCTACTGATTACTCATCGAGTTAATTGCGCTGCCTCACGCGCTGAAGTTTAACCCTTCAGCGTAGATAAATACTATCGGCGGATGATTCACGGCCAGATCAGTCTAGGCTGCCCTCGAGCGAGCCAACAGTGCATCCATCCGCTCTTGCTGAAAATGCGCGTCATCAACCTTGACATAAGCCATATTTTGACCGGGGATAATCACCACGTCGACCACACCGGCAACCTCTGCCATCAAGCCCTTCGCGTCGAGCTGCCCCTGCCCCGCCAAATTGACTTCAACACTGCGCAAATAGCGCGGCGGCGCCATGGTGATTGCAAAACCCAACCACACCAACGCCGCGACCAACGAGGCCCAGAAAACCGCGCCATTACCAAATTGCTGGGCGACGATGCCACCCACCACGCCGCCACAAAAGGTACCGAGAAACTGACTGGTCGAATAAACCCCCAGCGCCGTGCCCTTGATACCCGCCGGACTCAGCTTACTGACCAGTGAAGGCAAAGAGGCCTCGAGCAGATTAAAGGCCATAAAGAACACCAGCAGGCCGGCAACCATAATAGTAAATGTCGACCCGGCGCAGGCCATCAGCAGCTCGGCCAAGGCCAGCAGCGCAACGGCAATAATAAACACCGGCTTCATTTTACGCTTCGACTCGCCATACCAGATAAACGGCACCATCAGCACAAAACCGCCACCCATGGTGCCCAAGTACAGCAGCCAGTGTCGGTCGCGGGAAAAATCAAAAGTCTGCTCCAGCATCAAGGGCAGAGCCACCCAGGTTGCCATTTGCGCGAAATGCAGGGCGAAAATCCCGATATTCAAGCGCCGCAACTCGCCGTCGCGCAATACCCGGCCCAGCATTGATGGCAAGGGAATCACCTCGTGACCACCGTGGCGCGCCACCGGGCTAGGCACGGCAAAAGCCACCACTAAAATACCCACAGCCGCCAGCGCAGAGGTCACCCAAAACACGCCAGATAAACCCCAGTGACTAGCGATAATAGGGCCGGCCACCATCGCCACACCAAACGACAGGCCGATGCTGCCGCCAATAGAGGCCATCGCCCGCGTGCGATTCTGCTCTTTGGTGAGATCGGACAACAGCGCCATCACCACACTGGCCACCGCACCGGCACCCTGCAGGGCG
>CAYWXW010000010.1:27053-30459 GCA_964462265.1 uncultured Porticoccaceae bacterium | reverse complement strand
AAACAGCAACATGCCCGCGAAGATCAGCGGCTTGCGACCGATACGGTCAGACAAGAGACCAAAGGGAATTTGCAGTAGGCCCTGGCTCAGGCCGTAAATGCCTAAACCGACGCCCACAAGCAGTGCCGAACTACCCGGATAACCCTCTGCGTACAGGGCAAAAACCGGCAACACCATAAATAAACCGAGCATGCGGCTGGCGTAAAGAAAGGCCAGAGCCAGCAGAGCACGGACTTCAAAAGAGTTCATTGGATTCACTACTATTGCTTAACGACGATGACTTAACAGTGATTGCGCGATAACGACAGTAGAGCAGTAAACAATTATCGCAAAAGGCGCCATTGTACAGAAGCGCCCCAGCGATGCGCAGTGCTAAATTGCACTAGCCAATAGCCACTGGGGAATAAGCGCAGAGGAGACAACGCAGCCCACAGACAAGCCTATAAATAAGTAGCGGCAAGCTACTTTTCCTCTGCTCGCCCGTACTGATCGTCAAAGCGCACGATATCGTCCTCGCCGAGATAATCCCCGGTTTGTACCTCGATAATTTCCAGCGGAATAACACCCGGATTTTCAAGACGATGCTTCATGCCGATGGGAATATAAATTGACTCATTGACCGATAAAATCACCTCTTCATCACCACGCGTCACCAGCCCTGTGCCCTGCACCACCACCCAGTGCTCAGCGCGATGATGATGCATTTGCAGCGACAGGCGGGCGCCCGGATTAACCACAATACGCTTGGTTTGATAGCGCCCATTGGCAGCTATCGAATCGTACATGCCCCAGGGACGATACACTTTGCGATGGGACTCGCGCTCACTACGACCCTGTGCCTGTAGTTGATTAACCACCGCTTTCACATCTTGCACGCGGCTTTTATCGGCCACCAACACGGCGTCATCGGTTTCAACGACCACCAAATTTTTAATGCCAACCGTCGCCAACAAACGGCCATTGGTATGCAGATAGGAGTCGTGGGTGTCGACCGCCAACACATCGCCTTTACAGGTATTACCCTGCGCGTCCTTCTCGGAAATATCCCACAGGGCTGACCAACTGCCGATGTCACTCCACCCGGCGTCGAGGGGAATCACCACTGCGCTGTCGGTTTTTTCCATCACCGCGTAGTCGATGGAGTCGTCGGGGCAGGCAGCAAATGCCGCCTTATCGAGACGGGTAAAATCCATATCGACACTTGCACCCTCAAAAGCCGCTCGACAGGCATTGAGCATCTCTGGCTGATAGCGCTCCAGCTCCTCAAGATAGCGGCCCGCCTTAAACGCAAACATACCGCTATTCCAGTAATAATCGCCACTATCGACATAGGCTTGGGCCGTGGCCAGATCCGGCTTTTCGACAAACTGCTGAATGCGTTGAGCAGCCAATCCACCCTCATCCAACTCGCCGCCACTGGCTGCCTGAATATAGCCATAACCGGTTTGCGCAGACGTGGGCACCACGCCAAAAGTCACCAGCGCACCTTTCTCGGCCTCACTGCAAGCCAGAGCAATAGCCGAGTGAAAGGCGGCAATATCATTAATCACATGATCCGCTGGCAACACCAGCAAGACCTCATCTTCCGCCGCTGCAAGGGCAGCCAGTGCCACTGCCGGTGCGGTATTACGACCCACGGGTTCAAGCAAAATACCCTGCGCCGTCAGATCCATTTCGCGTAGTTGCTCGGCCACCATAAAGCGATGCTGTTCATTACAAATCACCAACGGCGACAAGGCTTCAGACTGTAAACCCTGCAAACGGCTGAGGGTCTCTTGCAGCATGGTTTGCTCACTCGCCAGAGGAATAAACTGCTTGGGATAATGCGCCCTTGAAAGGGGCCATAGGCGACTACCAGAACCACCGGAGAGTACAACAGGTATCATTTTTACAGTCCTTCGTTTGAGAATAATGAAACAATCAGCGCGATGCGCGATGCTAAGCGGCGTTATTTTCTATTGTTTGGCTGGCAATAGCCATCAGTTCACGGGAAGTAGCACATCCCAAAGGGCAACTACGACAACTATTGCTTCGCATTTACCCGCACAAAGTCATGCTCCCAGGCTAAAATCTTTTTATCGGCCGTGCACAATGTTGCACCTGAATTAATTGCCGTCGCTACAATTATTCGATCTGCCGGGTCACCATTGATATCGGGTAATTGTGCCGACTGAATAGCAATAGAGCCCGTTAGCGGAAGCTCTTGTAAACCACCGCTCATCAAATTCGAGCGCCACACCGGCACACTAATCTCCATGCTCAGGCGCTTTTTTTCGACCAGCATGGCAACTTCCCAAAAACTGATTGGCGATACAAATAACTCACTCTTTTTTAATGCTGCGTCGATCAAAGTGAGTGCATTGCCACCCAATAAATCGCTACCTTCAGATAGCCAAACCAGGGCATGGGTATCGAGCAACATCATTCTTCAGCAGACCACTGCTCATCAATAGGGTCAATCAGGCTATCTCGGCTGTGTAACTTATCTTCATGTAAGCCGAATAAAGATTCGACCTGCTGCTTATAGGGCAACAATCTTGAAACTGGTTTACCGTTTTTAGTGATAATTATCTCCTCATTGGTTTCATTGACCACATCCATCAAATGAAGACACTTTGCTTTAAACTCTGATGCTTTAATCACTTGCACAAGGCACCTCCAGAAATAACCACCATGGTCATGATTATAGTCATATAAAAAGCTTTTTCAATATCAGCATGTAAAGCACACCAACTCTTTCAACTCGCTTTGCCTGCTATTGCTTGCTCAACAATAGCCATAAACTCACGACGGAAGTGCTCGGGCGCAAAACGAGCCGCATTGGCCGCGCAGGCCTGAGCAGAAATACCATGCGGTAATGCCTCAAAACGTTCGACAGCGCCAACCACGCTCGCCGCTGTTTGTTGATCAAAAAACAACCCCGTTGGCAAATAATCCGTATCTGTTACATCAGTGTCTTTGTAAGGAATAATACTATCCAGCGCGCCGCCCTGACCGTAGGCAAGCACCGGGGTACCACAGGCCTGGGCCTCAACCGCGACAATGCCAAAGTCTTCATGAGCGGCAAACACAAAGGCCCGAGCACGCTGCAAATAATCAATCACTACCTCTCGCGTCTGATAACCTAACAACTCGACATTCGGCCCGGCCATAGTCTGCAGGCGCTTGAACATAGGTCCATCGCCAATCACTATCAGTCGCTTGTTAGGCATCATATTAAAAGCCTCAACCAATATTTCGACAGCCTTATAGTGCACCAGCCGAGAAACCGTGACGTAAAAACCTTCTTTAATTTCGCTGCAGGTAAAATCATCAACAGCGACAGGCGGGTTTAACACACGACTTTCGCGCTGCCAGCACTGCTGAATACGTTCGGCGATAAAATGGGAGTTGGCAACGAGGGAAC
>CAYWXW010000010.1:0-27043 GCA_964462265.1 uncultured Porticoccaceae bacterium | reverse complement strand
ATCCCAGCGCCGAAGGCGTGAGAGTAAATAGCGGGCCAACTTTCGCAATGGCTCATTGCCAATCGCTTGCTGTAAATAGAGCTCTTGCTGATCCCAGGCATAGCGAATAGGCGTATGCACATAACTCACATGCGACTGCTCTGGTTTGACTTTTGCTCCCTTGGCAAAGGCCCAACTACTGGATATAACCAAATCATATTGACTGATATCCAGGGACTCAATCGCCCAGGGCATAAGGGGTAAAAAATGGCGGAAATATCGGCGTGCACCCGGTAAGCGTTGAATAAAACTGGTCGTTATCTTACGGTCATGTAGAAAACCACGCTCCTCTTGCGGCATAAAATCGACCAGCGTGAAGATATCGGCCTCGGGGTAACACAGCAGTAACTGCTCTAACACCAGCTCCGCACCGCCGCTGGCGGCGAGCCAGTCGTGGATGATGGCAGTTTTCATTAAAATAAAAGACCGTAGTAAGGAATCAATACCAGTTCGATGACCGGGCCATTCTGATAACACTCGATGAGTAATTGCTGATTAACCACTAAAACATCAATGAAAGAGGTAGACACAGCACTAAGTCAATAGCGTACCATCAGCTTTAACTAGAAAAAAAGCTCTCAATAAAAACACAGTACACAATCCTTCCTCTTATCCCCGTGAACCCTTCTGCGCTCTCACTCAGTAGATTAAACTTGGTTAACCTAGTGTTGACAAGTCATCGTAAATTGGGGTCGACTTTAAGCTACAGAATTTAACTATTCCGTTTTTTCAGGCAAATCAGCTTGGAGTGCCTGCATATAGGCATTACGTGCTGTTTGCGCCAGTGCCAACTGGGCATTCAAGCGTTTCATTTCATTCTCGGCAATTTGCACACCACGCAACTGGCCCTGTGCATTTTCTGACAAATCGTCTACATTGTATTCAACATTGTTGATCTGAATTTTTTGGTCTGACTTTTCTACCATATCTTGCCTCTAAATTTACTACCCCATACTTAAACTTAAGTATTATTGAAGAATTCAGTTTTGTGTCAATTAACTCCACTGTACGTTTCTTCAAAAGGAAGCCATTCACCTTTAATTTTTTTCAAATGGCACACATCCTCCGGAACTGAGTCATAACTACGATCGCTGCCCGTCAAGTTAATAACAATCGTTTCGTGCTCATCAAAACGACCTTCCTTGGCAAGCTTAATAACTGTAGCAACAGCGGTCGCTGCGGAAAAACAGATTGATAAACCTTCTAGCCCCAAAATAATATCTTTTGCTTCTCTAATTTCAGCTTCAGTGACAGATGCAAATAACCCTCCGCTTTGATCAACAATATTCTTCATATACGGATACACTTTCGTTGGATCGCCACGTAATATTGCCTTTGCAATACCCTGAGGGTTTTTTACAATGTGCTCTTCCTTAATAACCGGTGAATTTTCATTCCACGCCTTAACCATAGGGCTACAGCTATCCTGTTGCGCACATAAAAGCTTGGGCCTCTTTTGTAAAATACCAAGCTTCTGAAGTTCTTCTGATGCTTTGTAACAACCATAAACACCCATTGCGCTCGATACAGCTTGCACGTACCAATCAATGGGCTGCTGGATTTGATCGACAGACTCGAGCAAGGCTAACTTCAAACCCTCGCGTCTGCCCAAATTAAAAAACCCACGCTCTGATGTGCAATTCATTTTTTGAGCGAAAGCCGCTGCTACATTAAAAGCCTCTGCAAAACTAGCACCCTCCAAAATATAATGGGTCAACTGCATACTAGGCTCGTAATTTACCCGGTTGCGAAATTCACTACCGGTAAACAAACTCATCTGCAAACCCGGAATTAGACGTAATAAATATGCGTACGCAGTTGAGCTATTACCTGTCGAGGACGTACAAAAATGTTTAACACCACTTTCAAACAAATAGGGCAAGGAAACAGCTGCCATTCTATATTTTGTAGTGCCCGTTGGATTAGCTGTTTCATCTTTCAAAAATAGATTGCGTAAACCAAGGCTATCGCCCAATGACTGACTGTGGATCATCGGCGTCATCACAGCCTTTTTTGGTAATAATCCTTTGTCCTTAACCGGTATAAGATCAAAATAACGCTCGTATGGATTATCTGAGTCCTTCAGAACAACCTGTGAGAAATCAAAAACAGCCTCCGTTAAAGCACCACAGTTTTCACAAAACGGACTGTACGCTGTCGATTGCTCTCGGCTACATTTCGAGCAAACCACTCTAAATTTTTTCTTCATTTATCAAACCTGTCGGGTGACAAAAAATCTATTTCCGTGACATCAAACCCATTAATCAACTGCGCCAATGTATGACCAATCCCTGCGCTCAGTAAAATCCCTTTTGACCCACCACCCGTTCCAACAAACACATTGGCGTATTTTGATAACTTGCCAATTGCTGGCAGGAGGCCCTCGGTAACAGGCCTGTAGCCCGCGTAATGCCCAACGATATGGTCAACCTTGATACCAGGAATGATTTTACTTAAGTTACGTAACAGTGAATCTTTGCCAGCACTGGTAACACCAGGGTTCATACTCGGATCGCTCTTAGTACCACCAACCCAATACAAGTTATCCTTATGCTGGTACAAGCCAGTAAGCTCATGGGTAACATCAAAAGAAAACGGCGAATCTTTCATGTCAACCAACAATAGCTCGCCTTTAACAGCATCAACTGTCAAAGAAGAATTCAGAGACCCTAGTAAAGCCGTTGCCCATACACCATTAGTAAGCGCCACCGCTGACACAGGAACTGATTTTTCATCGGCAATAATATGAGTCACTCTGTTGTCTGAAATTAATAATTGAGTGACATCTTTAGTTACAAATTTAACTCCTAACTTACAGGCAGCAGCTATCAATGCTTTCTGATACAACGATGTATCTACCGTTAGATTTCCGGTGGTATATAACCCGCCCAATACTTCAGCGCTTATCCTGCTGTCACGCTCAATGATCTGCTCTGTCGACAGCCAATGGGCATCAAAATTATTGGTGGCAAGATAATAGGGCTCCATTCGGCGTAATTTGTCGACGTCTTTTCTTGAAAATGCAAGAAATAATCGATTCACCATCCTCAAGTCAAAATCAATACCTGATAGCTCAGCAACCTCTGCACAATTACCAAGGTGCTCTCTGTAACTTTTAATATAAAAGTCAGCCATCACACCGGGCATACCAGGTCCATGGAAGGGATTAATGCCTCCGGGATTACAGCCGGTACCCGCATAAGACAAGGAGTAAGCATCATATACCGTCACTTCACTACCTATTTTTGCCAACATAAAGGCCAAATACGCCCCCGTAATTCCTCCACCCACAAGTGCTATCATAAATAACTCAAATTTACTGTTTAATGCAGCGGACCGTTGTCAATAGTGATCACTATGGGTTTAATACCATTAACAGCACTGGCTAGCTGACTACGAACCGTCTTGCCGTTTAAATTTTGTGGTAACCCTTTGACCGGATAAATATTTCGTGGAAATAATGAGGTAGCGATGCCTTTCTGCCTAAACTCATAAAACATAGCATTTATCAAGGTCTCCATATCCTGACCCTCACTCACACTTAGCGCCGCTGCCAATAGAGGAAAACCCTCATCATCCTGCTCAGTAAAACACATACCATTGACCACACCTTCCGTGGAAAGAATAAGTTCATCGATACTAGCGGCATTAACTTTTACGCCACCCACATTAATCTGATCCTTGACTCGCCCTTTAATGTATAAGTGGCCATCGGCCGTCAAATGGCCAAGATCGCCCGGGTAAAACCAACCATTTCTGAACGCATCTTCTGTCGCAGCGGGTGCATTTTGATAACCTGCGACCTGGCGATGCGTATTAATTCGGACCTGTCCGGTAACACCTGGTGCTAGTATTTCGCCATCATCACCAACAACTTCAACGTCCACATCATCTGCCACCTTACCCACAGAAGTATCCTCTGAATATTCAGAAATGAGCCGTGTGGTAACAGGCCCGGCCTCCGTTGACCCGTAGCTAACTCGAACCGTTTGGAAATACTGCAATAGCGTCTTTAAAAGTGAAGGCGCCAGTGCTGCACCCATGACTTTAGCCTGAAAAATGAGTGGTTTTTCGGGGACAGGAACATTGGCGAGCAGGGAGCGTAATTGTGCAGGCGAACCAACGGTGTAATTAACGCCTATTTCAGCCATGACCTTATAATCTTTATTTAGCACATATGTGCCACCTCTCAGCAACACCGCAAGCATGTGTAATACCGCGATATTCGTGATCTTTACAAACAAGGCAGACAGGACCAGCGGTGCGTTTAAATTGTCGTATTCTGTCAGGCTTACCGCACGTTCAAACATCATCGTACTGCCAATTGCCATTTTCTTAGGGTCCCCTGTCGTTCCAGAAGACGACGCCAGAAAGAAGATACCATCTTCATCTGCATAGCCTTCGAAAGCCACTTGAGCAACACCCTGGTAATTTGGCGGAACTTCACTAAAAAAATCGGCATCAACTTTCAAATAAACAGCGGGCAGATCTGCATCAAGTCTGTTGGTTAAAACCTTAGAAACTTTCAATGTCTCGTTTTCCAGAATCCCTTCTTCAAACATAATCCAGCGGCTACCCAGCAACGAAAGCGCCAAAATAGTAGCAAGAGGGGCTATTGTTTCATTATTGCCAACGGGCTTCATATCCATACATATCAGGGAGTTTTGCTCGACGCCATTGTCACGTAGATTTAGGGCACAGGTCACTACCGCTTTTTTCAACCCTCTGTAAGTATATGCACCCTCGCTTGTTCTTATAGCTACGCGGTCGCCATACTTTTCTGCCAGCGATAAAAACATCATTCCAATACTGTTTTGCTTCATCAATTGAGTACCTTGTTGTTAAAAAAGATTACACGCTGAATAAACGCCCAATTGCGGCCTATTGCAGGCACTGTTACGCATAGTTTGACCTGCTACACGCCGAGGTTTACCTGTCCCAAACGTTTACGAATGCCGTACTTAAGTTCACATTAATGAATTACATTTTACGTCACGTCTCACTCTCTAAGCCCGTCCTATTTTATCACGCCAGAAACAATAAACCCCAGTTCGAAAACGAACTGGGGTTTATTGTTTTACCACCTTAAGTGAGCCAAGTGAGTTATTCCAAACTACAAATGCAACCCATCGAAGCCAGCTAACTTAAAATAGTTATTTTTACAACTCACCCCTGCCTAAGCAGGGTGTGAGCCCACTACACTAACAGCTAATTACGCAGCAGGTGTAAAGTCAAGGCTAGCACCGAAGTCGACGGTACCCACCAAATTTATCGCGGTAAACTCATCGGTTGTACCACCCGTTGATGTTACCTCGAAGACCTTGTATTCACCGTCGTTCAAGTCATTTTCAATGAAGAAAACGTTCTTGATCTCTGTGCCTACCAGATCAAGATTCGTGTCACCAACATTTAAGTCAGTGGCGCTAATGTTACCGAAGTCTTCCGTACCTGTATTGCTCTCTTGAATGGCAGCCAGTAACTCGGCAGCAGTCAAGTTAGCCCAGTTATCGGTATCACCAGGATCGTTGTCTCCTACAAAATCATTGAAGAAATAAACTTCGTTAGCCTCAACATCTTGCGAGCCGGTCAGGGCACCCATAATAGTCATAGTCGGGATAACCGTCTGTGACTCAACGCTGCCTGAAACTGACTGCAAACCGCCGAGATAAGCACTTACATCAATCGCATCTTCGTTGCCTGCAGTGGTATCAGTAGAGACACCTACATTGTCGAAGTTGAAAATGGTGTTATTGCCAATCGACGAACCCGATAGCACCAAAGTGTCATTGGATTGATCATCGGTACCCATCACCAGAACATCGTCGCCAGAACCCAGGTTAACAATATTGTCGCTAACCGCGCTGCTGGCAGAACCTGCACTCACTAGCACTTCAGTATCAATTAACGAGGCAGCATTGGCAGCGGCAGTATCGAGATCAGTCTGCACAACTGTGAGGGATGAGTCGGCGTTAAGCAGTTCCCAGGCAGTGTCAAGAGTGCTGCCATCTGTCAATTCACCTGCTGTGGCAGTGTAAGCCGTGATATCAAAGTCGATATCGTCAGCGTCAAACTGACCATCAACCGCAGACAGGAGCTTGCTTAATACGGCGTCACCATTAATAGCTTCTTTAATGGCCTGGTTGATCTGTGCCTTGTTACCAATGTGGTCAGTAGTGCCAATGGTTACAGTGCTTTCAAAGCCGTTAGTTGTAGCTACAGCAGCCCCTTCTGTGACACCTGAAGTGCCAGAAGTTGTTGCACCAGAGAAGGTTACTGTCAGTTGTGCTTTGTACAGTAACTGATCCGTTGCCGCAGCCATTGCAACACCGTCACTTACTAGATCATTTAGATTGGTGTTCAGAGCGTTAACAACCCACGTTGCACGGCCACCACTGTTGTCGGTGTAAACCGTATCATTACCGGTACCGGCGTTAATCACGAAGTTGCCCGCACCCGTGGTAGTAATTGTGTCATCACCTGCACCACCTTCGGCCATCAAGTTGGCATTAAGCGTACTATTGATGTACCACTCATCAGCGTCACTAGCAGAAGTATCTATTTCTGTTTCAATCGCGTCATCACCTGCGCCACCGCTTACCAGTAAAGTAAAGTCTTCACGGGTGGTAGTACCAGACAAAGCGCTATTAGCGTTGGACATATCTAAATACAATGCATCGTTATTTCCACCCAGGGTGTAAATAAAGTCAACGTTGTCGGCTGTCTCGTTAGTCGCATCGTCAGTTAAGGTCATGTACTTACCAACAATGGCACCATTGAGCTCAGCATTTATGTCAACTGAACCTTCCATGGCTGAGGCATCAACGATGCGCACATCGCTAAAGCCTGAGTAACCGGCATTAGGAGCACCGTAGCCAGCACCAGGGAGATCATTGTCACCATTCTCGTCACCGGCAACCACCAGGTTGCCTTTGGTGGTGCCATTGACAATATACACTTCTTCGAGCGTGTTGTTGGTAGAGCTTATTTCCTGCAACTCGCTGCTGCGTTCAACAGTTATATCAAAACGCTCAACACCCTTGGAGTCTGAAGTTAAACCCGTTGACAGGCCACCGATGATCAAATCGCCGCCCATAGAGCCTCGACCGACGTCGTCAAGGATAATAGTGCTGGTAATCAGATTGCCCGTTGAAGTGGGTGGCGCGGTATCCTGCACAAGGTGAAGACCAGAGCTCGAGGGCACTGTGCCGTCTGGGGTTGTCCAGTTACCTTCAGTAATTAAACCTGCTCCGGAATTAGTCAGTGTAATAACCTGACCAGTGAGGCTGTTACCTGAAACGGTATCAATTGCCTGGAAGGTGCCTGAAATGCCGGCCGTAAAATCTTCAAGTCCTGGCACGGCGGCCAATGCGTCTTGCACAGCCGTTAACAAGCCAGCGTATGTAGTAGCGGCATCAATTGCCTCAGACTTTACAACATAGCCCGTGCCATCGAGTGTGAAAGTAAAACCGTCAAAGGGGTTTTCGAGCAAGGGGTCAAGACCTGCATCGGCACTACGTGTGTCCATAATTTCAAGATTTAAGACGGCACCGGCGCTAGTGGCTGGGGCTGCACGCAAAGAATGCTGATCAAAATACAGACCGAAATCAACATCACCGGGATCTGTTTGCACCATAGCAACGGTAATGTCTTTGGTGATTTCGCTCGCTTCAATACGCACATCTTCAATAATCAGATCATCACGAGAATTGTTAGACTCATAACGGGTGGTGCCCACCATACGTTCGGCGTCGATTTGTGTGTCAGCGTAGTCGGCGATGTTGTTTTCTCCACTGTCATATCCGTCTGTCTGGACACGAAATGCAACATTCTCAACACTATCAGTGCTCAAAGTGATGGCGAAGAATTGTGAGTTACCAATGTCGGCGAAGAGTGAATCGACACCCGCACCACCATCAACCATGTCACCTGACTGTGCCGTATTTTGATTATCAAAAATGTAGGCATTAAAGGTGTCGTCAGCGTCGGTACCGGTCAAGTTATCTTGATCGGTGGTCAGCATGAAGGTTTCGCCGTCGGACTCGCCTTCATCGCCGCCACTACCGGCTGCCAGCACATCAATGCTCGCCTGAGCACTTGTAACAGTAGCACTGTCACTGGTAACAACCAGATCGCCGTCAAAGGCCAAAGAGGTGTCAAAATCGGCTGGCGGAGTAAACAAGTTGTCGGCTGCGTAGTTTGAAACACTGACACGATTGTTAAACTGATCTTGCGCCGCACCTGCATTTTCAGGTTGCTGTGCAGCAAAGACCAATTGCTCAACAACAGAACCGCGAGACTCACTGGCGTCAAGCTTGGCAACCCAAAAAGCGATGCCGTCGGGATCATCAACTATCGTTTTGCCCAAGGTGTTCTGGTAGATGTGCTCGACAAAAGCCTGGTTGGAGTCAAGTGCAGTACCGAAATAATCTTGAGCAGCTGAAGTGGCCAGCATAGCGTCAACGAGCTCGCTAGCGGAACCGTCAAACGCCTGCCAGAATTGACTACCCTCGCCCTCAGACGCGCGATTAAATACGGCGACGTAGTACTCGGATATTGCTGTTTGTGTAAAAGGCATATTTTTTTTCTCCAATTGGAAATATAAAGTTAGCAACCATGCATAACTGACACTGTTGCGATTATCACATCAAAAAGGTGCACCAATTATCTGCGCGGGATAAACGCCTACTTCTACAAGACCCGTTTCGGGCCCTCACGCTAAGTGGTATCACGTTTAACGCCTACCACTTGCAGTCATGCTTACGAACAAGTCTCGTGTCAGTAAAAGCAAGCAACTGCCGTCTACCCCTCACAACTGTGCAGCTAAACTACAGCCGAACTATCGATAGCATTCTATATTTTCATAAAACGCATACCGGAGTATAACAAGAAACCTAGTTGATACTACCTAATTTAAAAAAAAATTCTAAAAACTTTGCTTAGTCTGTCGCACTTCTACTACTCGCCTAAAAACAGTCTTGCGGGCCAAGATAATAGTTGCACGTCATTTTCATGGCGCTCTTTTCCCCTCTTCCTTTTTTCCTCTAACCCCTTTATATAAAGTATTAAGTGTTCATTCTAATAACTCATCTCAGGCTTAGCTGTGACAGAAAGCACAATAACGTGGCTGTGCTCCAAAAGCTTAATCCATCCAATTCAAAGCTCGAAACAACTTCGCCTACCCGCTGTAAGTTAAATTATACAGCCTCAATAGGCCGCGACCTCATTCGCACTGCCGCACACTACACTCTCTGCCTGCGCTTAAGCAGTGGTTTTTCGGCAAGAAAGACACCGATTATTGAAATGATAGCGGTCATACCCAGCAACAAAGTCCAGTAAAGCAGTGAATTACTAGACGTCACACCCCAAAAATCCAACAGCCATATCACAAGAAAATGCGTCAAAAAAACACCGTACGACAACGAGCCCATAAAGCGGTTATAGGGCAGCTTAATTGACGACAAATACGCTGCGGTAATCAAGGGTATGCCTATAAGCATGCCAATCAGCGTTTCTTTCATATACGCTTTAGGGAATAGATCCGCCCCTTCAAACAGCAAATACACCAAGCTTAAAGCAACAAAGAACAGCAATGGCAGGGTGATTTTATGGCTGCCTGCCTGGCTTTCCTTCAAATAACTACCTATTAGAAAGACGTACAATACCCCCGGTAGCAAGCGATAACCGTAGTGGTCGGCATTGATATAGGTAAGATTTGCCGCTATATAAACGGCAAAGCTCAAGCCAAAAAGCACCAGCCTAATTCGCGGGCACACTAGCGCCAAAGGCAATACCAGATATGCCTGTAGCTCTGCACCTAAGGACCACGCTTGCGGTATCAGGTTCCATGCGGGTGCTGACATGATGGTACTGTCAAGGTGCATGTAGTAATTTAAGGGAATAATCAAGACGTTATTCAATAAAGCTAAGGGCTTGTACTGCGGATCACCATAGTCCGTAATCACCAAAAACAACAACACTAGCAACGCAGCATAGAAGTATAGAGGGGTGATTCTAAGTAGACGATCTCGATAAAAACGCCACAACTTATTCGGACCATCAGCGATGACCTCGTGCCAAAGATGCGTTACTACAACACCGGCCAGCATGTAAAACATAACAACGGCAATCACCCCCGGGTTAAGGCTGTAAACCCTAACATCGACATGGGACAACAATACGACAGTCGCCAACAGCAGACGAATATAACCTAACACTACTCCACCTTTCCTTTAGCCAGAGTCAATCGAAAGAAAGTGATGATAATCCGCCCATTACTGAGGTGTTAAGACGAGCCGTTCAACACTCATTTCGCCGGCGGTTAGCCAACACTGTACGTCAAAATCGCTGACTGGTATTGATAATTCAAACGACAAACACAACAGAGCCTGTTGGTTTTGCGCAGGGCTGAATTCCAGCCTATCTTGAGCAGCAAGAATAACACCATCGCCGTAGACACTTACACAACAACAACCCGCTGCACGCTGTGCCGGCCGATCCCAAATTTCCAACACATAACAACCAGGAGACAGCACCGTGTGCGGACCGCTAAACAACAAGCCTTGCCGACCTCTACTTTTAATCAATGGGCCAACGGGCTGCCCAACACCCACTGCCAGGTCATAACCGCAATAATAAGTTTGCGGATCAGGTGGCGAAACAAGCAGCTCATCAAGTACCGATTTGACAGATACCGCCGTATCGCACCATTGGCGCGGCACATAAGATGAGCTTACCCGCTCGCTGAGCCTCCTGTGGTAATCGTGATCACTGACTATTCGTTCTATTTCCTCAGCCCATGCGCCAGAGTTCCAAGGGTCGATATAGGTCACGAGATCACCACCAACCTCTTTTAACGAACCGCGATCTGAGCTAAGCACAATTTTACCCAGGGCCAGCGCTTCGGCAACGGGTAAGCCCCAGCCTTCATATAACGACGGGAAGACGCAGCAAACAGACTGCTGGTATAACAGTTGCAACTCAGCATCATTCACATGATTGCACTGCACGATAGTGTCTTGTATTACCGGGTCGAGCTCAATGTCTTTGAGCAACTCATCTACACCCCAACCGCGCATGCCAACAAAGACAAGCTTTGGCAGCAGACCTTTTTTACCTTCTTTACAGAGCCGATGATAGGCCTGATAGAGTACTTGGTGGTTTTTTCTTCGCTCTATTGTCGACACGTAGAGAATAAACGGGGCGGTAACAATATCGCGCACCTCATTGCCAATACTCTCTGCTCGCTCCTCAATCACGTTGTCGCCGAGCGTAAATACCCGCGTAGTCACTGGCCGACCACCTGTCCGGGACAACAAATCGTTGAGGTCATTCTCACTTTGTTTTGAAATACACAGCACACGATCGCAGCTGTCGGCAACATCGAGAAAGTAACGAGTGAAATGCGCTGCTACATCAGCAACGCAGTACTGAGGATAAAGCACTGGAATGAGATCATAACAGCAGCGTACAATTTTGACGGATTCTATCTTACGCAGGCGCATAAACTCTTTCGCGTAAGGATAGTCCCAATCTAAACCCACCGATAAAAGAACATCACCAGGGCTAAAAATACTTTCCGCTGTTTTGCCAAACACCTTTGCTACTTCTGTGCTCACCACGCCAGGTCGCTGAAAGCACTGTTTAAACTCGCGGTAGCGCCGACTGCAAACCAGGCGCGCTAAGTGGCCCTTGAAAAAACAGATGACGCGATTGATGACAGGCCGCAAACGCGATGGCGCCAAGGACAAAACGCCCTGGGCTATGGATTTGGCAGCGTCACGCCGCGATAAAACCGGGAATAACAGAGGGAGCGAGGGCTCCGCTGAATGAGCGTTAGCGACTGATGCCTCTAACAAGATCTCCCCAGGTGCTGGGACATATTCAACAAACTTGTTGTTTTGCCATATGCAGCGCTTATAAGTACCCTCGGGGTACAGTTTTTCAAGACCAAGAGATAGCTCTTGCTCAACCCTGACAACGCCTACGACAGCACGACTCCACTGGCTACTGGTGGTGACATTTAGCCAAACTGTTGGCTGATTATCCATTAACCGCCTCTAGCACTTTAATTTATCCATAATAAACTGGGGCAAGTTTTGAAGGGTGTGCGACCATAAAACAACCGCCCGCTTTTTGCGGTCTTCACAACTTAAACGCAGCGGCGGTGCGGCCATTGCAAGGCGTAAATTTTGTTTAAACTCTGTCGGCTGGTCTGACACAAGCACACCCGGGCTACCGATAAACTGCTCAAAACCGCGCATCGCAGTGCTTGTCGAGACGATATATCGGCCCGCCCACAAGGCTTCTGCAGTTTTAAGGTTGGTACCACCACCCTGGGTTACAGGAAGAACAATACAGTGCGCTGTTTCAAGTAAACCAGCCAGGCAATCGCTCTCGACAATGCCGGCACTTACGACTCGCTCTGCAAGCCGAGCAGACGCTGCTAAACGGGTGTCACCCGTTATCGCAGGCCCCGCACTACCCGCTATGAGAAGACACTGGTCTTGCGACAAACTCCCAAAACCATTACTCAGCAATTCAAAAAAACCTTCCATATTAGGAGGGTGAGCGCTGGCGCAAAACAAGGCAAATTGATGACATCCTGAAATCTTATTGGCAGCATCAATGCCCTTGCTCGTCACCGCCCAGGGCTTTACACCGTTAGCAGCCAATATTGACGGCACTTGTATTCTTTGCTGAGTCCATTGCAGATCGTGTTCGGAAACACAGATAACTGCGTCAGCTTGAAGCATTGCATCAAGCTCAAGCTGCTTCACTTTTTCTACGTATTTTTCGGCCTTTACAGTAGGCAAGTGTGGTGCAAGAATCTTTGCCTTAAGCTGGTATTCGATGTTTTGTGAGCCGTAAAACATCCTGGTTTTACGCCAACCCTTGTCCGCCACTAAGCGCTGGGCAAAACCAAACAACCAGGGCTGCTCAACGTGAATCACATCAGGTTCCGACTTGATTATTGCAGCTAACTGGCAGTAGTAACTGTCATCCTCTACAAACAGTTGCGCGAGGGCAGCATCTTCCACTAAGAAAGGATTTTCAATCGCCGTCGACAGGGCCTGCATACCGGGGTAGGCAACAAAACCCTCTGATTCAGGGTAGTTATCACTGCCCAGCACACCGGCAACTTCTACAAAAAAGCCAGCGCTGCGATAACACTCGACTAAATTGGCAACTCTAATTTGCCCACCATGGCGGCCATCACGGTAAGGGTAGGTACACATTAGCAGTAATTTCATCGCTACTTACCCCCCGCTCTAAACCAATTAGCTATACGCCGTAAAATCTGGGTGTAGCGCCAGGATTTACTGGATAGCAAGTCTGCCTCTCGCGCCAAGGCAGCGATTGTCTGGTTTTCTAATTGTTGCAGTCTTAGCACGAGGCCCTGGTGGCTTTCTTCAAGCAGGTGAAGCTGCTCGGCTAAGTGACTATGGCCCTCAGCCAACTCTCGACTAGTATTGGATATTTCTTGATAACGCTCATCCCCCTGCGCCACAGTTTTACTTTGTTCCAAGCTGTACCTGGTCGCAAGGGCTGAAAGAGTCAAGCCATAATTGCCTTCAAAAGGCTGGTCAAAGAACGCTAACACAGTAGTATCAGCCTGTTTCTGCGCAACGACGGCATAGTCTGGACTAACGCCATCCAAAACGTTCAACAGTGTCACCCGGCCATGTCGCTCTAAATCATAGGGCTCTTGTAAGCGAATTATTTTGGTACGACCAAACCCTTCATAAGTCGCAAGAAACTCTAATAAATCCGGCGGCAGTGGTTGCAGGTGCGTTGGGTCCATGTAAAAGCCGGTAGTACTGACTATTATGTTTTCAGGGTTCGGCGTCTCAAGAATTAACAAACCACCAGGCTTTAATACCCTGTGAGCCTCCCCTACAAGCATTTGCAGCTCAGTAAATTCGAGATGTTCTGCGATATGAAAGCCACTGACGATGCTTTGACTACCTTCGGGTAACTCTTTTAAGCAAACAAGAGCATCTTTCTTATCAACCAATAAACCCTGTGCTTTGGCGTTAGCGAGCATTGTCTCGCTAAGGTCAACACCTCGGGGCGTAAAACCTCCATTTTCATCCAGCAGCTCGAGCCATTCGCCTCGTCCACAACCCAGATCAATAACCGGGCCATCAGGATAAAGGTTTTTCAGGGGTTGGATGAAGGGAAGATAAACAGACAAGCGGTTTTTAATAAGCTGTCGATCACCTCTAAATTTATTTTCGAAAGCCTGATAAAAGTCAGCCACTTCGCTGGCACCTAAATGCGGGAGGCAGCCAAGCCACGCCCACAAAGGATTGTTGATGTAAGTTCACCACATTGAACACCAACGCTAAGTCGCGCCATTCATAGTTGTTGGCCAGATGCGTATCTGCTGTATGAAGGGCCAAAGCAATGGAGTAATTTCCTTCGCCAAGATTGAGAATAAAATCAAACTCAAACTTGACAGTTTCGCCGCTACGAAGGCTCTTTAAGTCTTGCTTTAAGCGGTGAGTGTTGGTGCCAAAAACCGACTGACCCAGGCGATCCTTAATAACATACCCCAATACTAATTCGGGCAAGTCCCGAAAAACTTCAGCCGTGACAGAAAGTAGCAAACGCTGACCAACATGAGCAACTTCAATTCTTTCTCCAGCTTCATTCAATAACGAAAAATCCACAAGCCGAGCCTCGCCAGTACCGGATATTGTTTGTACTTGGCCCTGCTCATTTTCTTCCTGACGCACCGTCTGATTCTCGCGCTCAGCAATTAAGGCATTGTAATAATCCATGACTTTCTCCGGCCCACCGACCATGGCAACTGCCCCCTGCTCGAGCAGTATGACCCGGTCACAAATAGACTGTATGGCACCTTTGTCATGGGAGACAAACAACAGCGTTGTACCTTGTGCGCGAAGCTCGCGAATGCGATCAAAACTTTTATGCTGAAAATACGCATCGCCAACTGACAGAGCCTCATCAATCATGAGCACATCGGGTCGCTTAATAGTCGCCACACTAAAGGCCAGGCGCATTTGCATACCACTTGAATAAACCCGCAATGGTCGATCAATATAATCGCCAATTTCGGCGAAGGCCTCTATCGCCGGCATCAAGGCGTAAAGTTCTTCCTGACTTATACCCGATAGCAAACCGGACATCAGCACATTTTGTCGACCGGTAAAATCGGGATGAAAACCCATACCCAATTCGAGTAGCGCAGAAACCCGACCACCAACGCTCATTTCACCCGTGCTGGGGCGTGTTGTGCCACTCAAAATTTTGAGCAATGTACTTTTGCCGGCGCCATTCAAACCGATAATACCAACAGCCTCCCCCGCTTCAACGCTAAAGCTAACGTCACGCAATGCCCACTTCAGCTGGTGATGTACTTTGGAAGAAAAGGGCAGCCATTCAGCCAGGCGCCCCCAGCGATTCGAATACTGTTTGTAGGCCTTGCCGATGGCATCAACCTTTATGACGCTCATTACAGCTCATCCACAATTTCGTCACCGTACTTCGAGAACAGTTTCTTCGCTAATAAACAAAGAAGAAATCCTAGAAATAACGGAGTCAATAAAGCAGCCCAATCGGGGCTGGTACTGTGGACAAAAATTCCCTGGTAGGACTGAATGATCGCAGCCATCGGGTTAAATTGCAGTAGGTACGGCGCGATTGATGCGGGAAGTATTTCAGCCGGGTATACGATGGGCGTCAACCAAAACCAAAACTGTAGAACGATGGCAAACAATTGCCCAATATCACGAAAGAAAACATTAAGCACACCCAGGGTCAAACCCAGGCCCATAGCAAAGACTAACTGTACAAAAAGCACCGGAAAGAAGGCGATAACAATCCAGCCCGGAAAATTACCGCTGATCAACAAAAAGGCAATGAAGATAGAAAATATAATCGTGAAATTAAGCGCTGCATTAAGCAACATAATGACGGGGAGAGAGCCAATAGGAAAGCTCAGCTTTTTGATAATATTTGCATTTTCAAGATAAATTGTTTGCCCGCGCCCTATTATTTCCGCAAATAAGCCCCAGGTCAGCATGCCAGCACAAAGATAAATACTGTAAGAAAATGTCGAACTGCTTTCGGGCAGCCGCGCTTGCATAATTTTTGAAAATACCACGGCATAAACAAAAATCATTGCCATAGGGTTAAGTACTGTCCAGGCCGAACCCAGCAGCGAGCCCTGATACTTCGACTGATATTCACGCTTGACGCTACTAAGAATAAACTCCCGGTAACGCCACACCTTTTTAAAATGTCCTGCTTCCATTACCCAAACACCATTTCTTTCAATGTCTCTCTAATATCAATTGGGCTCTGTAAAGATGGGAGCATCTGGTGCAAACGTTGATTACTACCGCACTGGAGGACAATATCTGTAGCCCGAACATGGGCCGTACTTGACTGCACATCCAGAGAAACACCCGTTAAACCCTGTAATATCTCCACCACCTCGTCAATACTGGTCATTTCGCCCGAGCAGAGATTCACCACATTTTGATCCTGGTTTTCTAGCGCCAGCAACTGCACATAGGCCTGAACAATCCAACGAACATTAGAAAAATCTCTAGCGACATTAAGATTACCCAACTGTAATGTAGACGCCTTATTTTTAAAGTGCCGGACTATTTTCGGGATCAGAAATTTATCATTTTGGCCCAGCCCCGTGTAATTAAAGGGGCGAGTGATCAATACATTTAACTGTTCTCTATAAGTCTGGGCGATTTGTTCCATCGCCAACTTACTACAGCCGTAATGATCAACCGGATTGGGCCGACATGCCTCACTCACTTGATCCCCAGTCTGTAGCCCGTAGACACTAGCGCTACTCGCAAGAATTATTTTTCGAGGTCGCGACTTCAGCGTTAAACACGCATCGAGAATATACTGAGGACCAAAAGTATTTACCCCGTAGACGGATGCATTCTGTCCTTGAGGTACAAAGCTAATCGCAGCGAGATTTATCACGTAATCAGGGCAAATACTGCGAACAATTTCAGCCACTTGTAAAGCGCAGGTAATATCAACCGGGGTGGTATCGACAACATAACCCGACTGCTGCAATGCAGCAACCAGGTAGGCGCCGGTAAAGCTATTCGCACCGACAACCCAAACCTTGCTTTGAGTTGCTACCATTTTTTAGGCTGTCCTGCTTTCAAGCTTTCTAAATCACTGGCAACCATCATTGCGGACAGGGCTTTCAAGCTGGTTTCAGGCCGCCAATTAAGCGCTCGTTCAGCTTTAGAGTAATCACCAATCAATAGCTCGACTTCAGCAGGGCGATAAAATCTTGGATTTACCTGAACAAGTAATTGCCCTGAAGCGGCATCGTAACCTTTCTCAGATTCATCAGCGCCTCGCCACTCAATAGACACCTCGGTGGCCGCAAACGATAACTCCACAAACTCTCGCACACTGTGTAATTGATTTGATGATAGGACGAAAGTATCGGGACTATCATGCTGAATGATTTTATAAATACCCTCAACATATTCCTTAGCATATCCCCAGTCTCTCTTTGCATCGAGATTACCCAGTTCTAATGGTGTTTTGTCACCATTGGCTATAACTGCAACTTTATGAGTTATTTTTCGCGTTACAAATTCACGCCCACGCAAAGGTGATTCATGATTAAATAAAATACCGTTACTGGCAAACATATCGTAAGACTCACGATAATTAATCACGGACCAGTGTGCGAACAGTTTTGCCACGGCGTAGGGGCTACGTGGATAAAATGGCGTATTCTCATCCTGGGGAATCGCCTGCACTTTTCCGTATTGCTCAGAAGTGCTTGCCTGATAAAACTTTATCGACTTATCAACGGTTCTCACCGCCTCAAGCAAGTTTAAAACACCAATGCCTGATATTTGTGCCGTTGTTTGCGGTTGCTCGAAAGAAACACCGACAAAACTTTGCGCCGCGAGGTTGTAAAGCTCATCCGGCTCGGCGTATTCCAACAGACGTATACTATTGCCAAGATCTGTAAGGTCATGCTCAATAAGCTCCAAATTTTGGTGCTGGTCAATGCCTAACCACTCTAAACGCCATAGATTGATAGAGCTGGTGCGTCGATATGTACCAAAAACCTTGTAGCCTTTCGCCAGTAAAAGCTCGGTCAAGTAAGCTCCATCCTGACCTGTAATACCGGTAATAATTGCTTTTTTCACTATTGATATTTCCATTCTAAATTAAATCATACCGTTTTAACTGTTTTACTCAGCAGGTAAAGCAGTCTTTATTTGAAACTAATTTTGTGCGCAACATTCACCAGCTTTTCGGCAGATAATGCCCAGCTATACATCTTGCTCACCTGTTGAGCTCTGTCACAACGCGAACGTAGCGAAACGCCATTCTCCAACACGTAAGACAGACCTTCCGCAATGCTATACACATCTTCAGCCTCCACTAACTGTGCACATCCTAAGGCGACCTCCTCCATACTGCTATTTGCTGAAGTAATAACAGGCGTACCACTCGCCATCGCTTCTGCCACTGGCATGCCAAAACCTTCGTAGAAAGAAACATAAGCAAATGCACTTGCCCCCTGATATAGCAATGGCAAGTCCGGCTGATCAACATACCCCAACCTTATTAACTCATCACTGCATTGCAACTCTCTAATCAGTCTGTCTGTCTCACTATGCTTCCACCCTTGTCCTCCTGCCAACACTAATGGGTAGCTTTTACGCAAGCTAGGCGACAACATTGCGTAAGCTTGGACCAGTTTTTTAAGGTTTTTCCGTGGTTCAAAAGTACCTAATGACAATAAATACTGCGCCGGCAAACTGTATTTATTTTTAAACACCGCCAATTCATCAGCGCTATGTGTATGATGAAAGATTCTTGAGACACCAGGATAAACGACACTAATTTTCTCTGCAGGAACCCCATAAACACCTATAATTTCGGCCTTACTAAACTCCGACACTGTCATGATGTGATTTGACCTATCAAGGCTTTGAGCAAGCCCCCGCTGTAACCAGCGAAGGCGCTCAGAGGGGTGACAATCGGGAAAACGAGCATGAGACAAATCGTAGACTGTCACCATAGATGGCGCTTTTGATTTACCAAGAATAAAATTCGGCTGCCAATAAGTGCTATCCCCACTTTGAGACAGACAATCACCTATACGCTTATTCAGTAATCGAGCTCTTAGGTAACGCGAACCTGGAGTACACCTAAAGACGTGCTTTGCAATTGGTCGAATTCCTATCTGGGAGCCAGTCTGCTGATGCAAAGGTCGGCTTTTGGGCTCGTCAAATGACGTCAAAAAGGTTTTCAAGGCTTGCGATTCATAGCAGCGATAATCATTAAAGCCGCGTAATTCAACTTCCCCGGGGAGTTGCGCCAAAATCTCCAAAACGTAACGACCTACCCCAGTCAACGGGGGCCGCAGGGATGAGATATCGACCAACAAGCTCAATGACCGTTGATACTTAGAATTCACAAAATATCCCTACGCCAATTAACACCCAGAAGCACATGCAAGTATGTCAATTGTGTTTAGAGCTATTGACTAGGCTGGCCTGGTTTCGTAACTAACCACTTATTAATTTGTACTAACTCATGGGGAGCCACCATCCCACTCGCTTTTAACAAGCGCGTACGATTCAGAATATAACCGTAGCGTGCTTGATCTAAATCCCTGCGGGTGCGAAAAACATTGCGCTGTGCATCAAGCACATCGGCACTTGTCACTGCCCCCAAGGTAAAACCTTTCAACATAGCCTGGTGCGCCCTTTTTGAAGACTCGAGTGCTTTGCCCGCAGCTTGTATACGCCTGACATTAGCATTGACCTGCAATATAGCATCTCGTATTTCCTTAACGAGTGCACGATACTCTGTCTCATAGTTGTAACGCGCCATATTAAGACGCTGTGATGCTTCATTGATGCGCCCAGACGTAACGCCACTGGTAAAGAGAGGTACAACGACGTTAACACCAATATAGTCGGTAGTTGTTTTAGGTCGGGCTGAGTTTTCGTAACCGACGTCACTCTTTTGATGGCTCAGCTGTAAATCGACGACGGGGAAGCGATTCGCTTTCTTTTCTTTCAGGCTATACTCCTCCACCATCACGGCCCGTTGTAAACTAGCCAAAGAAGCGTTCTGTGCTGAAAGTTTTTTTACCCACTCAGCATGAGCACCCTCCACCGCTAAAAACTCCGCATCATCACTCAGCGGGCTTAGCTCACCAAGCTCCACGCCTGTAAACTCTTGCAGCCTCTGCCGCGCAATGGCCACCTGACTTTCTGCCGACACTTGGTCTGCAAACAACGCATCGTAACTGGCCCTAACATCTAGCACTTCGGTTATTTGGGCCAATTTTTTTTCATACAGACTCTCGACTTGTCGCAGTAAACTTTCGGTCGCCGTAATTTCATGACTAACAAGAGCCAAAGAGTCTTGTGCTTCCAATACCGCAAAATAACCGATCACCACATCAAGCATTAATTGCTGCTCTATTTCGATCTGTTCCGCCGCATACTGTGAGCTGAGTAGTTTTTGGCTCTTCCAGTAAAAAAATTTCGGCATGTCAAATAGCGTCTGACTCAAAATCAAACTGTACTTCTCTCCCGAAAAGCTATCTCGGCCTCCATTGCTAAGATCACCCTTCTCCAAGTCTTGCCGGTTCTCTGAAAATGAACCTGTACCACGTAACTGGGGAAGCATGTTGCCCACAGCCTGTTGCTGTCTTGCCTTACTAATGCCAACCTTAGATTCGGCTATCTTTAATCGGGGATCACCCTCTACTGCGTCAGAATAGACGGACAATAAGTCGTCACTGCTGACCAAAGAGGCCGGCAGTAAAAAAAGAGACGCAAGAAAGTAATAGCGCAATAGCATTGCCCTTTAGTCCTCAATAAATGATCGTGCAAACATATTACGGAAGGGTTTTGAAAAATATTGGAACAGTGTACGACCACCTGTTTTGATCAACACCTCAGCAGGCATTCCTGGTAGTAACACGACATTATCAAGCCTCTCAAGGTCGCCAAGACTCTCAGGTGTTAAGGTAATTCGCGCTAAAAAGTAAGGCATACCCGTTTGTTCGTCAATTAAGCGATCAGCTGACAGGGTTAGCACCTTACCTTCAAGTACGGGAAGCGTATTGCTATTAAACGCACTGAATCGCACTTCGGCAACCATACCCGTTTTCACCCGATCAATATCGATGGGTTGTACTTGAGCTTCGACCATTAAGCTCTCACCCAGAGGGATGATCTCCATGAGCGGACTACCAGGGGATATAACACCGCCCTCTGTATGTACTGAAAGCCCGACAACCATGCCATCTACAGGTGCCACAACTGAAACACGGCGTACCCGGTCTGTCAGCACACGAACGCGTTCACTCAATTCAAATAAATCGCTTTGAACTTTACCTAAACGATCCGCCACCTCTTCCTGGAATTCCATTTCAACTTGTAAAATCTCGAGCTGTGTTTCACCCACTTTAATTTTTATACCCGCAATTTGGGCAATTATCTCAGCAATATCGCCTCTAGATTGAGCAAGGCTTCGCTCAAACTCACGAAGTCGTTTCTTATCGGCAAAGCCATCTTTCAGCAAGTCTTTTAAGTCGACAACTTCCTCTTCATAAGACTCAACCAAGGCCTGCTTACTATTTTTGAGCTGCTCCAACCCTATTGCTTGAGAACGCAGGTGATCAACGCGCTGTTTAAGTACTGTTTTTTGACCGATCTGGGCATTCTCGCGCGCTAAAAAGATGTGGTTCTGCCCTTGCATCGCCTCAATAACCCGTTCATCGTCAATAGATGACCAGTCATCAGGGTAGGTTACAGAAGCAAGACCGTCTCTTTCTGCTAACAATCTAGCCTCTTCGGCATGAAGCGTAATTGACTGACCTTCAACGATCCCCAACTCACCTGCACTTTGCGTATTATCCAGTTCCAGTAAAACATCCCCGCGACGAACACTATCGCCTTCCCTAACAGCTAGACGTTTTACTATTCCTCCCTCCAGGTGCTGAATTGTTTTACTGTGCGATTGCACCACCACCACACTGGGCGCCAGTGCAGCACCATCAATAGGTGCCAAAAAAGCCCAAAACCCAAAAACGACAAAAGTCATCAGCACAATTACAGCGCCGGTGCGCCTAACACCCCGATCGTCAAAATCAAGTTCAGTGTCTTTCGCGACGGCTTTAGATTCCCGTGGCATCTCCAAAACTACTGCATCACTCATTAATATCACCCAGGCCCTGAATCATCAAGCTACCCAGGTACAACAGTACTGGGGCGAGCACGTAGTGCAGCTTGCTGCGACTGCAGCTGAGCTAAAATCTTGTCGCGTTGGTCAAAAGCCACTATCTGGCCATCATTTAATATCATTATATTATCCATAGCAGCGAGGATATTTGGCCGGTGCGTCACGACTAACACGGTCACTTCTGTATGCTGCAAGCTGAGCATTGCTTTTGCTAATGCCGCCTCGCCCGCCTCATCAAGATTGGCGTTTGGCTCGTCAAGAACGATAAGAACGGGGTCACCGTAAAGCGCCCGAGCCAAACCAATCCTCTGACGCTGCCCCCCTGATAAGGTTCCACCAGCAGGGCCGATGATCGTATCGTATCCTTCTGGAAACCGCAGAATCATTTCATGCACATCGGCTGCCTTGCAGGCTTTTATCACCGCCTCTGAGTCAAGCTCTCCAAAGCGCGAAATATTCTCACTAACCGTTCCCTCAAATAACTCCACATCCTGAGGCAAGTATCCAATAGATGAACCAAGCTCCTCTCTATCCCAGGTAAAAACATCAGCACCATCTAGACGAATTTTGCCACTCGTAGTTGGCCATATACCCAACAATGCTCTTACTAAGGTAGATTTACCGGCGCCACTTGGACCGACAATCCCAACCAACATGCCGCGCTTAATGGTGAAACTTACTCCTCTAATCGCTGGTAGTTTAGCCCCCGGAGGAGTAATTATGGCCGATTCAGCAGAAAGCTCTCCCTGGGGATCAGGTAAAGACATCCGCTCCTCCTCTTTAGGTATACCCGCAAATAACGCATTGATACGAGCGTATTGATCACGCGCGCCAATAAAACCCTTCCAGCCCCCGATCATTTGATCAATAGGTGCTAACGCTCTCCCCAGAAGTATTGAACCAGCAATCATTGAACCCGGAGAAATTTCCCGCTCAATCGCCAAGTATGCCCCCAAACCCAGAATGAGCGACTGGGATGCCAAACGCAGCACTTTTGATAACGCAGCCAACAAGCCTGCCTTGGAACTGGCATTAGATTGAAGCTGAAGAACCTCGTCATTACGCTCCAGCCATCGAGCACGCATACTACTGAGCATACCCATCGACTCAATCACCTCGGCATTCACCAAACTTTTATTCAACTGCGCCCGATTGACCATCGCAATGTTATTGGCCTCAGTAAGGGCAACGCGCGTCAGTTTTTCGTTGGCGACTGCCACTAGCACCAGCACACATGCTGTAATGATTGCCATCCAGCCAATCCATGCATGAAACATAAACATGACAGCGATATACACCGGTATCCACGGCGCATCAAAAAAGGCAAACAAACCATTGCCCGTCAAAAACTGGCGCAAACCCGTTAAATCATCCAAAGGTTGAGATGACGCTTTCTTCCCGCCGGTATACAGCGATTGCTTAAAAGAAATGTCATGAAGTCGCGTATTAAGCAGAGTTTCCAGCCGCGTACTCACCTTAACCAGGATCATCGAACGCACCCATTCCAAGCCACCCATAGTCAGAAACAGAAACATGGCGATTAAAGTCAGCATGGTCAAGGTAGACATGCTGCCACTGGGAATGACCCGGTCATAGAGCTGCAGCATGTAAACCACAGGCACCAGCATCAAGAAATTTATACACATGCTAAAAATCGCCGCAGAGATAAACGAATGCCGGCATTGATACAAAGCATCTTCGAGATCAGACTTAATTTTGCTATTTAAATTCATATGTAGAGATCAAGCTTCCCAAGCAAAGCAAACAACTAATGGAGCCTAAAAATTAAGCGGGGCACATTAACACAATTGACATAGACAAAACATAATAAAATGGAACAGCACAACAACCTTAGAAAAAAGACAAACATTCTCTCGCAAACCTATATCCAGTAAGACTATTAGTTTTATAATTGCGCGTTTGTCAAATGGTCAAGCCAAGTTCATGAAATTAATCAAACTGCGCGGCGCACGAACCCATAATCTTAAGAACATTGACATTGATATACCCCGCGACAAACTGGTGGTAATCACGGGCTTGTCGGGTTCGGGCAAATCTTCCCTGGCCTTCGACACACTCTACGCTGAAGGCCAACGGCGTTACGTTGAGTCACTCTCAGCCTATGCTCGGCAGTTTTTGTCGATGATGGAAAAGCCAGACATTGACCATATTGAGGGTTTGTCACCGGCCATTTCCATCGAGCAGAAGTCGACCTCCCACAACCCCCGCTCTACCGTGGGCACCATTACTGAAATTTACGATTACCTGCGCCTGCTCTACGCTCGCACGGGTGAGCCGCGCTGCCCGGAACACAATGAGAAGCTGGCGGCGCAAACCGTCAGTCAGATGGTTGACCAGATTCTAGCGCTGGGCGAAGGCACTAAGTTGATGATTATTGCGCCGCTGATTCGTGAGCGTAAGGGTGAGCACTTGCATGTGTTTGAGCAATTGCGCGCCCAGGGCTTTATTCGCGCCCGTGTCGATGGTCGCGTTTATGAGCTAGATGAGCTGCCCGATTTAGAGAAAAACAAGAAGCACACCATTGAGGTAGTCGTTGATCGCATTAAAGTGCGTAACGACATTGCCCTGCGTTTGTCAGAGTCTATCGAGACCTCACTCGCCCTGTCGGAAGGCCTGGTGCTTGCCTCCTACATGGATGAAGAGGACAAAGACAAACCCGATCACATATTTTCCGCCCGTTTTGCCTGCCCGCAGTGCAACTACAGCATTAACGAGCTGGAGCCCCGGGTGTTTTCTTTTAACAATCCCTCCGGCGCCTGCCCGGGTTGTGATGGTCTGGGAATCAAGCAGTTCTTTGATATTGATCGGGTGGTGCAACACCCCGAGGCGACGATTTCTGAAGGTGCCATTCGCGGTTGGGATCGACGCAATCTGTTTTACTTCAACATGCTCACCTCGCTGGCCAGCCACTACGGCTTCGACATCGACACGCCCTTTGAAGCGCTCACCTCTGCCCAGCAGCAGAAGGTGCTATTTGGCAGTGGTACTGAAGAGATCGCCTTTAATTACGTCAATGATCGCGGCAGCGTTTATAAACGCACCCATACCTTTGAAGGCATTATTCCCAATATGGAACGGCGCTACCGGGAGACCGAGTCGCAAACCGTGCGCGAAGATTTGGCCAAGTTCCAAAACACTCAGCCCTGTCCCGACTGTTCTGGTCAGCGGCTAAACGAAGCCGCGCGGCATGTGTTTATCGACGGTAAAAGCCTGCCCCAGGTAACGGCGTTGTCGATTGGCGATTTGGCCGACTATTACCAGCAGCTCGCTTTGAGCGGCCAGCAAGCACAAATTGCCGAACAAATTTTGAAGGAGATTCGCGACCGCCTGCATTTTCTGGTCGACGTTGGTCTAAATTACCTGACTCTCGACCGCAGCGCCGAAACTCTCTCCGGTGGCGAGGCCCAGCGTATTCGTCTGGCCAGCCAGATCGGTGCCGGGCTGGTCGGGGTGATGTACATTCTCGATGAGCCCTCTATTGGCCTGCACCAACGCGACAATACGCGCCTGCTCAGCACTCTGGTGCGCCTGCGCGATCTCGGTAACACAGTGATTGTCGTCGAGCACGACGAAGAGGCGATTCGCGCCGCTGACTACGTGATCGACATCGGCCCCGGTGCCGGTGTGCACGGTGGTGAGGTTATCGCCTGTGGCCAGGTCGAGGATATTCTCGCCGCAGAGCGCTCGCTGACCGGCGACTATTTATCCGGCCGCAAAGCCATCGCCGTGCCCGCCGTGCGCACGCCCAACGACGAACAGCGCCAGCTTAGCCTGCGCGGTGTCGATGGCAACAATTTGCAGGCGGTGAATGTCGACATCCCCCTGGGCCTGCTGACCTGCGTGACCGGAGTCTCCGGTTCGGGTAAATCAACATTAATCAACGGCACCCTCTACCCCCTCGCGGCAACGGTGCTCAACAAAGCGACCACCCTGACAGCCGCACCCCACACTAGCGTCGATGGGCTTGAGCAACTCGACAAGTGTGTCGACATCGACCAGAGCCCCATCGGCCGCACACCGCGCTCCAACCCGGCAACCTACACGGGCATTTTCACCCCGGTGCGAGAGCTGTTCGCCGGTACACAAGAGGCGCGTTCACGGGGCTATAAAGTCGGTCGCTTCAGCTTTAATGTCAAAGGTGGGCGTTGCGAGGCTTGCCAGGGCGATGGCGTCAAAAAAGTCGAGATGCACTTTTTGCCCGATGTTTACGTCACATGCGACACCTGCAAGGGCGCGCGCTACAACCGTGAAACACTCGAGATTCGCTACAAAGGCAAGAATATTCATCAAGTGCTGGATATGACCATTGAAGATGCCCTCGACTTTTTCAACCCGGTACCCAGCATTGCCACCAAACTGCAAACCTTGAGCGATGTTGGCCTGTCATATATTAAGCTCGGACAGGCGGCGACGACCCTGTCGGGCGGTGAAGCTCAGCGGGTGAAGCTGTCGCGAGAATTATCAAAACGCGACACCGGCAAAACGCTGTACATTCTCGACGAGCCCACCACCGGCCTGCACTTTCACGACATTCAGCAGTTGCTCACCGTGCTGCACCGCTTTCGCGACCACGGTAATACGGTAGTGGTGATTGAGCACAACCTCGACGTGATTAAAACCGCTGACTGGGTGATTGACCTGGGGCCAGAGGGCGGCAGCGGTGGTGGCCGCATTATCGCCACCGGCACACCAGAACAGGTCGCCGACACGGAAGGCTCACACACTGGGCACTTTTTGA
>CAYWXW010000009.1:33046-38469 GCA_964462265.1 uncultured Porticoccaceae bacterium | reverse complement strand
CGCATCTCGCACGGCTTGCTCGGTGGCTGGGTTCAAGCCCTCGCCAAAATACTCGTCGGGCACACCGATGGTCATGCCGTTGATATCCTGGTTTAAGCCTGCGCAATAATCGGGCACCTCCTGTTCAATCGACGTCGAATCTTTGCTGTCAAAGCCCGCCATTTCATGGAGCATCAGCGCGAGGTCTTCCGCCGTGCGCGCCATTGGCCCACCCTGGTCGAGACTCGAGGCAAAGGCAATCATGCCCCAACGCGACACGCGACCGTAAGTGGGTTTTAAACCCGTAATGCCGCACAGGGCTGCGGGCTGGCGGATGGAACCACCGGTATCAGTGGCCGTCGCAGCCGGGGTCAGTCGTGCGGCAATGGCCGCTGCCGAACCACCCGAGGAGCCACCGGGCACACAGCCGACATTCCAGGGGTTTTTAACTGGGCCGTAGTAACTGGTTTCATTGGACGAGCCCATGGCGAACTCATCCATATTGGTTTTACCCAATACCACCACGCCAGCAGCGGCAAAGTTTTCAACCACGGTGGCATTGTAGGGCGGCACGAAGTTGTCGAGCATCTTCGAACCACAACTGGTACGCACCCCATCGGTGCAGAAAATATCTTTGTGGGCGATGGGTACGCCACAGAGTGGCGGAGCATTACCAGCGGCTCGTTGCTTATCCGCCTCGCCAGCCTGCGCTAGAGCGCGCTCTTCGGTAAGCGTAATAAAACTATTGTAATTGCCATCGAGCCGCTTGATGCGAGCGAGAAAATGCTGTGTCACTTCGACACTGGAAAATTCGCCAGCGCCTAGGCCTGCGCTTAATTCGGCCAGGGTAAGGTTGTGCATCCTGTCTCCTCAGACTGTCTCCGCAGAGACCGTATTTCATAGTCGACACACCAACAACTAATCCAGTCGCTAACGGCATGCCTCACTGTGTTCAGTTATTAATAGCAGGGCTTCTATTCGATGACTTTCGGCACTAAATAAAGGCCGTCTTCCGTCGCCGGCGCAATGGCCTGAAAAGCCTCTCGCCGGTTAGTTTCACTCACCTCATCGAGACGCAGGCGCTGGCGGGCACCCAGGGGGTTGGCCAGCGGTTCAATATTCGTGGTATCGACAGCCTGCAGCTGGTCGACCAGTGCCAGCACTTCGTTAATACTTTTCGCGCTCGCCTGGGCATTTTCATCACTGATGTGAATGCGCGCCAGCTCGCCGAGTTTTTCAATATCAGCTCTATCGATGGACATAGTGGAGTTTGCTATCCTGAGTGTGTCTTAAAGGTCGCGTAAGGTATCATATTTACACCTTGCCCTAAATCCCCGCCGTTGTTACAGTTTCGCCAATTTTTACAATCACCAGATCCCGCACTCATCACGCACGACGGGCGCTTTCTTTAAGGAACGAACTACCACTATGTTAAAGCGCTTACGCGGGATGTTTTCCAACGACCTGTCCATTGACCTGGGCACGGCCAACACGCTGATTTATATCAACGGCAAGGGCATTGTTCTCAACGAACCCTCGGTGGTTGCCATTCGTCATCATCACGGGCAAAAAACCGTTGAAGCAGTGGGCGTTGAAGCCAAGCGTATGCTCGGTCGCACCCCCGGTAATATCAGCGCGATTCGACCCCTCAAAGATGGCGTCATTGCCGACTTTCAGGTCACCGAAAAAATGCTCCAGCACTTTATCAAAAAAGTGCATTCCCACAGCTTGATACCCCCCAGCCCCCGGGTGTTGGTTTGCGTGCCCTGCCTGGCGACAGAAGTCGAAAAGCGGGCGATTCGCGAATCCACCGAGGGTGCCGGTGCACGCATTGTTCACTTAATTGAAGAACCCATGGCTGCGGCTATTGGTGCTGGCATGCCAGTGGAGGAAGCCTGCGGCTCGATGGTAGTTGACATCGGCGGCGGCACCACTGAAATCGCCATTCTCTCCCTCAACGGCGTGGTCTACTCCGACTCCATCCGCATGGGCGGCGACCGTTTTGACGAGGCCATTACCAATTACGTTCGCCGTCGCTACGGCTCCGTCATCGGCGACGCCACGGCCGAGCGTATCAAAATGGAAATCGGCAGCGCCTATCCCGGTAACGAAGTGAGTGAAATTGATGTCCGTGGTCGCAATCTCGCCGAGGGTGTGCCCAAGCAATTCACGCTCAATAGCGACGAGATACTCGAGTCCATTCAAGAGCCATTATCCGCCATCGTGCAGGGCGTGAAACGCGTGCTCGAGCAATCCCCCCCCGAACTGGCCTCAGATATTGCCGAAACCGGCATTGTTCTCACCGGCGGCGGTGCATTACTGAAAGGTCTCGACCAGCTCCTCACCCACGAAACAGGCCTGCCGGTCATTGTCGCCGATGACCCCCTGACCTGTGTCGCACGTGGCGGCGGTAAAGCGCTAACCATGATGGATATGCGCCACCTCGACATCATGTCCCTCTAAACCTGCGCTGCTGAGCCAAACCACTGGGCTGAGACCATCAAAAACCTCTTTAAACAAAGCTCGTCGCCACAGCGCATGCTGATTCTCGCGCTGGCGGCGCTGACCCTGATCGCTCTCGATTCCTTTACCCCCTGGCTGCGTCCGGCCCACGCCTGGCTGGAGCCCCTGGCCCAACCGTTTCAGTGGGCATCCACCCTGCCCATGCGCTGGCGCGAGTGGAACGACGAGTCTCTGGAAAGTCGCGCCGTCATCATCGCCAATAATGACAAGCTGGAAACCGAAATCCTCGTCTACAAAGCCCAACTGCAGCGCATGGCCGAGCTGTCGGCTGAAAACCTACAGTTAAAAAGCCTACTTAATGGCGCCGAACTGGTTAAAAGTAACGTCATTGTCGCCGAACTGGTGGGCATTTCACCCGACCCCTTTCACCACCTCATTACACTCAACCGAGGATCGTCAGACAATATCAGCGAAGGTCTAGCGGTCATCGACGGCGAAGGCCTGATGGGCCAGGTGGTTGAGGTCTTCGAAAACCACAGCCGCGTACTGCTGATCACCGACTCCAGTCACGCCCTGCCCGTTTACAACCTGCGCAATAATGTGCGCGGTATTATCGAGGGCAGCGGCGATTTCCAACGCCTGCGCCTGCGTCATGTATCGCCAACCCAGGATATTCAGGTCGGCGATACCCTACTCAGCTCCGGACTCGGCCAGCGCTTTCCCTCCGGCTATCCGGTCGGTACCGTCAGCGCCATCGACAAAGACCCGGGACAGGCATTTATAGAAGTCAGCGTTACCCCAGCCGCCAAGGTCGACCGCAGCCTGCGTTTGCTGGTGGTTTTTTCGGCAGTGGAAGCCCTCGATAATTACCCACAAACGGAGTCAACACCGACACCGAAAAACCCTGGCCCCAGCAATGCCACGGGACGGTAACCCCCTACCACTGACGGCTATTAGCCTCAGCCTGATAGCCGCCCTGTTTCTTTACAGCCTGCCGCTGCACGGCGACCTGGCATTTTGGCGCCCCCCTTTTGTGCTACTCGTTGCCGCCTACTGGCTACTCGTCCAGCCCCAACACGTGGGTATTACCTTTGTCTGGCTCACCGGCCTACTACTCGACCTGCTCTATGGCAATGTCATTGGTCAAAACGCACTGGCCATGTCGGTCACCGCTTATCTGCTAAAAACCCAGGAATACCGTGTGCGTCAGTTGAGCCTGCCCTTTCAGTGCCTGGCCGCACTGGTCATCGTGATGCTTTACCAAACGCTTTGGGTGAGCACACGCCTGATATCAGAAGATATCGTCCTCGGCTGGCGCGTCTACTACCCGGCACTGAGCAGCGCCCTGATCTGGCCCCTGCTGGCAGGCAGCCTCTATAGACTGCATCGACTCTTCCACTGAGCCTTTCTTCCACTCAATACTATGAAAAAGCCAGCTACCGATATCGACCTCATTCTCGCCTCAGCTTCACCGCGCCGTGCCCAGCTACTGCGCCAAATTGGCGTACGCTTTACCATCCAGCCTGCCGATATTGATGAAAGCCAGCACCCCGGAGAACCCGTCGCGCTTTATGTGCAGCGCATGGCCCGTGAAAAGGCCGAAACTGTGGCGCAAAAACAGCGGGCAGTCGACTTGCCCGTGCTGGGCGCCGATACTACGGTGGTACTCGATAACAAGGTATTTTCCAAACCAGCCGACAAGACGGCGGCAATAACCACATTGCGAGCTTTGTCAGGGCGAAGCCATAGGGTATTATCCGCCATTGCGGTAGTTGCCGAAGGCCGCACAGAGCTTAGGTTATCTGAAACCTCTGTGCGTTTTCGACACATAAAAGAACAAGAATACGAACGCTACTGGTCGACAGGCGAGCCCCAGGGAAAAGCGGGCGCCTACGCCATACAAGGCATGGGAGCAGTGTTCGTAGAAAGTATTACAGGTAGTTATTCCGGGGTCGTTGGCCTGCCGCTAATGCAAACGTTTGAGTTATTTGAGCGTTTTAATGTTGCCTGTTGGAATGCACGATGAAAGCAGAAATACTCGTCAACATCACGCCCTCGGAAACCCGCGTTGCCCGTATTGAAGATGGCATACTGGTCGATATAGCCATCGAGAGAGTGGGCAATCGCAGCCTCGTCGGCAATATTTACAATGGCAAGGTAGTGCGCGTTATGCCCGGTATGCAGGCCGCCTTTGTGGAAATCGGCCTCGAAAAAGCCGGCTTCATCCACGCCAATGACATTATGCAAAGCGCCGCCCCCGGCGGCGACTCGAACTCGGCAGCAACACCCGATATTCGCCAATTGTTGTGCGAGGGCCAGGTACTCCCCGTACAGGTGATCAAAGAGCCGATCAGCAGCAAGGGTGCCAGACTCTCCACCCACCTCTCCGTCTCATCGCGCTACCTGGTTTATATGCCCGGTGTCGACCATATCGGCGTCTCACAGCGCATTGAAAAGGAAGATGAGAGGGAGCGCCTGCGCACTCAACTCGATTTGGCCATCGATGCTAGCGGCATGAAAGAAGAGGGAGGCGGCTATATTATTCGCACCGTCGCCGATGGCGTTGCGGAAGACGAGTTTCGCACCGACGTCGACTACCTGCACCGCCTGTGGGGCCTGGTGAAAGACAAAATAGCCCGCCTGCCCCCGCGCACCTGTATTTATCACGACCTACCACTATCGCTACGTGTGATGCGCGATGTCGCCGCCGAAACGGTGGCGCGAATTCGCGTCGACTCCATCGACATCCACAAACAAATGTGTCGTTTTACCGAAAACTTCAGCCCAGAAATGCTCGAAAAACTGGAGCACTATCAGGAGCAGCGTCCGATATTCAGCCTTTTTGGCGTTGAGGACGAAATCAATAAATCCCTCGAGCGCAAGGTCAAATTGAAATCCGGTGGCTATCTGATTTTCGACCAAACCGAAGCCATGACCACCATCGACGTCAACACCGGCGGCTTCGTCGGCCACCGCAATCT
>CAYWXW010000009.1:15437-33036 GCA_964462265.1 uncultured Porticoccaceae bacterium | reverse complement strand
AGCGTATCCGCATCGACTCGCGCGCCACCATCGACAAGGCAAAGCCGTTCGCGGACAAATATATCCCGGAGATCGTCGAGCGCATCGAATACTACGCGGGCGAGCGCCCGCTGTTCGACCTCTACGGGGTCGAGGATGAGATCAAGAAGGCCTTGCAACGCAAGGTTCAGCTGAAGTCCGGCGGACATCTGGTCATCGACCAGACCGAGGCCATGACCACCATCGACGTCAACACCGGCGCCTTCGTCGGCCACCGCAACCTCGCCGAGACCATCTATACCACCAACCTTGAAGCCGCCAGCGCCATCGCTCGCCAGCTGCGGCTGCGCAATCTCGGTGGCATTATCATTCTCGATTTTATCGATATGAAAGACCTCGAGCACCGGCGTCAGGTTTTGCGCCGCCTGGAAAAAGAACTGGAACTCGATCACGTCAAAATGAAAGTGACCGGCGTCTCCGAACTGGGCCTGGTAGAAATGACTCGCAAGCGTACCAGCGAAAGCCTACAACGCCTGCTTTGCGAACCCTGCGAACACTGTCAGGGGCGAGGCTTTTTAAAATCGGTAGAGACCACCTCGTTTTCAATCTTGCGGGAAATTGTTAATCACAGCGGTACGGAAGGTGCCAAAAAAAGGCTGGTACTGGCCTCCCCAGCCGTCGTTGAGCGCATTCTTAACCAGGAGGCCGCCTACCTCAGCGCCGCCGAACAGGAGATCAATTGCCCCATCGAATTTCGCACCGAAGGTAGCTATACCCAGGAACAGTACGACATCATTACCGTTTAGCAGTCTGTTGAAGCCCCTTGTTCAGCGCAGTCGTTTTCAACAACCGGTTTAGGAGTTGCCAGCATTGGATGTTTCCGCAACATTAAAGCGTAGTGCTCGCTACGCCTGGACTGCGCTCGCCTCCTTCATTATTTGCTACGCTCTGCTGGTGGTTATTGGCCGCTTACTTTTGCCCTCACTCGAACACCGCCAGGAACTCGTCAACCAAATACTGTCCCAAAAACTTGGTATTGAAATCACCACAGAACATCTGACTGGCACCTGGACACGCTTTACTCCTCGGTTTCAGGTTCAGGGCTTGCGTATTGGGGCCGAGGACGATGCACCAGCTATTACCGTCAGTAGTATCCATTCCGAGTTTGACATCCTGCGCAGCATTTTAAATGCCGAGATTGTCTGGAATGATCTGAGGATCGGTGAGGTCAAGCTGACGCTGCAAGAGAATGCTGAGGGCCAATGGCTTATCAGCAACTTGCCCCTTTCAAGTCCCAGCAGCGAAACCGATAGCCGGGAGCAGATGGATGCTCTCATCAATATTATCCAGCTCAGCACGTATATTGGCATCGAGAAAATCGCCATTGATATCGCCTTTTTTGATGGCACCACAACCACCCTTTATATCGCTGATACCCGGGTCGAGAGCAGCGGTAATTTTCACCGCGCTCAAGCAAAATTGTCCCTCGACAAGGATGAGGACAAAGCCGAACTGCTATTTGAAGGCCGAGGCAACCCTCTGGACTGGCAGCACTTCGATGGCAAAGCCTACATCAAATTTGACCGCGTCAACCTGCACAATGCTTTGGCTGTCATTCTGCGCAGCTGGCAACCCTTTAAGACCTTGGCCAAAACCACAGAATCGAACACTCTGCTCGATGCGCAGTTGTGGATAAGTGCACTCAAACCCGGCCATTTCAATTTACGTGGCAAGGTGCGAGCCGAGGAAATACCCTTGAGCTGGGATCGGGATGTGCCTGCCATTAAGAACTTCGCCACCACCTTTGACGGCTGGTTTAGCCCTGGCAAAAGCTGGGGCCTGCAGTGCCAGAACCTGCGCTTTGACTGGGACGACAGGGTCATCCAGCCCTTGAATACCAGCTTTCAACAGGGTCTCGGTGAGCACTGGCACAAAATAGCCCTGGCGGCCGACCATATTAATATCGACACCCTCAAACACGGCCTAGTGCAAAGCCAGCTCATAGACAAGACGACCGCTGAGCTCATCGCCACCTTAAACCCCTCAGGCACGCTGCAGGATATCCACCTGACTCTCGATCTGGAAAAAACCCAGCCGCTCACCCAGCTCGACACCCGTATTGACCAGCTATCTCTCGACTCCTGGCACCACACCCCGGCTACCCGTGGGCTCAGTGGTTACCTTCACTGGCAGGACGAAAGCGGTTATTTCGACATTGATTCAGGCGACGACTTCGCGATGCGCTACCCCGGTGTCTACACGAACTTTATGCACTATGGCGCCACTCAGGGCCGTGTCAATATCGACTGGACAAGCGCAGATTCCAGCCTGCAAATTGCCGGTGGGCCAATTGATATTCGCGCTGAAGAAGGCGAAATTCGCGCCTATATCAGCCTCGACATACCCACCACCAGTAAGGGTCGCGAGCCGCAGATGTTTCTCCAGGCCGGCATCAAAAATGGCCATTCCCGCTATCTCGACAATTACCTGCCAGCAATACTCGAGCCCCGCTTGCGCGACTGGCTTGATAGCGCAATAGGCGATACCGATATTGTCGAGGCGGGCTTTATCTGGCGCGGCTCCCTAAAGGGCGCAAGCCATCAACAACGCACCATTCAACTTTATGGCCAAGTTGCCAACGGTGAAGTCAATTACGACCCCGGCTGGCCAAAACTAAGTGAGCTCTCTGCAAATATCACCCTCGACGACATCCAGTTCACGGGCAATATCAACAGCGCCAAAGCCGGTGAGGGCACGGAGCAGGCAGACGTAAACAACGCGTCAATCGCCACCCTGCCCGGCGCCCTGCTCTCGGTGAAAGCCGAACTTAGCTCACCCCTGAAGACCGCACAGCACATCCTCTTGAACTCACCCCTCGCCCCGCAACTGGCGGCGTTGGCAGACTGGCAAGTAGAGGGGCAGACCCAGGCCACACTGGATTTAACCATTCCCCTGTCGAAAAATCGCCAGGGGGAAGCCTACCGTGTTGCAGCCAATATTGAGGCCGGGCGCATGCAATTGCACAGTTTCCAGCCCGTTATTTTCAGCGACGTGGAGGGCGCCATCGCCTATAACGACGGCGCTGGGCTTCACTCCTCCGGCGTCAGTGGCGTACTTTGGGGGCAGGCCCTGAATGCAACCATCGCCACACACGAAGGCAGACTACAGCTTGATGCATCGGGCCTGCTCGACCTCTCCTTAGCACCCGCCTGGCACCCCCTGTTCACTGACAATGTCAGCGGGGCAACAAGCTATAGCGCCACATTTGTCGCCCCGAATAAGACCTCGCCAGCGACGCTCAGCCTGTTCTCCAACTTGCAAGGCATCGACATTGACTTGCCCTCCCCCCTGTATAAATCGGCAGACCAGGTCTGGCCTCTGGAAACCAGCCTGCAATTTCGCGCCAGCGATCTGCTGCTCAATGCCCAAACCGATAGCCTTAAGGCGCAACTGCGCATTGCCGATCAGCAACTAGCCGATGGCATTATCACCCTCGGCCATAGTGACAAAAACAGTGGCAAAGAAAGTGACAAAAATAATGCGCCACTGACTGCCTTCAAAGGTCTGCTTATTAAGGGACACATGAGTGGGTTCGACCTCGATGCCTGGCTAACGGCCCTACAGACTGCTACGAAACCCGATGACAACATAGCCGACTTCGACACCCGCGCCGTGGTCGCAATCGACCACCTCAGCGCTGCCGGCTTCGACCTCGATACCGTCAATATCGATGCCCTACGCAGCAAGCAGTTATGGGACATCAATATCGATAGCCCCATTATTGCCGGCAACATTCGCGTGCCCGAAGACCGCAGTCAAACTATCGTGACTCGCCTCAATTATATCGTCCTGCCCAAACCCGAACTCGGCAGCGAACAAAGCCCCTTAAATAACCTTGACCCCAGCACCCTGCCGGCACTGGATTTCGCCACCGAGGGCCTGCGTATCGGCGACGACGAACTGGGCAGCCTCGCCTTTGTCATGCAGTCCAGTGAACAGGGCGTCAACATCGACCAGATAGAGGCCGAAATTACCGGTATCGCAATCACCAAAGCGGCCGATGGCGAGGCTGCTCAATTCACCTGGCACCGGGTAAACGGTAAAGATCAAAGTGAATTTAACGGCGCCTTGCTCAGTGATGACCTAGGGGGCGTCCTACAGGCCTGGAATATGCCAGTGCTGCTGACGACCAATAATGCTGCCATCCTCAGCGACGTAAGCTGGCAGGGCAAACCCTGGGATTTATCGACCAAGGCCCTGAGGGGTAACATCGCCCTGCGCTTTGAAAAAGGCCGTTTCTTTCAGACACCGGGTACCACCACTAATGCCCTGTTCAAAGTTATTGGCTTAATTAACTTCGACACCTGGCTGCGACGCTTAAAATTTGATTTCTCAGATCTCTTCTCAACAGGCGTTAATTTCGACAACATGGAGGGTGGTATGGCCTTTGAGGAAGATCAAATGCGCTTTGACGAACCCATCGTCGTCACTCTGCCCTCTGGTAAATTACGCTTACTAGGCCAGACCAACCTGGTGGAAGAAACCATCGATGCTCGCTTAATTGCGACCTTGCCCGTAGGCACTAATTTACCCTGGATTGCCGCCCTCGCCGGCGGCCTTCCCGCCGCCGCTGGAGTTTATTTAACCAGCAAGATTTTTGAAAAGGAGGTTGATCGAATATCCAGCATTAGTTACAAAATCACGGGGGATCTCAATAACCCCGAGGTTGAAGTCGATCGCATATTCAGCGATAAAACCGAGTAGCAAAGACAACACTGCATAGATCTCGCAACGCCCTGCCCTAAAAGTACAAGGACTCACCATGGCCAAAATTGCCGCCATACAACTGAAAAGCAATGGCGACCCGAGCAGTAATCTTGCCGTAGCCGCCCACTTTATTGGCGAGGCCGCCAGTGCCGGTGCCCAGCTCGTGGTGCTGCCTGAGCACTTCGTTTACTACAATGTGCGCGACACGCAGGCCGTTGCCGAAGCTGAGGCCAAAAAAGGTCTGGCCCGACAATTCTTTGCAGAGCAGGCCAGTCAACACGGCCTGTGGCTAGTCGCCGGTACATTGCCACTGTTCGCCGAGCAGACTACTTCAGGGGATAGCGACAAACCCTACGCGACATCCCTGCTCTACGATGCCAGCGGCTGTGAAGTGGCCGCCTATCAGAAAATCCACCTCTTCGATGTCAATGTGCAAAAAACCGGCAAGCGCTATTGTGAATCCGATAGCTACGGCCACGGCAAGCGCCCAGTGGTCGCGCAAACCCCCTGTGGCTGTGTCGGCATGAGCGTTTGCTACGACCTGCGCTTTCCTGAACTCTATCGACAACTCACCAAGCAGGGCGCAGAAATTCTGGTCGCACCCTCAGCCTTTACCGCTGCCACCGGACAGGCTCACTGGCAGCTCTTGTTGCGCGCTCGTGCGGTGGAGAACCTGAGCTACGTTGTCGGCGCTAACCTGTGCAACCGCGACCACCCGAAAAAACCCACCTGGGGCGGCTCCGCCATTATCGACCCCTGGGGTGAGGTACTGGCCGAGATGGATGACGAGGAGGGTTTTATCATTGCCGATATCGACCTCGTTCGCGTTAAAGAGCTGCGACAAAACATGCCTGTGCTGAAACACCGTCGTCTGCCCTAAAAAGGTGAACTATTGAGTTTGTACTGATCAGTGACAAAGACTAAGGAGCGCGCTACTATCCGGCCTTGGCTCGCAAATCTTTACTGCGACCCTCACTTTGACACAGCGCATTTGAAAGGAAGACCCATAATGAATCAATCGACCCATCCTGCAGGTATTGAAAAACAAACGTCGATACTGGCGACCAATAAAGTCATCCGCAACACTTACATTTTGTTGTCAATGACCCTGCTCTTTAGCGCCGCCACCGCTGGCATTTCGATGAAGCTGGATCTGCCTCACCCCGGTTTCATCATCACTTTGGTGGGTTATTTTGGCCTGCTTTTTTTGACCACTAAATTTCGCGATAGCTCACTCGGCATCCTCTTTGTATTTGCCCTGACCGGCTTTATGGGCTTCACCCTCGGCCCCATTCTCAATATGTACCTCGGCCTGCCCAATGGCACTGAACTGGTAATGAATGCCCTGGGTGCCACGGCAATCACCTTTGTTGGCCTGTCTTTCTATGCCCTCAGCTCGCGCAAAGACTTTAGCTTTCTAGGCGGCTTTATTATGGTCGGCGTTATCGTTGCCTTCCTCGCGGGTATCGGCGCTTACTTTCTTGAAATGCAGGGTCTATCGCTGATTGTCTCCGCCATGTTCGTCATTTTAATGTCGGCGATGATTCTCTGGCAGACCAGTCAGATTATTAACGGCGGCGAGACCAACTACATTATGGCCACCGTGACGCTCTACGTTGCTATCTATAACTTGTTCACCAGCCTGCTGCATCTGATGGGTGTGCTTAACGACGACTAAAAGCCCGCGCCAGGCTTTATAAGCCAGGCACAAAAAAGCCGCACCCGCCTGAACTACCTTCAGGCGGGTGCGGCTTTTTTAATGGCCCTATTGTTTAACAAGTAAGGTTTAACAAGTAAGGTTTAACAAGTAAGGCTTAACAAGCCACGTTTAACTCAAGCTTTCTCTAATCTCCGCCGCCGTCGCAGGCTCTCCACCGGCTGCACGAATCGCCTTCACCGCCTCTTCAACCCATTGCACATTGGTTTTGGGCGACTGAAAAGGCGCATCCTCCAACCCCACCCGCACATGGCCGCCCAGCTCGACGATCTTCGGGATTAGGGGAATGGTATTGATATCGAGTCCCGCCACCATCCACGGTGCACCGGGTGCCTCTTCATCCATCAGTTTTGCCAGTGCCTCAATGGCCCACTCTCGAGGTGGGAAGCAAAAGGTAAAACCGTCAGACAGCATAAAGCGGTAAACCGGCATCTGCATGCCCTCGACGGCCTTATAGAGCTTCGCGCCCTCGCGCACAAAACCCGGCTCATAACAGGCGTATGAGGGTCGCCAGCCGTATTCTGCCGCCATCTCGGCACTGGCTCGCAACACGCCCGGAGGATTAGTGTAAACATCGCCATCGTTGCCAAATATGTTGACACCTTTCATGGCAAAGTTGCACGAACCGGGGTCTAAAATCCCCCACTCAAGTACCCCCCGGCGACACAGTTCATTGGTGGTGCGGTTGCGAATTTCAGCATCATCCGCCATGGGTATTTCAACAGATGAAGGGTAGACAATGGCATCGACCTGTTCGCGTATACCCTCGATAAAGGCCTGGCAAATATCGACATCGGCATTTTGCTTGCCGGTTTCAGGGTCTAAACTGTGGGCATGGAGGATGGCCGCACCGGCATTGGCGCAATCGATGCCCTCGCGGGTAATCTCCTCAGCAGTCACGGGAATATTGGGTTGCAGGGCACGCGTCCAGGCGCCGTTCATGGCCACTTCCAGCCACACTTTATGACTCATAATTTAACTCCTTATTATTAAATTGACGCTCTACGCAGAGCGTCGAAACAGACTGGGCTGAGCCTGACAGGCCTAATTGAACTATTATTGGCTTAGCAGGCTCTTATAGATGTATCCCACTAGCAGTGAGCACACCCACCATGAAACGATCCGGCCTCGCCCTTTTATTTGTTATTGCCGCCAGCCTTACGGCCAGTCTAGCCCTGTCACTGGGTCGCGATCAAGCCGATGGCAAGCAAGAGATGACCGTGGCCGATGCGCGCCAGCTCATCGCAAAGCAGCAGCAACTCGACACCATCAGCAAAGCCACCTGGAAGCAGCTACTCACCAAGCAGCAGTATGACATTATGTGGCGCAGCAAAACCGAGCGCGCCTTTACGGGCGAATTGCTCAACAACAAACAGAGTGGCGTCTATGTCACGGCTGGCTGCCGACTACCGGTCTTTCATTCCAGCCACAAATTCAAATCGGGAAGCGGTTGGCCCAGTTTTTGGGAGGCATTGGACAAAGACAATATCGTGCTCAAAGATGACTGGTTTCTCGGCTATAAACGCACCGAAATACTCTCCCGCTGCGGCGAGCATCTAGGGCATGTGTTTGACGACGGTCCCGCTCCCACCGGCCTGCGCTATTGCATTAATTCAGTGGCCCTCAGTTTTGTGCCCGACAATAGCCCGACCGCCAGTCCCGCAGAATAAAAGAGTTCGGCGCTGCCCCTGGCTCGCAAACGACATGGCAAACCACCACTCGCGTTGCTGGATAGTAACCTCCAGTTTGTGACACAACCCTGCTCCTCCAAACTTGCCAAAAATATTTCACTGGCAGTGGTTTGCCGCCTCACAATAATTAAGGTTAAATAAGCTTTATTCTCGCCAACGTAAACAGGGAAGTCAGCGGGTTTATCAGCACAGCGTGTAACTATGACAAAAGAAGGTAAACGTGAATTCTATTGGCTTTGAATTTGTTCAGTCGCTTAGCGAAGAGCTATCAAAGGGTACCGTTAAACTACCCTCACTACCCGACATCGCCCTCAAGATTAAAAACATCCTTGAAGACCCCGACGTATCCGCCAAACAAGTCGCCAGAGTCGTGGGCAGCGAAGCCACTTTTTCTGCCCGTTTATTGAAGGTCGCCAATTCTGCTGCGCTCAATAGCTCAGGAACAACCATCAAGGATCTTCCCACGGCGATCACACGCATGGGTTTTAAAATGGCCCACAGTATTGCCGTCGCCATCGCCATGGATCAAGTGCTGAACTCCCACTCCATGGGCAAGTTGGACGGGTACTTTAAAGAGCTATGGCGTCACAGCCTGAACGTCGCTGCATTCTCCTGTGTGATCGCCCGCCAACGCACAAAAATTAAACCCGACGAAGCCTTAATTGGCGGTTTGTTACATGATGTTGGCAAAATCTATCTGCTCGACCGCATTGGAGATTATCCCGAATTGTGCGAAGACCCAGAAGCTTTTGAAGACGTCCTCGCCGAATGGCACACCGGTGTCGGTGCAGCGATTATCGAAGCGTGGCGCTTTAGTGATGAGCTAATCACTGTCGCCGAGGAGCACGAAATGCTCGACCGCGCGCCAACCAATGCCCAGGGCGGAACTAGCTTCGAAGCTGATTTAACGGATGTTGTACAAGTGGCCAACCTGTTTTCACATGCCATTGAGCAAGGTGGTGAAGTAGTCCCCGAGTGGACGGAGATAAAGTCATTTGCACGCCTTAAACTCGACGAAGAACTCATTCACGAGATTATGGTTCAATCAAAAGAAGAGATTGACTCGATTGTCAGCGCCCTGCAAGGCTAAGCTCTGACACCACCGGTTTGGTAAGAAGAGCCTCGCGAACACGGCGAACACAAAATTCAATGATCCCCCTCTCTCTACTCGACCTTTCACCGATTAGCGCAGGCAGTAATGCCGGCGCATCCCTACGCAACAGTCTGGATCTGGCTCAGCATGCCGAGCGCTGGGGTTTTCATCGCTATTGGCTGGCCGAACACCACGGCATGCCCGGCATCGCCAGCGCCGCTACCGCAGTACTCATCGCCCATATTGCAGCGGGCACATCGACCTTACGGCTCGGTGCCGGTGGCATTATGCTGCCCAACCACTCACCACTGATTATCGCCGAGCAATTCGGCACCCTTGACGCTCTGCATCCGGGACGCATTGATCTCGGGGTTGGCCGAGCGCCGGGCACGGACCCGGCCACCAGTCGCGCACTGCGGCGCAATTCGAGTGCTCAAGCAGAGCATTTCCCCCAGGATGTCGCCGAACTGATGGGCTATTTCAACGCGGATACGCCAGGCCAGCAAGTGCGCGCCATACCCGGTGAGGGTCAGAACGTACCTGTGTGGATTCTTGGCTCTAGTCTTTTCGGCGCCCAGCTTGCCGCCCATCTGGGCCTGCCCTATGCCTTTGCCTCCCACTTTGCGCCGGGGCAGTTAATGGATGCCATCACGATTTATCGGGAGCAATTCAAACCCTCAGCCGCATTGGCAAAACCCTACGTTATGCTCGGCATTAGTGTCTTTGCAGCCGATAGCGATGCCGAGGCCGAGTTACTGGCCAGCTCCTGGCAGCAAGTCTTTGTTAATTTATTCAGCGGCACGCCCGGCCAGTTACCCCCACCCGTCGCCAATTACATGAGCGAACTGCCCGCCATGCAGCAAGCCATGTTGCACGACGTACTGGCCTGCACCATGGTCGGCACTGCCGACAAGGTCCACCAGCAAGTGAACGATTTTATCGCCAAAACCGGGGCCGACGAGCTCATGATTACTTCGCAAATTTACGATCATCAGGCGCGCTTACATTCCTATGAAATTGTCGCAAAGACCTTGATGGGCATTCATGACTAAAGCCCCCTCTACTGTCCCCAGCACGACTTCTCGCTAAAGCCTGCCCTTATATCCACACCACAATCCAGTAGAAAGGCTGCGCTGCCTGTGCCGTATAAAAATGAATAACTTGCTCATTCAAGCCCTATAATTAGCAACCAAAGTTATCCATCAAGATTAACAACAGGAGAAATTCAATGAGAGATTTAGCAGGAAAAGTCGCCTTTATTACCGGCGGTGCCAGCGGCATGGGCCTGGGTATGGCGCGCGCTTTTGCCGGTGAAGGCATGAAACTGATGCTCGCCGACGTCAACGAAGCTCGACTTGCCGAAGCCGAGCAAGAATTTAAAGATAAAGGCGTCGACGTTGCCACCATCGTTTGCGATGTCACCAAGCTCGAGCAAGTCAACGCCGCCGCCGATGCCACCGTTGAACGCTTTGGCAAAGTGCACGTGTTGTGTAACAACGCCGGCATTAATGTCGGCGGCACCTATGAAGAACTCTCCCAGCAAGATTGGGATTGGGTTATTGCCGTTAATCAGCTCGGTGTGCAGTACGGTATCAGCGCTTTCCTACCTAAAATCAAAGCCCACGGTGAAGGCGGCCATATCGTCACCACCTCCTCCATGGCGGGCATGGTCAATGCCGGGCCAGGCTGGGCACCCTACAACGCCAGCAAGTTCGCCGTGGTGGTCATGAACGAAGTGCTCTACAGTGAGTTAAAAGAAACGAACATTGGTGTCTCCGTGCTCTGCCCCGGTGCTGTCGCCACCAATATTATTGAAGCCGCCGATAGTCGCCCGGCAGACTTTGGCAGCTCTGGCGACAAGCCAGTGATCGCCGGTGATGTTGCCGAGTTGTTAGAGCACGGCCTCGACCCCGACGTGGTTGGCAAGCTGGTACTTGAGGGCATTCAAGAAGAACAGTTCTACCTCTTCACCGACCCACGAATGATTAAAGCTGTAGAACGACGCTTTGAACGTATTCAGCGAGGCTTTGACTGGTCCGCCAATTCCCGTGCTTTAGTTGACGCCAAAGCACCGGGGTCGACGGCTAGCTAAAACAAGCCGATAACAATAAGCAGGTAGCGCTGCTGCCTGCTTATTTCATGCCTGAGTTCAGCTAAGAACTGCAACAGCAGACTCAGAGCCAAACCAATAAAGATAAATAATCGCCCCGCAGACCAGTACTACCCAAGCATCGCAAACCAGTTTTAATGCCAACGGCGCCTCCCGTACTTCCATAAAATAGCGAATTACGATACGCACTTTTATAAAGGCGATAAGAATCAGACCACTAGATACAATACGGTAGTCACTAATTTGACCCGAGCTTAAAGCATGATCTTGCCCCAGCCACCACGACAGGCAGGTGGCGAGCATTAACAAACACCAGGCGGCGCTGACGGGTTTTAATAATAAACGCATCATTTCATTAAATACAAAAGTGGGAAAAGCACAATCCACAGCAAATCGACCATGTGCCAATAGCTAGCGCCACTCTCTATCAGCATCATTTCGTTTTCTTTTTCAGCCGTGGAAAAATCAGAATTTCGCCGCACAGCAGCTTTTGCCTTAAACCATAAAAACACCAGTACAGCCATGCCAATCAACACATGGAGAAAATGCAGGCCGGTAAAAATGTAGTAGTACATATAAAAATCATTGGTGGTCAAGGTAATGCCAGCACTGATTTTTTCTCTGTACTCAATAATTTTTACCACGGCAAAACCGAGCCCGCAGAGCATGGCCAGGGTAAAGAAATGCGGAGCCAACCTAACGACCTTGCTGCGCATGTCATCGACGGCCATGGCGACAAACCAGGAGCTGGCCAGTAAAAAAAGGGTATTTATGGCGCCGTAGTTTTGATTGAGTGTCGCCTGCGACTGTAAATAAACGTCAATATTGAGACCACGGTAATAAACAAAAACGATGAAAAACAGGCCAAATATCGCCATATCACCGAGTATAAAAACCCAGATTCCCACCTCACCCGGCACATGGGCTTTGGGCTTTTTGACTTGCTGCAGCGCCGCGTTCATGTCTGAATAATTAAGGCTATTGCTAACACTTACTCAGGCTCGCATAACAAAGTCTGTTGTTTAATGGCTTTTAGCAAGAGTGGAAACATCACCACAAACCAGCCAAAGAAAACGGCAAAGGGCAACCAGAAGGCGAGTATGCCGTCCCAGGCGAAAGGGCCCGTTTTAAAGAAAGTAATCAAGCCACCGGGGATTAATAATATCGCCACCCAAATATTAAAATAGCCGACCCAGCGCGGGAACACTGGCGCTGCGGATTTATCGCTAAACACCGCCAAACCAATCACCAGGTTTTGAATAAAAAATGGCGAAAAAGTCATGACAAAAAATAACCAGCCAAAATCATTGAGCAACTGAGTGAGCTCAGGGCTACGCTCCGGCCTAAAGGCGGCCGTCGTCCACACCATAGGCGGCACCACCAACACCACTACACCGACGGCCCCTGCCACCAACAGGCTATAGGTCAGGGCAGGAAAATCGCCCTCAATACGTTTTAACTGTACCGCAATAACCGCCACCCAGGGTGCGCTGAGGGCGGCGCTGAACATTGTTACTACCAGGCCAAGGCGAATAAAGCCGGTGTTTTGTTGGTAGAAAGCCGCCACTTCATTGGCGCTCATCGACGGCGACATGGGGGGAATATACCCGGCGAGAAACCACCAACCCACAGTGAATAAAACTAAAAAACCAACACCACACCAGGCACAAAATAGTTGCGCTTTTGTATTCATTATTATTCCTTGGTTATTATTATGTGGCTAGCCCCACTACATTTGTAGTGCTTTGCATTCCAAATAGTCGTCCAGTGCATAGGGGCCGTGTTCGCGGCCATTGCCCGATTGTTTAAAGCCGCCGAAGGGGGCCATCATGTTAAACGCACCGCCATTAATAATGACGTTGCCACTGCGCAGGCGGCGGGCGACTTTGCGGGCGCGGTCTTTATCCTTTGTCCAGACACCGCTAGACAGACCATAAATGGTGTCATTGGCAATTCGAATGGCCTCTTCTTCATCTTTATAGGGAATAATACTCAACACCGGGCCAAAGATTTCTTCACGGGCAATGGTCATATCCTGGCTAACGTTGCCGAACACGGTGGGTTTAATAAAAAAACCGGTGGGTAAATTATCGGGTTGCTCGGGGCCGCCACACAATAATTCTGCCCCCTCTTCTATGCCCTGGCGAATATAGTTTCGCACTCGCTCTTGTTGAACCTTTGAAATCACGGGGCCAAGTTTAGCTTTGGGATCGTCGGATTGGCCGATGGTTAAACTCTGCGCCACGTCTACGGCGCATTTAGCGGCCCTTTCATACTCCGCTTCAGGCACCAGCATACGGGTGTGGGCGGCACAGGTTTGCCCGCTATTAAAATAACAATCATTAACGGTGCCGCGCACTGCATCGTCGATATCAGCGTCGTCGAGAATCAACGAAGGCGACTTGCCACCCAGCTCCACTACCACCCGTTTGACGGTATCGGCGGCCAGTTCAGCAACACGCTTGCCAGCGCGGGTCGAACCAGTAAAAGACACCATATCGACTTTGGGGTGAGTCGCCAGTGCCTCGCCCACTACCGGGCCAAGACCCGTAATAACATTGACCACACCGGGTGGAAAACCCGCCTCTTCAACCATTTCTGCCAGCATAAAAGCCGTTAGCGGTGCGACTTCGCTGGGTTTAACAATTACCGTACAGCCTGCAGCCAGCGCCGGGCAGACCTTGGCCATAATTTGATGTAGAGGGAAGTTCCACGGCGTAATGCAGGCCACGACACCAACGGGCTCTTTAATAATGTCGGAATTACCGATAGTTTCCTCAAACGAGTAGCTGTCGAGAATTTTAATAAAATTAGCCACGCCCTGTAACGGTAAACCCGCCTGTATGGGCTTGGCCATGCCCAGAGGCATACCCACTTCACCGGCCATAACCCGACCCAGCTCATCCTGTCGGGCAGCCATCGCAGTGTGAAGTTTTTGTAAATAAGCCTGTCGCTGCTGGGGCGTGGTCATACCCCAGCTTTTAAAAGCAACGGACGCTGCTTCTACTGCTCTATTGGCGTCTTCAGCAACACCAGCGGGCACGGAACCCATCACCTCCTCGGTGGACGCATCAACGACATCAAGGGTTTCCTGGCCAAGAGCCGGCACCCACTCACCATCAATATAAAATTTATCGCGGATAATCATTCCTATCTCTCCCTGTTTATTATTTTAAAAAAATTTAGCTATTTATCGAACAGATCTTTCAGCCCGCCTAGAGATTTTTCCAGCTTGTCTTTTTCGGCGTTCAATTTTTCTTCTACTTGTTTCCCCGCATCTTTCAACACATCGGCCTGGCTAATCGCAGAGCCGGCACTTTTATTTATCGCGGCAATAAGCTGTTCTGCGACCTCTGCGCCAGTGGCACCATTAGACTTTTCACCAATGCCAGACATTTGAATATCCGGCAAATCCAGTTCGAGGGCTTTACCACCAAGCAGGGGATTAATATAAGAAACCCGTCCGCCGCTGATCTGCAGGTCTTTAATAATAATTTTTTTCGCTTCACCCTCAGCCTCGACAGAGGCATCTTCAGGGCTGGCACTAGCATTCGCCGCCCCCGTGGATTGTTCAATGTTTTTCAGCAACTGCTGCAGGTTTGTGCCATTTTTACTCTGCTCGAAAGTAATTTGTGGGGCAACGATGCGCACACTATGAATAATTACCGGGTCGCCACTCAGTGTTTGCGTATCGACAGCGATAGCAATTTCGCTCAGGTAAAAGGCATTGGCATCACTAAAACCCTGGGGGTTGCCGACGGCAAGGCCCGACAGGCTACCCTTGCCCGAGAGGGGTGAGAGACTGACGTCGGCCAGCTCGACACGGGTGAGGGTGTAATCGGGGCCAAAGGTTTCAACGGCCTTTTTGATGCCGCTGTCGAGGTAGTAAAGACTCACCCCAACCAATACCACCACCACTAAAACCAAAACACCAAGGATCTTAATAATTATTTTCATCACAGTTCGCCTTTGCTACACATCGAGAATTCAAGCTTGATGCTAGTGGCTCTGTCAACGAAAGGCAAACATCCTTGCCAACTGAGCTTATTGCAGGCGATAGCAGACGGCCATTATGTTGATATAGCGGATAGGTTGGCGGTGCAGTGATGATTTAAAAAGAAAGACTGACTTGCGCAACGTCTTCAAACGAGGGGCTTTTGTCTTCAGCCAAAAACAGCCCATCAGCGTAAACTAGCCAATAACTTTATCACTGCGCAGTGCCGCGAGCTCATCACTCTTCAAACCAAGTAAATCACCCAGCACTTGATCAGTATCTGCCGCCAATAATGGCGCCGGGCTGAACGACTCTTCATTCGTGCGCGACAATTTCACCGGGTTGCCCGGTGCCTTGGTGGTTTGGCCATTGGGGTGGCTGACGTCTATCACCATATTGCGGTAGGCCACCTGGGGGTCGGCCAGTGCGCCGCTAAAGCTATTGATGGGTGCACAGGGGATGCGCTGGGCCTCAAGCAAAGGCAGCCAGTGGCCCATGGTATTGGTGGCTAAAATTTCAGCTACTCGACCCTCAATAAACGCTTTGTCGGCGAGTCTGCCGGGCTGGTGGTCGTACTCGGGTTTACGCAGAGCATCGCAATCGAGCACTTCAAGAAGGCCGGTCCAAAAGTGATCAAAAATCACTGCAATAACAATAAAACCATCGCTGGTTTTAAAGCTATTGTAGGGCACATGAACAAAGTGTGAGTTGCCAATGGGCTCGGGATCTTCGCCAGAGAGAAAGTACATGGTGGCCATATAACTGAGCATGGCAATCTGGCCGTCGAGCATAGAAATATCAACGTGCTGGCCCTCGCCACTGCGCTCGCGTTCATACAGCGCGGTCAACACACCGACCATGCTAAACATACCGCCCCCCAAATCGGCGATGGGCAGACCGGAGCGCAAGGGGCGCTCGGCGCTATCACCGGTAATCGACATATTGCCGCCGTAGGCCTGTACCACCTGATCGAAAGCTGTGCGGTGGTTACCGGGGCCTTCAGAGCCAAAGCCGGTAATGGAGCAAGTAATAATGCGCGGGTTTATTTCTTTCAACACAGCGTAGTCGACACCGAGCTTTTGGGTGACACCGACACTGAAATTATCGAAGACGATGTCGGCCTTTTTGACCAGCTCGTAAAACAGCGCTTTGCCCTCGTCACCTTTCAGATCGATGGCAACACTTTTCTTATTGCGATTGAGATTAATAAAGTAGGCGCCCATACCGTCGATGGAGTGCTTCGGGTCATTGGCCAGCAAGCGCCGCGTGCGCTCGCCTTCAAGGGGTTCAATTTTAATCACCTCCGCACCGAGGTCGGCCAGGGTCACGGTGCCGAAAGGCCCCGACAGCATGTGCGTTAAATCAAGGATACGTAGACCATCGAGAGGTTTGCTCATTACGACTTCTTTATCAAAGTAGGGGGCGCGTATTCTGGCACCGCTGAGCCCACATGGCAAAGTGCCCGCTAGCCACCTAAAACGGGCGACAAAATCCACCGCGAGAATCTACAATAGCCATCATTTCAAACGTGGTTATAAAGGGACAAAGATATGGGCCTTACACATTTTCTCAAAGGGTTCAGGCTACTCGCCGCACCGGGGGTTCGGCTTTGGGTGATTATTCCCCTGTTATTGAATCTGGCTTTATTTGTTGCCTTAACACTGTACGCCATGCAGCAATTTGAAGACCTAATGGGGTGGCTACTCAATTACCTGCCCGGCTGGCTGGAGTTTATTGCCTGGCTCTTTCGCATCTTATTCGGCCTGTTATTAGCCGTCTGCTACGCCTACACCTTTACGCTGGTCGGCAACCTTATCGCCTCCCCTTTTTACGGCCTGCTGGCGAATGCCGTCTATATCAAGCTCAGCGGTAAAGAAGATGAAGCCCCTCTGACCTTTAAAACGGCCAGCGTTATTGCCTGGCAGGCCTTTGTGCGAGAAGTGCAAAAACTGGGCTATTTTCTGCCCCGCCTGGTGGGCGTACTCCTGCTCTGCCTGATTCTGTCTTTTATTCCACTGGTCAATTTCGCAGTGCCCGCTATCGCCTTTGCGTGGGGCGCCTGGTCACTGGCCTTGCAGTATTTGGATTACCCCGCCGATATTAACTGCGTTAATTTCAAGACGGTGCGTCAGAAAGCGGGGAGTGACAAAGGCCTGTCATTCACCTTTGGCTCGATAGTGCTGTTGGGAAGTACTGTGCCCGTTCTGAATTTATTGGTGATGCCCGCCGCTGTCGCTGGCGCAACATC
>CAYWXW010000009.1:0-15337 GCA_964462265.1 uncultured Porticoccaceae bacterium | reverse complement strand
AAACAAAGCGACTGATCTTGAGAAAACTAATCTTGAGGAAAAAGGGGCATAAAAAAGCCCGGCCTGAAGAGTGAATCCAGACCGGGCGATATTTTCTGTGCTTAGTGCTCGATTTTAACGCGCACCAGCATTTCTTCAGGCGGCCGCTCACAAGAGAGCTTTTCGCCAAGCAGGGCCTCTATCGGCTCCAGCAAAAAGGCGTCGTCCTCACAGGCAAAGCTGATAGAGGTGCCCGTTTTACCCGCTCGACCGGTACGTCCAATGCGGTGCACATAGTCTTCCGCCTCTTCGGGCAGGGTGAAGTTAACGACATGGCTAATGCCGTCGATATGAATACCTCGCCCAGCGACATCGGTGGCCACCAGTACTTTTATTTTGCCCGACTTAAAATCTTCCAGAGTGCGCACGCGTTTATTCTGCGCCACTTCACCGGAGAGCAGACCAGTACTGAAGCCCGCTTTGCCGAGAAACTCCTGCAGACGACGACACTGGTCGCGACGGTTGGCAAAAACGATAACGCTTTCGACATCCTCAGCATTGAGCAAATTCACCAGCAGGTCACGCTTTTGGCGGGTTTGAGTGATAAAAACCTTCTGCGTGACCGAGTCGGTCGCCACATGATCCGGGGCAATCTCGATTTTTATCGGGTTGTGGGTCCACTGTTCCGTCAAGGTCTCGACTTCGGGCGTGAAAGTCGCCGAGAAAAGCAGGGTTTGACGGTGATCATTGCGCGGCGTCTGACGCACAATACGTCGCACCTGAGGAATAAAGCCCATGTCGAGCATGCGATCGGCTTCGTCGATAACCAGCACTTCAACACGATCGAGGTAGACATCGTTACTGCCACAGAAATCCATCAAACGACCCGGCGTTGCCACCAGAATGTCGCAATGTTTTTCGTGAAGATGACGACGCTGCTTATCGTAGTCCATACCACCCACCAGGGTGTGGACATTGAGGTCGGAGTACTTGCTCAGTACGCGAGCATCTTCGGCAATCTGCATTACCAGCTCACGGGTCGGGGCAATAATCAGCGAGCGCGCTTCGCCGGCAAAACGCTCATGTTCAATGGGGTTCTTTAGCAGGTCATCGATAATCGCAACCAAAAACGCCGCTGTTTTACCGGTGCCCGTCTGTGCCTTGCCGACCACATCGTGACCACGCAGGGTCAGAGGTAGTGAGCGGGCCTGAATCGGCGAGCAGTATTGAAAGCCAGTGTCGGCAATCGCATGCATCAGCGTATCGGGCAGATCCAGATCGTGGAAACGCACTTTGCCCTCAGCAGGCTCGACTTTAAAGTGCGAGAGTTGCCAGCTGGAACTGTTTCTATTGCGACCACCACGGCCACCGCGACCACGCCGACGGCGAGCCGCCTGGGGCTTATCGCCACTCTTGTCGCCACTATTACCTGTATTACTTTCGGGTTTCGCCGCAGAAGCCTGGGGCTTGTCGCTGCTGTTTTGAGGGCTTGCTTGTTTTTCTTCGCTCATGCCTGTGCCGGATAGGGCGCTGACCAAAAGACAGCGCGGGTGAAAAAGCTGCGGATTATAGCACAGCCTAAAAGCCTTGCAGGCCTGACTTTGCTCGCACACTACAGGCAGACATCAGCCTTCAGCATCACGCCAAAAATGCCGTTTCAACCAATAGTCTAAACTAACGTAACGGCCACCCCCGGTGAAGAATAAACTGAGCAGCATGATCAAATAAGTGGCGGCAAATTCAATGCCGTTATTGAGTACCACAAAGCTGCCTTTTTCTGTCAGCCAGCTATAGTTTCCATTATCTTTAAGCAGGCTTTTAGCAACAGCGACACGCCGACCCACTTCCTCGCTGTTCTCAAGACTGCGTTGGGCTGCGGGGATACCGATATCGGCAAGAATTTTAGCGGTGCTGGTCTCGGGGTTACCGGGCGCGATGGCAAACCAGCCATGTTCCCAGTGCACGGTCATCATCGCCACCGCCATGGAAATAATCAGTGGTATAGCAAACCAACGCACAGCTATACCAACGAGCAATGCCAGACCGCCGACCAGCTCGGCAAAAATAGCGAGGCTAACCATGAGTGTAGGCACGGGTAAACCCAGACCCCAGTCGGCATTGCCAAACCAGGCCACCATGTCCTCGTAGTTGTGTAATTTGTGCAGGCCAGCGGCAATCATTATTGGCGCTAAATACAGGCGCAATAACAACGGCGGCAGGCCGTCTAGCCACTTAATGCGATCAAAAATAGCATCGTGCAATATTGTATAAAACAGTGCCAGCTTGCCCATGTCCAGGTTCTCTTGTGCTGTGTGATTGGGGAGTTGGCAATTAGAGAAGCAATGCCTGAAAAGATTCCCCAGTCATTAAAAACTAAAAAAATACTCTTTTAGGGTGTCGTTGTCCTCTCTTTCTCACGCCTGACAAACACGGGGTTTTGCTCCGCTTGCTTGCTGTACAAAATATCGAGCGGTACCGATTGACCGAGCTCGGTAACAATGCGCGCATGACCACGGTTCAGCTGCCTCGGCTCACGAACACCACAGGAATGGGCGATGGTACCCACCTCCTTTTCCATATTTGCCACATAATTCGCCACACGGGTCGCCTTATCGGTGGGATCGAGCCCCTGCTGAAGATCTTTGTTGTGGGTAGTGATACCTGTGGGGCAGGTGTTTTTATTGCACTGCATGGCTTGAATACAGCCAAGGGCGAACATAAAGCCGCGCGCCGACACCACAAAATCTGCGCCCGCACATAAGGCCCAGGCAACATCAGTGGGCGTAATTAATTTACCGGCGGCAATTAAACGTACCCTCTCGCGCAGGCCATACTCCTCCAGCTTGTCGCTGACCATGGGCAGGGTCTCGCGAATATTCAAACCCGCGCTATCAAGCAGGCTTTGCGGCGCAGCACCCGTGCCACCATCACCACTATCGAGAGTGATAAAGTCGGGGGCGAATTGCTCAACCCCGCGCTGCTTGATCGTCTCACAAAGCTCGTCAAAAAAGCGGGTGCCACCCACCACCAGTTTAAAACCCACGGGTTTACCGGTAAGTTCTCGGACGTGGGCCAGCATAGTCAACAACTGATTGACGTTGCGAACATCGGCATGCCCATTGGGACTAATAGAATCCTCACCAATGGGGATACCTCGGGTCATGGCGATCACTTCGGTGACTTTAATACCCGGCAGGATGCCCCCCTTGCCCGGCTTGGCACCCTGACTGATTTTAATTTCAAACATTTTAACTTCGGGGTGTGCCGCCACGGCCAGCAGTTTTTTGTCATCCAGCTTACCCGTTTCGTCGCGCACACCGTATTTTGCCGTGCCAATCTGAAAAACAATATCGCAGCCCCCTTCAAGGTGATGGGGGGAGAGCCCACCTTCGCCGGTGTTGATCCAACAACCTGCCTGCGCCGCACCCCGCGACAGGGCTTTGACCGCCGGTTGCGAGATAGCACCGAAACTCATCGCCGAGACATTAAAAATAGATGCCGTGGTAAAGGGCTGGTGACAATGGGGGCCGATGGTAATGGCCCGTGCGGCGGCAGAGTCCTCCGCCAATGTCGGAAAGGGATCGGTGACAAACAATACTGCACCCGGCTCGTTAATATTCTTGGTCGAGCCGAAAGCCACCGTGCCATCGACATTTTTTGCCGCGCGATAAACCCAGGAGCGTTTGGCGCGATTAAAGGGCATCTCCTCTCTATCCATGGCAAAAAAGTATTGCCGAAAAAACTCGCCCAGGTGCTCAAAAAAATAACGAAAGCGGCCAACCACAGGAAAGTTACGGCGAATCGCATGCTTGGTCTGGCGCGAGTCGACAACATACATATAGGCAATACAGAGAACACCAACAGCCAGCATGAAAAGTAAAAATTCGGCAAAAAGCTCTAAGAAGAATAGAGAGCTCATCTCCAAGCCATTCATAAATCGACCCCTGTCATCGCATTATATTTCGTCATTTTTTCAACCTTGAAAAGATCATCTACACCAGGCGCAAAATAAAACCGCCTTTCTTAACCCCGAGGATACACGCCACTGTTAACATAATAACGTCTTTCGACCTTAAGCCGAGCTATGCCGCCTTTAACCCCAGCAAATAACACCTTCGCCGCAACTAGCGCACGAATGATCAAACTGGCATTGCCGATTACGGTCGGACAACTGGCCATCGTCGGCATGAGTGTTACCGATATTATTATTGCCGGACGCCTCAGCACCAACGACCTGGCCGCCGTCACTCTGGGCAGCACCGTTTTTAATCTCTCCATTATGCTGGTGATCGGCATTATTCTCGGCAACGGCCCGATTATTGGCCGGCTATTCAGTGCCGGCAAAACCGCTGCGCTGAGGGGGCAATTTCAAAACTGTCTGTGGCTGTGCCTGCCTCTGGGCCTGCTCTGTAGTCTTTTTATCGGCGCAGGCATCGTGCTCCTGCCTCGGCTTGACAGCCCAGCAGAAATCACTGGCATTGCCACCAGCTACCTACTCCCCATGATCGGCAGCGCTTTTTTATTGCCCTTTATCATGGCCTTTCGCACCACCTTTGAAAGTATGGGTCAGGCACGCACGGCGATGGTTTTCAATCTGACGGGCTTTGTCATTAATATCCCCCTCGACTACGCATTGGTTATGGGTGACTGGGGCCTGCCCGCCCTCGGCGGCGCGGGCTGCGGCTGGGCGACATTTTTTGTCTCGCTGTTTATTGTCGGCGGCGAAACCCTCTACGCGCGCCGAGCGAGCACCCTGCAGGCCTATCAGCTATTGAACGCACGACAAGCCATCGACAGCCGACGCATTAAAGAAACCTTGCGTGTTGGCCTGCCCATTGGTGGCGCGATACTGGCGGAAGGCGGCTTCTTCTTGCTAATTCCACTGCTGGTCGCCCACCTGGGCGCGGTCACCGTCAGCGGCCATTCGGTGGCAATCTCCTTTGACTGGATGATGTTTATGGTGCCGATGGGTATTTCACAGGCCATTTCAATACTGGTTGCCCATGAAATGGGGCTGCAGCGGCCCCGTCAAGCACAACGAATTTGCGCCACAGGGCTTGGACTAACGTCGGTGATCGCCCTCTGCCAGGGGGCTTTTGTGCTGCTATTTCGCGAACAAATTGCCGCCCTGTTTACCCCCGATATCGCCGTGCAGGAGCTGGCCGCAGCGCTACTGGTTTACGCGGCAATCTTTCGCGTGTTTGACGCCATCAACATCGGCGGCAATGGCGCCCTGCGCGGTTATAAAGATACCCGTATCACCCTGCTATTAGCCTGTATTGGTTATTGGCTGGTTGGCTTTCCCCTTGCCTATTCTCTGGCGCTGACTAATTTCTGGGGCCCTGCACTGGGTGTTGAGGGTTTCTGGATCGGCATCGTTATAGCCCTTTTTTTAACCGCTAGCCTGACCGGCACTCGCGTCTATTTCACCGCGCGAAATGCCGTGCTAAGATCAGCGCCGGGCGTAAGTTAGCCACGCCGCAACTATCAAGGCCTCGTACGACAGGGAAATCACGCAATACATTGCCCGCCCTTTCAGGGTCGCAGGGTTTACGTTCGTGACATAGTTATGATCCATTGAAGGCTTGTTAATTTTTAATTATCGAGATCCCAGGGTGAAACAACTTAATCCGCGTGAAGCCTGCCTGAAAGACTTCAACCCCAAATCCTCCGAGTGGGAAAACCTGCGTCCACGCCCGCCGCGAACGGCCTATACGGCCCTTGCCAAGGTTTACGATATCGTCAATAAAACGACGATTGGCTATATCGGTGACATTTCCACCAGTGGTTTTATGCTGTTTTCAGGCCTGGCTCTACCCATCAACCAGCGACGCCTGGTTTCGGTCGACCTGCCCCACCCCGAGCAGGGGCAGACCACCATTGAGCTCGGCCTGCGCGTGGTCTGGAGCAAACCCGAAAAAAAGAATCGGCAACTACAGGCTATCGGCTGTGAAATTATGGCGATTGAACCCCATGCCAAATTAAGTTTACTGCGCTCGTCCATGGCCTATAGCCACAAAACCTAAGCGGCAAGAAAACCGAACTGGGGGCTCAATCAAGCCGCCAGTGAAAAGAGTTGCCATCTACGATTAAAAAATCAGGGTCTACGTGCCAACTTCCTTTAATATTGGCTTCAACTAAGATTGGCAGCAACTACCTAGACCGACAGCGATGACCCTTAACCTAAGCCACCACCGAATCCGTCTGCTCGCCGCCATCTTATTGGGGCTTAGCCTCTATGGCTGTAGCAATGCCCTGCCCAGAACGGAAGACACCACGCGCTCGCGCTGGGATAGTTTCGCCGAGGCCATGGCCGATTATGAAAAGATTACGCCCTACACCACCACCGTAGAAGAACTCAAAGGCCTGGGTTACGATCCCTATACCCAGCCCAATATCAGAATTCTCTCCTACCTCGATATTATCCAGCGCTTTATGCCCAATCAGTCGATCACTCTCGATGATCTCGACCCCGGCCTGAGTTTTTGTATTCGTTCGCGCAACCTCTGCCAGGCTTATGAAGCCAGCCCCCAAAAGGCTAAAACAAAGCGTGTCGGAAATGTCTTTATGGATCTATTGACCTTTAAGCGACGCACCATCGCCTCAGGCTGGTCTTTTAACGCTCTGGTTGTGCTTAGCGATGGTATCGTGGTTTACAAAGTGTGGAGTGGCAACCCCATTATCAGTGGCGACAAACTACGTAAAAATCCTCTGGGTCCCCTACAAGGCACAAGTCCCTCCACGATTATTAATGCGCTTTAGTAAAACCCCTATTGCCACCTGCAGCAAAATACTCGTGCTAGTGAAAAGTTAATCTTGCAGCCAGGTGTACGAAGCAGTACCGTAGACTCTGGAAATTAAAATAATTTATAAACAGGGATCAGGTTACATCTATCACGTCGATAGAGTACACCTTGTAGTATCAAACGCAGTTTCGTTACCACGAATGTTGAATAAGGTTATTGGCCAGATGTAATCCTGCCCGCCACGCAGGAGCGCAAGCATGTCCACCTACGACACGATCATTCAAAACGGTATTATTTTTGACGGTACTCGCATCCCCCGCTACAAGGGCGATATTGGTATTAAAGATGGCATTATTGCCAAAATTGGCCGCCTCGATAGCGCCGATGCCAAGCAGGTACTCGACGCCGAGGGCAAGCATGTTTGCCCCGGCTTTATCGACCTGCACACCCATTACGATGCACAAATTTTCTGGGACCCTTACTGCACCCTGTCGGGCTGGCACGGCATCACCTCCGTGGTTATCGGCAACTGTGGTTTTGGTTTTGCCCCGGTGAAGCCGGAGTTGCGCGAGCGCTCCATGCTGTCGATGACACGGGTAGAAGCCATCCCCTTTGAATCGATGAAAGAGGGCATGCCCTGGGACTGGGTAACCTTTCCCGACTACCTCGACAGCCTCGAGCGCACCCCCAAAGCCATCAACATCCTGCCCTACGTACCCCTTGTACCCCTGCTGATTTGGGTGATGGGCATGGAGCGCGCCAAGGCTGGTGAGCTGCCAACACCGAAAGAAGAAGCCGAGATCGTCCGTGTACTCGAAGAGGCGATGGACGCTGGCGGCTGTGGTTGGTCGGCCCAGCGCCTGGCCCCGGGCTGTGGTGCCGATGTGCAGCGTGACTACGACGGCACGCCCATGCCCACCGATGTAATGCACAACGAAACCTGCATCGCCCTGGCCAAAGTTCTCGCCCGGCGCAACGAGGGCTTTATTCAAATGACCATGCTCAGTGGCAACGAGCCGGAGAAAGATCGCGCCCACATGGAAGAACTGGCCGAGGTCAGCGGTCGACCCATTTTGTACAACGTGGTGCAGGCCAATGCCAACGATCCCAGCGTGCACCGAGACGCCCTCAAATGGCTCAATGAATGTCATGCTCGCGGCAACAAAGTTTACGGTCAGGGCCTAACAACAGACGGCGGCTTTAACTTTTCTCTCGACGAATGGAACCTGTGGGACGACTCAGAGGCCTGGCGCCATGTCACCACCGGCACCTTTGAAGAACGCCTGGCGAAAATGGGAGACCCCGCACTGCGCCAGAGCTTGAAAGACGATCCCCCCGGATTTGCCGCCACCGGGCCTTTGGAAGACACCGTGCTAATACGCACTAACTCCGACCTGTTCGGTGAGTTTAAAGACCATAAGCTGAGCCTGATCGCGGAAAAAACCGGCAAACACCCCGTTGACGCCATGCTGGATATCGCTGTGGGCACCAATCTGAAAGCCGAATTCTTCGCCTCATTGCCCAGCGCCGGCAATCTCGAATACATGAAGGAGATTATTGACGACCCCTTTATTACTTTTGGCGTTTCTGACGGCGGCGCCCACACCCGCTTCCTGACTGCCGGGCGCTATCCGACCGAAGCCATTGTCACCTATGTCCGCGAACACAACATGCTATCCCTTGAAGATGTTCACTGGCGCTTGAGTGCCCTGCCTGCATCCCTCGCTGGCTTTAAAGACAGGGGCCAAATCAAAGAGGGGGCGCCGGCGGATATCGTCGTCTACGATTACGAAAACCTTGAAGTGCTGCCCGGAGAAATTGTCCACGACATGCCCGGTAATGAATGGCGCCGTGTGCAAAAGGCAAAAGGCTATAACTATGTGCTGGTCAACGGCGAAGTCATTCTTAAAGACGACAAGGAAACGGATGTCTACTCGGGGCGATTATTGCGCCACGGTGATGGTTGATTTATTCCTGGATTTCCAACATAACCCAGGCATTAAAAAAGGCCGGTGCTATAAAAGCCCCGGCCTTTTTTAATCAACACAAAGCCCTACAAATAAAAGATTCGTAGCGCTTGAAAGGGCAACTTACTGAGCGCCCCAGCCACCATCAACCACAAACTCAGAACCGGTAATAAAGGCTGCTTCATCCGAGCTCAAGAACAATGACATGGTGGCGATATCGATGGGTCGACCCATTTTCGCCATCGGCGTCGAGGCAATAATCGCCTGCATCTGCTCGTCACCCATGGTTTTGGCCAGCGGCGTTTCAATAATGCCGGGGTGAACAGAATTGACTCTGACACCCTGCTGGGCATATTCCAAACCCGCTGATTTGGTCATCAAACGCACCGCACCCTTGGCACCGTGATAAGAGATCATGCTCGGCGTGCCGATAATACCAAACAGAGAAGAAATATTAACGATGGCGCCGTTGCCCGACTTTTTCAACGCTGGCATGCAGGCCTTCATACCCAACCAAACACCGGTTTGGCAAATGGCGACAACCCGGTTAAAGCCCTCAAGAGTTTCCTCCTCAACACCAGTGAAATTACCGACACCGGCATTGTTGACCAAGGTAGTAATGGCGCCGTATTTTTCAACCGTTTGCTTGGCGACATCGGCCCAATCGGACTCGCTGGTGACATCCTGACGAATAAAAATGGCATCGCCACCCTCACTTTGAATCGCGCTAACGACCTTCGCACCAAGCTCTTCCTGCACGTCAGTAATGACAACTTTTGCACCTTCACTAGCAAAAAGATGTGCGTGCGCTTCGCCGATGCCGCTGGCACCGCCAGTAATAATGGCTACTTTGCCTTCAAGTCTGTTACCCATAATATTGTTCTCCGTTTTTATTCGAGTGTGAATTATTTTTCCGGCGCCCACAAAACAGTCGCGCACCGCAGTATTGTCAACCTATTGGCATAGTATGCGACACTCACCACTGCGGCTTCAACCATCATCCTCTGAAAGCCGCTGGTATTGGTGCCACATTGGGTGTCGGTGGCCGAGGGCTAACAACGTACTCCTTCTAGCTACGAGCAGAGAAAATACAGCTGCCACTTCAACCAATAGCCTCTAAATTTAGCCCCGAATAATCGCCATCTGCTTGGCCAGCATATCGCTGGGCAAGCTGTTTTCCAGGGTGAGTCTATCGACCAAATTACCGTAACGGGCCTTCATTTTCTCGGCCACCTGCAGAGGCTCACCGACCACGGCAAAGGTTTCGAGCATTTCATCGCTAATCAGATCGGGCATTTTGTCCCAACCATTATTTTTGGACAGGTGGTTCAGCTTGGGATGGAGGTCTTGCCAGTCGTGACATTCGAGCACGGTTTTATAAGCGGGGGTCGAGGCATAAAAAGAAATGCGGTATTTAACCTTTTGCTTACAGGCTTCGAACTCCTCCTCCGTCTGCCCAGTGACCACAAAGGGCGGTAGAGAAATTTCAAAATCACTGCGCGAGCGACCATTTTCAGCCAGGGTCTCATTAATGCCCGGCAAGATGCGCTCTTCAATAAATTTCTGCGTGCTAAAGGTGTGAATGATAAGGCCATCTGCATCCTTCGCAGCGGTTTTAATCATCAGTGGGCCAACGGCGGCCATCACCACTTTTGGGCGACCGTATTCAGTATTTTTCGGTGTAAAGTCGGGCGTCATTAAAGTGTGCTGGTAACAATCACCGCGAAAACCCAGGGGCTCGTCGTCATACCAGCAATCCCAAATCGCATGCAGGGAGCGAATGAATTCACTCATTTGCTTGGCCGGCCCGTGCCAGGGCATGCCAAAACGCTTGGTGACGTGGGCCTTGATCTGCGAACCCAAACCCAAAGTAAAGCGACCTTTTGAATAGGCGTTTAAATCGTGGGCGGTATAAGCCGTGGTCATCGGGCTGCGGGCAAAGGCGACGGCGATGCCGGTGCGTAGCTCAACCTTTTCGGTCGCATCTGCGCCCATGCCAACGATAAGGAAGGGATCATTTTGTATTTCAGCGGTGACGACACCGTCGAAGCCCTGATTCTCAAAGGCCCTGTAGCCCTCTTTGATCGAGCTGATGTCATCCATCTTGTCACCGAAACTAAAGCTGCTATCAATTTTCACTGCTTACCCCTCTGTTTATTATTAGTCAGTTAACTATTCCCAGTGTACAAAAACATCAGCACCAAGGCTTGTGCGATTTTATGAGTACTGCTATTTTTATCGAGGTTGAGGATAAAGCGATTCCTGCTATAGCTTAGGCAATCTACAGGGAGAAATTTATCGACGCATCAGCTACACTAATGCGTGCACACGGCGCGCATGACATGTGAACGCCGATCTCGGGCGCTAAACAATAATATTCTTAAATTAGCGACCCATGGAGTTAGCTTTATTTATGTCTGCAAATACACCACCCGCGAGTAAACCGGAGTCTCCTGCTGACACCCCTGTCATCAGTAGTCGACATATGGTGTCCTCCGCCTATGCAAATCTGGTCTTCAACACCATGGGCCACAGTGAGGAGGTACTGGCTTGCTTTACCCGACACGGTATTAGCAAAGAACAACTGGAAAATTCTGCAGAAAAAATCGCCTTCGACCCGCTGTCTGCAGCCATTTTTGAGTTGATGGAAACGTTAAATATGCCCGGCGCCGGCCTATCCATCGGCCGCCAAATTCATATTTCCAGCCACGGTGCCATGGGCGTGGCCGTAATCAGTAGCCAGACAGTCGGCCAGGCTATTCACGACGCCGCCAAGTACTATCACACCGCCATTACTTTTTGTGATCTTGAGGTTTACTACGACAAAGACCACGTCATTGTCGAGATTGTTGAAACCCACGGTAACCCTGAATTTCAAACCGTGGTGGTCGAGGCCATGATGCTGACCATGCAAAATGCTCTAGAGTTTGTCAGCGGCGAACCGCTGACCTGCGCCAAGATTGTTTTCGCCTTTCCCCCTCCCGAGTACGCCGACGACTACAGCGACTTCTTTTCCGGTGAAATCAGCTTTAATGCTGACAAGCATATGTTGATTTTGCCCAAGAGTATTCTCGACAAGCGCTGTATTACTGCCGACGCGCACATTCACAAGCTCGCCGAAGATCAGCTGCAGCAAAGAATGCAGGAGCTGCGCTCCAACAACCTGACCATGTCTCACGTCCTTGATCTGATGCGCCGTCAGCCCGCCAACATGCCTAGTCTTGAAGACCTGGCCAAGGTTTTTAATGTCTCGTCACGCACCATTATTCGCTATTTGCAGGCTGAAGGCACCACCTACCGCAAGCTGCGCGATAGCGTGCACAAGCAACTGGCGACCGATGCTCTGCGCAACACCGACCATTCGATAGATGCCATTGCCCTCGACCTGGGCTACCAGGACACCACCAGCTTTCGTCGCGCCTTCAAGCGTTGGTGTAGTTGCTCGCCCTCAGAATACCGCAATAAACTGCTAGACTAGGCGCCGAATTTCAAGGGGCCTTTGTTCCCACCACTGCCAAAGAAGGATACATTCATGTCAAACATTTCTATTTCAATGGAAGGTAAAGTCGCGTTAATTACCGGCTCCGCTCGCGGCCTCGGCGCCGAAATTGCCAAGACCCTGTCACGCGCTGGCGCGACGATCATGATCACCGATATTCTCGAAGATCTTGGCCGTGCCACGGTGAAAGAGATAGAAGAGGCTGGTGGTAAAGCGGCATTTTTAGCCCACAATGTCACCAGCGAAGCTGACTGGGAACGCGTTACCACCGAGACCGTCAAGCAATTTGGCGGCCTCGACGTGGTGGTCAACAACGCCGGTATCGAGATTTGCGCACTGCTTGAAAACACCTCACTAGAAGATTTCAACCGCGTTCTCGAGATCAATGTCAGCGGCGTCTTTCTCGGCCTTAAGCACGCCTGTAAAGCCATGAAACCCGGCGGCATTGCCGGCAAAGGCGGCTCAATTATCAACCTGTCATCGGTTGCCGGCCTGCGCGGCTACTCCGGCCTCGGTGCCTACTGCGGCAGTAAAGGTGGCGTTAAGCTCTTGACTAAAGCAGCGGCGGTAGAATTCGCCAGCCTAAAATACGGTATCCGCGTCAATTCCATCCACCCCGGCCTGATCCCCACGAATATGGGTCAGAGTGTACTGCAGGGTTTCGTCGATGCCGGCCTCGCACCTTCTGCAGACAAGGTGAAAGATGCCTTTGAGCGCAGCACTCCACTGGGCATGATTGGTCAGCCCTCTGACATTGCCAACGCCGCCCTGTACCTGGCCAGCGATCAGTCGCCCTGGGTCACCGGTGCTGAAATTGTGGTTGATGGTGGCACCACGGCTACCTGATCCTACAGCTGCTGAGCTCATTAGCTCGAAGCAAAAAAGCCGCGAACAATCGCGGCTTTTTTATCGGTTTTTTCCAGCAATCTTTTTAGAGTTTTATCGACACTACCTTCTTATACCTGAGGAGCTGGCAGGCTGCGCTTACTATCCAACCAACGAAAAACCCGCTTCCAGCTCTCCCGGTCATATTCCGTTCTGGCTGGCGAAAACTCAAAGATGGATAAACCTGTCTCGGCAGCACGAATATAATTTTGACTAGCCCGCAATAAAGCCAGGTAGGGGACTTTTTTACCATTGGGCAATTTAATCATCTCAAGATAATCATCGAGATCACCTGCCGCCAGCGTATTTTCCCGCACTCGGTTGGCTACCGTTGCCAATTTAACCTGTGTGTTGAGCACCCGACGCAGTGCATTTAACTGGCCAATAAAATGCTCGGCGGCACGAATATCGATAGGCGAAGGCAGGACGGGAATTAAAATACTATCGGCGCGCTGCACCAAATTAGCAAGAGGGCGACCACTAACCGCTGCAGGGCTATCAATAATCAAATAGTCGGTATTTTTCGGCACGCGAATCCTACCCTGCCAGGCAGGCAGACCACGAATGCGCGCACGATCAGCCGGGCGAGCAGCCAGCCAGTCCATACTTGAACCCTGGGGGTCAAAGTCAGCCAGCACCACACGCTTGCCCTTTTGAGCATAATAAGCTGCGATATTCGTCGCCAAAGTCGTTTTACCGCAACCGCCCTTGGCATTGAGCAAAAGTATTGAACGCATGCCATCACCCCTTTCAGTCTGCTAACAAATCAAGTCTCCAGGGCCGAGGTAGGCAACTATTACCCCGGCCCCGGCGATGCACTACTAGTTAGTGGCAGGTATAACCACCATCAATAATCAGCTCAGTACCGGTAACGTACTTTGACTCATCCGATGCCAGATACAAAATACCGTAGCCCTGATCCTCGGGTTCAGCCATATGGCCGATAACAATCTCGTGCTGAATTCGCACTAAATCGTCCGGGCCAAATAAATCACCCGCACTCTCAGCCATCGGTGTTTTAGTAAAACCGGGGTGCACCGAGTTAACGCGAATATTGTATTTTTTCTCCGCGCAATAGAGGGCTGCAGATTTGGTAAAGAGACGCACACCACCCTTGCTGGCGTTGTAGGCCGCCGAGCGCGGGTCGCCAATAATCCCCTCAATAGAGGAAATATTGACGATACTACCGCCACCATTGAGCTTCATTTGCTTAATAGCATTCTGGGTGCCCATAAATACGGCCTCCAGATTCACCGACTGAATAAAGCGCCAGTGAGCCAGATCGCTCTCTTCGAGATCAGTCGCGGCACCCACACCGGCATTATTCACCAGCACGTCGAGACGGCCGTATTCGGCAACGACGGCGGCGATGACTTCTGGCCAACGACTTTCGCTGGTGACATCCTGCTCGATAAAGATTGCCGCATAACCTTGATCCCGTAGCGTCTGAGCCGCAGCTTCACCCTCTACCGGGCGAAGGTCGGTAATCGCCACTTTGCCACCTTCGCGACACATTAACTGCGCCGCTGAATAGCCGATGCCAGCCGTACCGCCGGTAATCAAACACACTTTGTCCTGTACTCTGCCCATCACAATGTTCTCCCTGAGTTTTAGTGGCAGGTAAAGCCGCCGTCGATAACCAGCTCGGTGCCGGTCATGTAGCGTGACTCGTCAGAGGCTAAAAACAAAATACCGTAGGCCTGATCGATAGGCTCGGCCATGTAGCCGACGGCAATCTCACGATTGATGCGCTCTGCATCGGCTTCAGAAAAACCACCGGCAGCATCGTTCAGCAAAGGTGTTTGTGTAAATCCGGGGTGTACCGAGTTGACGCGAATATTGTATTTTTTCTCGGCGCAATACAGTGCAGCCGACTTAGTAAAGAGACGAACACCACCCTTACTGGCGTTGTAGGCACCAAAGCGCGGATCACCGACAAACCCGCCTGCCGTCAACCAGACCAGCCCCGGCATGAAGACCATCGCCAGGGCGCTCAGGATGAGGAGGATGAACGCCAATCCCGACAGCGCCTGCGTGGCAAATCCGATGGCATTGTCATCGGTTTCCAGGCGCTTGGAAAACATCGGAACAAAGGATGCGTTGAACGCGCCTTCCGCAAAGAAGCGTCGGAACATGTTGGGCAATCGGAAGGCCGCGACGAAGGCATCCATCACCGGGCCGGGGCCGATGAAGGCGAGGATCATGACCTCGCGCACGAAGCCGAGGATGCGGCTCATCAGGGTCCAGAACCCGACGGTGAG
>CAYWXW010000008.1:19241-40061 GCA_964462265.1 uncultured Porticoccaceae bacterium | reverse complement strand
CTGAACATTTAATAGCTAAACACTTAATTGGAAAACACTGGGGTCGCAATATATTCCCAAACAATGGTGACACCAACGAGTATCACCACCACATAAACCAGGGCAATCATAAATACCGCGCTGGCATAGAGAAAACCCCTGTCCCAGGGTACGTGCATCATTATCGGTATGGCCGTGTAAATCAGATAAATGGTATAAATTGCCCCCGCAGTGCCGAGCACAATATCGAGCCACCAAATCGGATACACCGCACAGGCACCGGCTAAAAAGATGGGCGTACAGGCATAACCCATTAACACCACACCCTTAATGGGAAAGACCTCTGTCTGATAAGTCTGGGACATCCAGTTAATCATTAAGCCAATAATGACCACCGCCCCCAGCAGAGCGATATAGCTCAGCACAACCAGCGGAATAGCACTAGCCTCGGTAATGCGCACCACATCTTCACCAACCACTGTCCAGCCGACCTGTGTCGTGCCGATATACAAAGCCAATGGCGGCAACAGCGCCATAAGAATGGGGTAAGGCAGCAAGCGCTTAATTTTTTCATCACTCAAGGCAGCGATGGTTTGCCATTGTTTGCGTGGATTAAACATCAACCCCGGTATGTATTCGAACATATCAACTCCTGCCACTATGTTTAATTTCGTTATGTTTATACCGCTAAAAACACAGCGGTGTATTGATAAATATCAAGCTTCTTATTCACCCACTTATCTCACCGCGCACGCCTGTTGCCAGACTAGTGTTGATGATACGGAAAAACCACAGGCAGTAAGGTCCAAATACCGTATGCCATTAATAAAAGCGCGAAGACAAGACGAAACCCTTGACTGCGCAATACATTACCCAACTTGCCAAGGGAAAGGCCTCCCAGCAAAACGGCTGGCAGGGTGCCAAGGCCAAAAGCCGCCATTTGCGCCATCCCCATCAACGGCGTTTGCGCCGTTGCCGCGTAAGCCAGTGCAGTGTAAACAAGTCCGCAAGGTAACCAGCCCCACACAACCCCAAGCAGTATTGCCGTGCGAAACGAGCGCACCGGCAACAGGCGCTGACCAAAGGGTTGCAGACGTCGCCATAATAAACCGCCAACCTTCTCAAGATAGCTCAAGCCCCGCCACCAACCCGCCATCGTTAAGCCCATAGCAATCAACAACAATCCCGCAATGCCACGCAATACTGGCGCTAAAGCGAGATAGTTGGCACTGACATAACCCAAACTAGCAACGGCACCGCCAGCACAGGCATAGCTGAAAACACGGCCCAAATTGTAAGCCACAATGTAACGACTACCGCCTTTTTCGCTAGCAAAACCCAAGGCCGAAGCAATACCGCCACACATGGCAAAACAGTGACCAGTACCGAGCAAGCCAATACCAAACATTGCCACTATAGCCGCTAATAGAGGCGGCAAGCTTTCAATCATTTTCGGTGCTAACGCTGTTCTGGGCTGGCTTTGGCTTAGCTTTCGCATTAAAGCCAGACGCTGGTTTTACACCTTCTTCAGTTTTCGAATTAACATCCAACTCGTCAAATAAAATACGCTCTGCCTCACCTTCGAGATCATCGTACTGACCGCTATTAACTGCCCAGAAAAATAGCCAAATGCCCAGAGCCACCACCACCATCGATAGAGGAATTAAGAAATACAGGCTTTCCATCAGGTTTCTACTTGCAGGCCTGACACTGCAGGCCCCAGCCATTGCCGTGAAACATTATCGTCGTTCCCGCCATGGCTTTTATTGCGACGTTGTAGGCGCAAGGCATTTAAGACCACCACTAAAGAACTCGCCGACATGCCGATGGCCGCTGCCCAGGGTGGCACCCAGCCCATGGCGGCAAGGGGTAAAGCGCTGAAATTGTAAATCAGAGCCCAGGCGACATTTTGCCGTATAACGGCCTCGGTTTTACGCGCCACCGCAAGGGTATCGACCAGCGTGTTCAGGTTTCCCGATAGCAGTACCGCGTCTGAAGCCATACGCGTAAAATCTGTCGCCTCGGCCATTGCCACGGAAATATCAGCACCACTGAGCACCGGCACATCGTTAATGCCATCGCCCACCATCAGTACAATATCGCCCTCTTTTTGCCGGGCGCGAATAGTGGCCAGTTTGTCCTCGGGGCTATTATTGGCCTGCCATTGTTTAATGCCTAAATCTGTCGCCAAAGCTGCGGTGTTACTTTCCTGGTCACCGCTGAGCAATTCGACAGCAAGGCCCTGTTTTTGAAGGCTGGAGACAAGATCGCGAGCACCAGGGCGCAGCTCGTCAACCAGAACAATCCGCGCCAGCACGTTCTCTTCGCTGGCCAGTATGACTTCAAGGCGGTGTTTTAGATTCAGGTTATCACTCGCCGGTGGTGATGATGATGATGATGATGATAAGTCTGTAGGTACTTGTAAGGCAAAACATTGTTGGATAAAAGCCGCCTTGCCCAGAGCGTAGCGCTTGCCATCAAGCACACCACTAACGCCGCCACCCACCTGATAAACAAGCTCTTCGGCCTGCCCCTTAATTTGAGTTTGTCGCTGTTTAAACGCACTGGCAATGGGGTGACGGCAACCTTGCTCAAGGGCGGCGGCGATATCCATTACCATTGTAGTATCCAGCGCTTCTGCTTTTGAGGATAAAACAATACGGTCAATTTCAAGCTTGCCCGTGGTCAGAGTGCCGGTTTTATCCAGCACAACGCGCGTCACTTTGCTCAGTGTTTCCAGCACATGGGAGCTGCGCACTAAAAAACCCTGGCGCTGCAGTCGCCCGGTCGCAGCGGCGAGTACCACCGGTGTCGCCAATGACAGAGCGCAGGGGCAGGTCACCACTAGCACTGACAATGTCACCCACAAGGCTCTGTCGGCATCGTGCAGCCACCACGCAGAAAATACCGCTGCAGCGAGCAGTAAAACAAAGGCAATAAAAGCGGCGGCAAGTCGATCGGCCATTGCCAGTTGCCGTGGTTTTTCTGCGGCGACAGCGTCGAGCATATCGACAATCGCCGCCAGGCGAGTACCTTGCCCAACGGCGCTGACTCTTATTCTTAAGGGGTTTGTGGTGTTAACTGTGCCGGCGCTAACGGTGTCACCCGGGCCTTTGGCCACCGGGTCTTGCTCACCGCTGAGCACGGCTTCAACCACAGAGCTTTGCCCAGCCAACACCACACCGTCGACGGCCAGACACTCACCCTCGCCAACTTGAATAATATCGCCAGCACAGAGAGATTTAACCGGCACCTGTTCGAGACAAGCTCCATCGTCAGTGTTTGTGTAACGCTGTACAGACAGGGGGATTAATTCAGTGACCTCTCCCGCCACTAACTCATTGCGATAACGCACGCGCATTTCCAGAAAGCGCCCCAGCAAGAGGAAGAAGGTCAGCATGGAGACGGCATCAAAATAAACCTCTCCACCTGTCATTACTGTACCCCAGGCACTCGCGCAGTAGGCCAGACCAATGGCCAATGCGACGGGCACATCCATCGTCAAAGATTGATGCCAGGGTAAGCCGCCATTCAAACCTCCACCCAGACTCCCAGTCAGACTTCCACTGAAAGACGACAGACTGCGCCAGGCTCCTTTAAAAAAAGGTTGCGCCGAATACAAAACCACCGGGGTAGCGACCACTAAGCTGACCCAGCGCAGTAGGTTTTGCCAGTGCTCATCCATGCCCTGAAAGGCACCCGCGTAGAGAGCGATGGCCAGCATGCCCGCCTGCATCATGCCAATACCCGCCACACCCAGGCGCAATAAATAGCCTTTTTGGTCACGTTCAATATGTTCGAGTTTGTTAGACTCTTTCGCTGGGTGAGCGCGATAGCCAATAGCAACAAACGCTGCCAATAACTGGCTCAGCGGTAACTGATCTTTGTGCCATTGCAGTCGGCAGCGCTGGCGACTGACATTGACCGCCACTTTAGTCACGCCCACTAATTGCTGCAGGTGGTGCTCAATCAGCCAGGCACAAGCGGCGCAGTTAATGCCAGAGACACCGAGCTCAATCGTTGCCACACCCTGCTCGTCGACACTGATTAAATCAGCTTGCACTGCCGGCAGATCATAAGCACTGAAATCATTATTCTCGCTGTCATTATTACGCGCCGAATTTGCCGAGCGGTACTGATAAAACTTTTCCAGGCCGCCATCGACGATAGCACTGGCAACCGCCTGACAGCCGATACAACACATCGAGCGTGCCTCGCCGTCAATCAGTACCGTGAGGTCGTCCCTGCCATTTAAGGGCAAAGCACAGTGGAAGCACGTTTCAGCGGGCATATTTAATTGTTACTTGTAGCACTGACTACTGGATTAGCTTGCAGTTCGACAATATGATTTTTGGTGAGATCAATTTCGCCAGCCAGACGCCAGGCAGCATTTTGCAAGTCATATTGTTCAGAGGCACCTTCACTAAGAGCCGCTGGAATTAAGCGCAGATAAACACGCTGCGTTGGTAGTGCTGGTAGCTGGCCCCGGTAGCGGCCATTGCCCGCTGCCATAAGCGTGATCACAAGGTCGGCACTAGCATCTGTGGGGTGGAGTAAATACAGTTTTAATGCTGCGGGCATGACAAACATTTTCAACTCACTCTTTAACTCAAGGGCCAGCACGTCGATAGCGTCGTCACTGGCGCTATTAAAATCAAGCCTTGCCGCTAGGGCCAACTCAGTGGCGTGTATATCTTGATTGAGCTGCAGGTTAATCGCCAGACCATCACGGTAATAATTATCACTGACTAAATCATCGCTGTATTTAATGGCTAGATACAGAGTAAAAAAACCCGCCACCACCACCGATGCCGGCAAGGCGATTAAGAACCAGGGCCAAAACTGCCGGTACCAGGGTGGTGTTATTTGCCCTGCAGCTGAGTTTTCTAACATAGATGTATCCTGTTGCCACGCTTACTGTTGGAAAACATTGCTCATTTATCCTGTGGTTTTGTAAAGCCACTTTCTAGTACCGTTTTGTATTAGCACTTTGTAGTAGCACTTTGTACTACCTAAGGCCAAAGCCACAAACTATAAAAAGCATTAAGGTAAAAAATTAACGTATAAACGGCCCAATAAAACGGCTCTCTTCAGTGTCTCGTATTGTTGCATCATCCTCAGCTTGCAGGACGAAAGTGATATCGGTATTACCGCGTTTAAGCAATCCGGGGTCTAGCTCCAGGCGAACCAGATGGGTGAAAACTTCTCCGCTGGCGACATCAACAAGCTTGTCACCGATAAAACGGAAGTCCTGTTCCGCCTCTACGCTAATAAGGTATTGATGAGCCTGGTTATCCATATTGTTAATACGCAGGGTATAAATATTTTCAATCAAGCCGCGAGATGTTTCACGATAGAGCAGTGAGCGGTCGCGAATAATATCGAGCTCCAAAGGCACCCGGGTAAGCAGCGTATAAGCGAAGACACTGACCATTACTATTAAAGCCAAACCGTAGCCAAGCAGACGCGGTCTGAAAATATGGGTTTTACCTTTTGCCAGTTTATTTTCAGTGGTAAAGCTAATTAAGCCCTTCGGGTACTCCACTTTTTCCATAATGGCATTGCAGGCGTCGATACAAAGACCGCAGCTAATACACTCCGACTGCAGGCCATCGCGAATATCAATACCAACCGGACAAACCTGCACGCATAGACTGCAGTCGACACAATCGCCCAATCCATCAGCTTTGTAGTCACTGCCTTTCTTACGCTGACCCCGTGATTCACCCCGTTCTTTGTCGTAAGAGACAATTAAGGTGTCGGCATCAAACATCACCGACTGAAAGCGCGCATAGGGGCACATATATTTACAGACCTGTTCACGCAGATAGCCCGCGTTCATATAGGTCATTAAGGTGAAAAAGAAAGTCCAAAAAACAGCCGCCGGATGGGCCGAAAAGGTCAGCAGATCAACACTGAGTTCGCGAACGGGATTAAAGTAGGCAACAAAAGTAAAACCAGTGATAAAGGCAATAAGCAACCAGACGAAATGCTTGCCGCTTTTTCGCCAAATCTTATTGAAACTCCAGGGCGCTAAATCCAGTTTGATACGCTTGTTACGACCGCCTTCAAAAAATCGTTCAACACCCGAGAACATCATGGTCCACACCGTTTGAGGGCAGCTAAAACCACACCAGACACGCCCCACAACTACCGTCACGGAAAATAAAGTGAAGGCAGCGATAATGAGCAACCAGGCCAGCATCATAAAATCCTGAGGCCAGAAGGTCATCCATAAAATATGAAATTTACGCGCGGGCAAATCGAACCAAACGGCCTGACGACCGTCAATCTGGAACCAGGGGAGGAGTAAATAACCCAATAACAAAGGTATGCCACTGCGTTTTTTTAGCTTGCGAAAAAAGCCAACAAAGCGCCGCTGGTAGATTTTCTTTTCTGTCTCGTAGAGATAGAGCACATGAGCCTCTTCCTCAAGGCTCGGTTTTTGTTCCTCTTGCGAACTCATGGTCGCCTCTCTCAGCCATTGTTTAATACACGGCTAATTCTTTCGGAAACTATTGATGCGCCAGACTGTAGACATAGCCGGTCAACAAACGAATTTTACTCTCGTGCAACTGCTCGCTTTGCGCGGGCATTAAGCCCTGGCGTCCGGAGCGAATGGTGGTTTTGATCAATTCCGGCGAGCGGCCATACAACCAAATATCATCACTTAAATTCGGCGCACCCAGAGCCTGGTTACCCTTGCCATCTGCACCGTGACAACCGGCACAGAAGCTGGCAAAGACTTTTTCACCGCCCTCAGCCAGGCTAGCATCGTGTTCACTGTCACCCAGCTTAAATAAATATTCGGTAACCTGATTAACGCCCTCTTCGCCAATCGCCGCAGCCCAGCCCGGCATCATGCCGCTGCGACCGTGGGTAATGGAAAACTCAATCGCCTCGGGTGTACCGCCATACAACCAGTCACCATCGGTTAAATCCGGGAAACCATAACTACCGCGCCCGTCACTGCCGTGGCAAACGGCGCAGTTATTACCAAACAGGCGGCGACCAATTTTAAAGGCCTCGGGATTAACAGAAAGCTCTTCTATCGACAGGCCTTCAAACGTCGAGTAAACGGCCTCGAATCGAACTTCCGCTTTTCTCTCCTGCTCCTGCCATTGGCCATCGGAAGTCCAGCCGAGCACACCGGGGAAATTTCCCATACCTGGATAGAGCACCAGATAAATAATAGAAAACACCACCGATCCCACAAACATGTTGAACCACCAACCGGGCAGTGGGTTGTCGTATTCTTCAATACCATCGTAGACATGGCCAGTCTTGGGTACCTCACCATCTTTGGGCTTTTCCTTGACGACTACCTTTCTATTGGCCAGCAACACCCAACAAACACCGGCAGTAGTGATGACGGTGATAATAATGATCCACAGACTCCAGAAGGTGCTCATGGGCTATTTCCTACCTTATTCGTTGTTGCCTGCGGGGTTGTTTCGTCATTTTCAGCCTTATCGTCTGCAAGGCTTTGCTGTTCAGCAGCTTGCAATTCGTCGGCAAATGGCAGCATTGCAGCTTCATCAAAACGCGCTTTATTACGTGAGCTATAAGCCCACGCGCAAACGGCTAAAAAGGCCAGCATCGCCAGTAATGTGCCAATACCTTCTAATGTACCCTGATCCATGTGCTCTCCAGTGCGCCTTAACGCTTCTGTTTGATCAGTGTGCCCAACTGCTGGAGATAGGCCACCAGCGCGTCAACTTCCTTCACATCGCCCGAGGCAAACGTAGCGGCGGCATTCTCAATATCGCTGTCGCTATAAGGCACACCCACTGTGCGTAGTGCGCGCATTTTAGCTGCGGTATCTTTGCCGGTGACCACATTCTGAAACAACCAGGGGAAGCTAGGCATATTCGAAATCGGCACCACATCTTTGGGGTTATAGAGGTGGGCGCGATGCCACTCGTCACTGTAGCGAGCCCCGACTCGTGCCAGGTCAGGGCCGGTACGTTTTGAACCCCACAGAAAGGGGTGTTCGTAAATTTGCTCACCGGCGACGGTGTAGTGGCCGTAGCGTTCCGTTTCAGAGCGGAAGGGACGTACCATCTGCGTATGACAAACGTGACAGCCCTCGCGTATGTAAATGTCGCGACCCTCAAGTACCAATGGCGGTAGTGGTTTTAAACCCGCAATGGGGGTTGTTGTCGACTCAATAAAAAACAGCGGGACAATTTGCGCCAAACCACCAAAGCTCAGCGCCACTAGTGTCAGCACAATAAACAAGCCGACATTCTTTTCAACTATTTCATGCTTCATCGTCGTGCCCTCCTACGCTGCTGTCGCTGTTTGACTGGCAATGGGTGCCGGGTTACCCGGCCCCCGGCAAGTTTTCCAGACATTAAAGGCCATCACCAACATGCCGAGGAAGAACATACCGCCGCCCAACAGGCGCACGTAGTAACCCGGCATACTTGCTTCAATGGATTCGGCGAAGGTGTAAGTCAATGTGCCATCGGTATTAAAGGCGCGCCACATCAAGCCCTGAGCGATACCGTTGACCCACATCGAGGCGATATAGAGCACGGTGCCCATGGTTGCCAACCAGAAGTGAGTGTTGATCAACTTAATGCTGTACATCTTCGATTTTTCAAACAAGATCGGAATCAAGTGATACATGCTGCCGATAGAGATCATCGCCACCCAACCCAGGGCACCAGAGTGGACGTGGCCGATGGTCCAGTCGGTGTTGTGAGATAGCGCATTCACCGTCTTGATCGCCATCATCGGGCCCTCAAAGGTCGACATGCCGTAGAAGGAAAGGGACACCACCAAAAAGCGCAAGGTCGGGTCGGTACGCAATTTATCCCAGGCCCCCGACAGCGTCATAATGCCGTTAATCATGCCGCCCCAGGAAGGTGCCAGTAGAATCAGCGACATCACCATGCCCAGGCTTTGCGCCCAGTCAGGCAGCGCAGAATAATGCAAGTGGTGGGGGCCAGCCCAAATATAGACCGCAACCAGCGCCCAGAAATGCACAATCGAAAGACGGTAGGAGTACACCGGCCGCCCCGCTTGCTTGGGCACGAAGTAATACATCATGCCAAGGAAGCCAGCCGTTAAAAAGAAGCCCACCGCATTGTGGCCGTACCACCACTGCACCATGGCATCGATGGTACCTGCATAAACGGAATAGGATTTAAACATCGACACCGGGATGGCCGCACTGTTGACCACATGCAGCATCGCAACGGCAAGAATAAAGGCGCCGAAGAACCAGTTGGCGACATAAATGTGGGAGGTTTGGCGTTTCGCGATAGTACCGAAAAAAACGATGGCATAAGAAACCCACACTACAGTGATCAATATATCGATCGGCCATTCCAGCTCAGCGTATTCTTTACTGGTGGTCAAGCCCATGGGCAAAGTAATGGCCGCAGCAACAATGACTAACTGCCAACCCCAAAATGTGAAGGCCGCCAGGCGCGGGAATATCAATGTCGCCTGACAGGTTTTTTGCACGATGTAGTAGGAGCTTGAAAATAGCGCACAGCCACCAAAAGCAAAAATCACCGCGTTGGTGTGCAGAGGACGCAGGCGACCAAAGTGAAGCCAGGGAATGCCCATATTCAAATCGGGCCAAATCATTTCGGCGGCGAGGACAACCCCCACCAGCATACCGACGATACCCCAGACAATGGTCATGATAGCAAACTGCTTAACCACCCTTATGTTGTATGTGGGTGGCGTATGCGCAAGGCTAGCATCACTCATTGTATATTTCCTTGGTGAAAAAGGATGAATAAATTAACAGAGCTAAACTTTAAACGGCGCAATTATTGGTTATTAGGCAGCGCTATAACATGACATATATCAATCGCCCCCCCCGTCTTAAACACCCTGCTCATGACCTTTTATAATGATACTGATAACTAACGGTTTTTATTTGCCGCGATGCGCAGTCGCAGGGCATTGAGTTTAATAAAGCCCTCGGCATCTTGTTGATTATAAGCACCCGCATCATCATCAAATGTAGCGATGCGCTCATCAAACAAACTATCTTGCGACTTGCGCCCGATAACAGTGACATTACCTTTATAAAGCTTCAAGCGTACGACGCCATTCACATACTGCTGGGACTCGTCGATCATGGTTTGCAGCATCTGTCGCTCTGGCGACCACCAATAGCCGTTGTAAATCAGGCTGGCATAACGGGGCATCAACTCATCCTTCAGATGGGCAACTTCCCGGTCGAGAGTAATTGACTCGATAGCCCGGTGAGCCTTGAGCATAATGGTGCCGCCCGGTGTCTCGTAACAACCCCGCGCCTTCATACCCACATAACGGTTTTCAACAATGTCGGCACGGCCAATGCCGTTGGCGCCACCTATTTCATTGAGCAGTGTTAGGACTTCGGCTGGCGCCATCGCTTTGCCATCGATGGCAACGATATCGCCTTTTTCAAAGCTTAATTCCATATACAGGGGCTTATCAGGTGCGGCCTCGGGGGACACACTCCAGCGCCACATAGACTCTTCCGCCTCGGCCCAGGGCTCTTCCAGCACACCACCTTCATAGGAGATATGCAATAAATTGGCATCCATCGAATAGGGCGATTTCTTTTTGCTCGAGGCAAAGTCAACGGGGATATCATGTTTGGCGCAATAATCCATCAGTGTATCGCGCGACGTTAAGTCCCACTCACGCCAGGGGGCGATGACTTTGACACCGGGTTTTAAAGCGTAAGCACCCAGTTCAAAGCGCACCTGATCATTGCCCTTGCCGGTAGCGCCGTGGGAAATTGCATCGGCACCGGTTTCGTTGGCGATCTCGATTAAGCGTTTGGCAATTAATGGCCGGGCAATGGAGGTGCCCAGCAAATACTCACCTTCGTAAATCGTATTGGCGCGAAACATTGGGTAAACAAAGTCGCGTACAAACTCTTCGCGCAAATCATCAATATAGATTTCTTCAATGCCCAGCGCTTTAGCCTTGGCCCGTGCTGGTTCAACTTCTTCGCCCTGACCGATATCAGCGGTAAAGGTCACCACCTCGCATTGATAAGTTTCCTGCAACCAGCGAACAATTACCGAGGTATCGAGCCCACCGGAATAGGCCAAAACCACTTTTTTAATATCGGACACAAACAATCTCCTGGAATGAATAGAAGCAACTGAGCAGAAGCAGCTGGACAAGGGTTAAATTCTAAACCTTGCACCGCCTTTTTGATAGCGCTCGATACAGATAGAAGCCTGTCCCGCGCCGGAGCTTTCCGGTAGGATGGCCGCTCTCAATTAGTAAGTAAGCCCGCCAGTAAACAATGCCTACGACTCTCGACACACTCTCCATACTTACCATTACCCGGCCCGATGACTGGCACCTGCATTTGCGTGACGGCTCCGCCCTGCGTTACACAGTCAGCGACGCCGCGCGCCACTTTGCCCGCGCCATTGTTATGCCCAATCTAGCGCCGCCGGTGATCAGCACCGAGCAAGCCGGCATTTATCGCCAGCGCATTCTTGCCGCTCGCCCCGATGGCAATGATTGGCAGCCTTTAATGGTGCTGTATTTAACGGACAACACCCCGGCCGATGAAATTGACCGCGCTGTCGCCAGTGGCTTCATTCACGCCGTTAAATACTACCCGGCCGGCGCCACCACCAATTCAGACTCTGGTGTCACCGACCTAAAGAAAGTGTATCCGGTACTCGAGCGCATGCAGCAACTCGGCCTGCCCCTGTTATTACACGGCGAAGTCACCGACTCCCATGTCGATATTTTTGATCGGGAAGCCGTTTTTATTGAACGCACACTCAATCCCCTCTGCGCCCAATTCCCCGATTTAAAAATTGTGCTCGAACACATCACCACCATACAGGGCGCCCAGTTCGTAGCTAACAGCGGCGATAATATTGCCGCCACCATCACGCCCCAGCACCTGCTCTGTAATCGCAACGATTTGTTAGCGGGCGGAATTCGCCCCCACAACTATTGCCTGCCCATTTTAAAACGCTCAAGCCACCAGCATGCATTAATTGCGGCGGCGACCAGCGGCAGTGGCAAGTTCTTTCTCGGCACTGACTCCGCCCCCCACGCCCAAAACAAAAAAGAAAGTGCCTGTGGATGCGCCGGTTGTTACTCCCATCATGCGGCCATCGAGCTTTACGCCGAAGTCTTTGAGCGCGCCGGGGCACTGGAAAAACTCGAGGGCTTTGCCAGCCTCTTCGGCCCGGCCTTTTACGGTTTACCCGTCAACCAATGTACATTAACCCTGCGCCGCGCCCCCTGGCAGCTGCCCGCAACCACACAACTTGGTGAAGATCCTATGGTGCCTTTTTATGCCTCTGAAACCCTGCAGTGGGCAGTCGTCGATGACGAATGAAATGGAGGATGCAATGAATATGTCCGACGCCGGCACCATGGATGGCTTTAGCGGCGAATTTATTGCCGAGCGCTTTCGCGGCTTTCTGCCCGTAGTGATCGATGTGGAAACCGGTGGTTTTGAGTCCGACAAACACGCGCTATTAGAAATCGCTGCCGTGTCTCTGGTGATGAACGACTCGGGCCTGCTCGTGCGCGACACAACCATTGCGCGCAATGTTATCCCCCACGCCGATACCATTTGTGACGATGCCGCTCTTGAATTCACCGGCATCAACCCCGACGATCCCGACCGCGAGGCGATGAGTGAGAAAGATGCCCTGCGCGATATCTTTCAGGAAATTCGCCATAACATCAGTGAGCATCACTGCACCCGCGCGGTGATCGTCGCCCATAACGCCCACTTTGATCTCGGCTTTGTTAATGCTGCCGTCAACCGCAGTCAGATAAAGCGCAACCCCTTCCATCCCTTTTCCTGCTTCGACACCGCTACCCTCGCAGGTCTCGCCTACGGACAAACCGTGCTCGCCAAAGCCTGTAAAACCGCAGGTATTGCCTTCAGTAATAAAGAAGCCCACAGCGCCGCCTATGATGCCGAGCGAACTGCCGAATTGTTTTGCACCATTGTCAATCGCTGGCGCGAATTAGGTGGCTGGAAAGCCCCGCCCCTTTGATAAATTGATAGACAATAAAAAAGCGGGCAATGCCCGCTTTTTTATTGTGCTGATCCCTGAGCTAGCTCAAAGACTAAGCCTCATCAGCAGGCAATGCCGCCTCTTTTACCAGAGACTGCAACTCACCCTTTTCATGCATTTCAGTCACAATGTCGCAACCGCCAATTAGCTCACCACCAACCCACAACTGGGGAAAAGTGGGCCAGTTGGCATATTCTGGTAGCTTACTGCGAATCTCGGGATTCGACAGAATATCGACATAGGCAAAACGCTCACCGCAGGCCATCAGGGCCTGCACAGTGCGCGCTGAGAAGCCACACTGGGGCTGATTGGGAGAACCCTTCATGTAGACAATAACGGGGTTGGTTTCGATTTGATCGCGGATAGTATCCAGCACGTCCATTTAAAGCACCTCAAGTAATAACCGAGTAAAACACTTGGTTATTTTAACTGCTTTCAGCTAAAAAAGAAACGTTCGATTCTCAATTAATCGCCAATCAAAGCCTGAACAGCTGGCCAATATCAGTCGCAAAAAGGCTGCAAAAACTATTGCCAAATGGTGCGAAGCTAACTAGTATTGCTCGCTTTTTTCGGGCGGCTTAGTGCCGCCTGTTTTATTTGGCGCAATGTTCAGGCACAGTAATTTAGACAGGCATTTTCAATAACAGCGCCGCGCTAAACAAACACCCTTGAGTAAGCCATGACAAGCAATGCACTAATGAACACTTACGGACAACGGGCTCTAACCCTGGTTAAAGGAAAAGGGGCCTACGTTTGGGATGACCAGGGCAAAAAGTACCTCGACGCCCTCGCCGGTATCGCGGTGTGCGGCCTGGGCCACGCCCACCCCGCTGTTACCGCAGCCGTTTCAGAGCAGGCGCAAACCTTCGTCCACTGCTCCAATCTCTACAACATTCCCGCTCAGGAGGCACTGGCCGAGAAGCTCAGCGCCCTGTCGGGCATGAGCAATATGTTCTTCTCCAACTCTGGTGCCGAGGCCAACGAAGCCGCGATTAAAATCGCCCGCCTCCACGGTCACGCAAAGGGTGTTGAGCTGCCAACCATTATCGTCACCGATCAAGCCTTTCATGGCCGCACCCTCGCGACGCTAACGGCGACCGGCAACCGCAAGGTGCACGCTGGCTTCGAGCCGCTAGTGAGAGGTTTTTCCCGCGCCCCGTTTAATGACATTGACGCGATACAGGTCATTGGTGAAAACAACCCCAATATTGTCGCCGTGCTGGTTGAGCCCATTCAGGGCGAAGGTGGGATCAATATCCCCGCCCCCGACTACCTGCAGCAATTGCGCTCCCTGTGTGACGCCAGAGGCTGGCTCTTAATGCTCGATGAGATTCAGACCGCCAACGGGCGCACCGGTACTTTCTTTCACTACCAGCAGCACAATATTCTGCCCGACGTAGTGACCATCGCCAAAGGCCTCGGCAACGGTGTACCCATCGGTGCCTGCCTGACCCACGGCCCCGCTTCTCAATTGATGCAGCCCGGCAACCACGGCTCGACCTTTGGCGGCAATCCCATTGCCTGCGCGGCAGCACTGGCGACCGTTGCAACCATTGACAGTGAAAAATTGGCTCAGCGCGCCAGCGAACTCGGCGCTCATCTGCTGCAGGCTTTTAGCACGGCACTAGCCGACTGCGACAAAGTCAAAGACATACGCGGCAGCGGCTTGATGATTGGCATTGAGCTCAACGAGCCCTGCGCCGAACTGGTGGCCCGTGCCGCTGATAAGGGCCTACTCATTAACGTTACCGCTGGCAATGTTATTCGCCTCTTGCCACCACTGGTTTTCAGTGACGAGCAAGCAGAGCAACTGGTCGCCATACTCGCGCCTTTAATCAACGCTTTTTAGTGGGCAATAGCCTCCGCTAAGGGAATTTGCCATGACGGTTCGCCACTTTTTAACCTTAAACGACCTGCCCGCCGATGAGCTACGCCTCATCATTGCGAATGCGATCGAGCTAAAAAGCCAGCTGCGCAACAATACCGCCGGCAAGCCAATGTCGGGCAAAGTGCTGGCGATGATCTTCGAAAAGTCCTCGACCCGCACTCGCGTTTCCTTCGAGGCTGGCACAGCACAACTCGGCGGCAGTGCCCTGTTTTTATCGCCCAGCGATACCCAGCTCGGTCGCGGCGAACCGATCGAGGACAGTGCGCGGGTGATCTCCTCAATGGTCGACATCATCATGGTGCGCACCTTCGCCCACAGTAAAATAGAAACCTTTGCCGAGTACTCAAAAGTCCCGGTCATCAATGCCCTGACGGACGACTACCACCCCTGCCAATTGCTCGCCGATATGCAGACCTATGTCGAGAAGCGCGGCGATATTGCCGGTAAAACCGTGGCCTGGGTGGGCGATGGCAATAATATGTGTAACTCCTACATTAACGCCGCCGCGCAATTTGATTTCGAGCTGCGCATTGCCTGCCCCAAAGGTTTTGAACCCGATGCTAACTTGCGCCAACGCCACGCCGACCGTATTAGCATAACGAAAAACCCTCGCGACGCCGTTGCCGGTGCCGACCTGGTCGTCACCGACACCTGGGCATCCATGGGCCAGGAAGAGGAAAAACAGCAACGCATCGAGCAATTCAAAGGCTTTCAGGTCAATCACGAGCTAATGTCGCTGGCCGCTAGCGATGCTCTATTTATGCACTGTCTGCCCGCCTATCGTGGCATGGAGGTCAGCGCAGAATTACTGGAAGATGAACAAATCTCCGTGGTCTGGGATGAGGCCGAGAACCGCCTGCACGCCCAAAAGGCCTTAATGCTTCACCTATTGAAACTATCGTCTTAAATCTATCGACTTATAAACTATCGACTTACTAAAACAGAACAACTCAAAAACCTCATCCACCTGCCTTGCCCCCTGTAGCAAGTCATGGGCAGATTAAGAGCAGCTCAAGCTTTAATAGCTGTAAATTCTCGTTCTCAGTTTGCGCACAGATTGGCTCCGCAGTTCATTTAAAGTCCTCTTTATTTAATCGCTCTCAGCGAAAAAAGACTGTCACTTTCCGCACCGTAAGTGCCCACTATCACCGCCAGGCCAATATTAGGTGAATATCAATTTCAGCAAGCTTTATAGTGAAACCAGAGCCAGAGCATCGTTCATAAAAAACCAACAATTAGCACATCTTGTATTGCATTCACGTAAAAATCGCCTTATGTTGTACCTCATCTGGGGCAAGCACTACATCTAGTAAAAGCCGATAACGCTTCTAAGGCATTAAAGGCACCGCGCTAGAGCTTGAAATATGGCGCCAGCAAACCTTTTTTCACAATACACAAGCAACTCAACAAGCGACTTGAAAGCTATATTCAAAATAATAAAAGCGGCAAAAGTTATTACTTACAGTTTAAAGGCACAGACCAGTATCAAAAGCAGTTAATTAAGATTCAACGATAGAGCAAATTGTGGCCAACCCGCAGATAGAGAACCACAGACAGTAAAGATATTTACGCATTGGCAAGATGCGCATATTGACAAGGGACAGGCCCACACTTGCGGCCTTTAACCCAAGGTCTACAAACAACAAACCTTCATAGGGCAGGTGAAAACAATGGAAACATCAACACAGGATCAACAACCACCCGCAGGCCAGCCAGCTGCCGACATGCCAGCACCGGCAACGAACAGCGCCGTAGAGGCCACCGCACCCGGGCAACTCAAGGTCATTAAGCGCAATGGCGCGGTGGTGCCCTACACCGATGAGAAAATCATCGTCGCCATTACCAAGGCCTTTCTCGCCGTCGAAGGCGCCGCCGCTGCGGCATCCGGGCGCATCCACGAAACCGTACATGCGCTAAATGATCAAGTTCGCGAAGTTTTTAAACGGCGTATGCCCTCGGGCGGCACCGTGCATATTGAAGACATTCAAGACCAGGTCGAGCTGGCCCTAATGCGCAGCGGCGAGCAAAAAATTGCCCGCTCCTATGTGATTTACCGTGAGCTACGCGCCCAGGAGCGCAGCGCCACCAAAACCAGTGCCGCACCTGCAGCAGCAACACAGAGCGACTACACCGGCCCTGTCATTCGCGTCACCTATCCCGACGGCACCGATGGCCCACTCGATATGGCCCGCCTTCACACCGTGGTCAGTGAAGCCTGTGCCGGCCTCAAAGATGTCGAGGTCGATGCTATTTTAGGCGAGGCACTGCGCAACCTTTACGACGGCGTATCGATTGCCGACGTCAACACCGCACTGGTCATTACCGCCCGCACCCTGGTCGAGACCGAGCCCAACTACACCTACGCCACCGCCCGCCTGTTGATGGACGGTCTGCGCAGCGAAGCACTGAGCTTTCTCAAAGTAGCCACTGCTGCCACCCAGCATGAAATGGAAGGCCTCTACCCCGATGCCCTGAAGGCCTACATCCACACCGGTATTGAGCTAGAACTGATCGCCCCCGATCTCGCCACTTACGACCTCGACAAAATGGGTCAGGCAATTAATGCCAGCCGCGATCTGCAGTTCACCTATCTCGGCCTGCAAACCCTCTATGACCGCTACTTTATTCACAGCGACGAGACCCGCTTCGAGCTGCCCCAGTGCTTTTTTATGCGCGTTGCCATGGGTCTTGCCGCACAGGAAGAAAACCGCGAAGACCGCGCCATCGAGTTCTACAACCTGCTCTCCTCCTTCGACTACATGAGCTCAACGCCAACGCTGTTTAACGCCGGCACCCTGCGCCCCCAGTTGTCGAGCTGCTACCTGACCACCGTACCCGATGACCTCGAAGGCATTTACGGTGCCATTCAAGACAACGCCATGCTCTCAAAATGGGCCGGCGGCCTGGGCAATGACTGGACACCCGTACGTGGCCTCGGCGCTTATATTAAAGGCACCAACGGTAAATCCCAGGGCGTTGTCCCCTTCCTGAAAGTGGTTAACGACACCGCCGTCGCCGTGAATCAGGGTGGCAAGCGCAAGGGTGCCGTCTGTGCCTACCTTGAAACCTGGCACATCGATATCGAAGAGTTTATCGAGCTGCGCAAGAACACCGGTGACGATCGCCGCCGCACCCACGACATGAACTCGGCGAACTGGATCCCCGACCTGTTTATGAAGCGTGTATTCGAAGACGGCCAATGGACGCTGTTCTCACCTAACGATACCCCCGACCTGCACGACCTCTACGGTGCCGCCTTCGAACAGCGCTACAACGAGTACGAAGCCCTGGCTGAAAAAGGCGAAATGCGCCTCTTTAAAACCATCCGCGCCCAGGATCTGTGGCGCAAAATGCTCGGCATGCTGTTTGAAACCGGCCACCCATGGATGACCTTTAAAGACCCCTGCAACGTGCGCTCACCCCAGCAGCACGTCGGCGTAGTGCACTCCTCCAACCTGTGTACCGAAATCACCTTGAATACCAAGGCCAATGAAGAAATTGCCGTGTGTAACCTCGGCTCCGTCAACCTCGCCCAGCACATTGACGAAGACGGGCAGCTTGACACCGACAAGCTGAGCCGCACCGTGCGCACCGCCGTACGCATGCTCGACAATGTCATCGACATTAACTACTACTCGGTTGACACCGCGCGCCAGTCGAATATGCGCCATAGACCCGTGGGGCTAGGCTTGATGGGCTTTCAAGATGCCCTGTATCAAATCAAAGTACCCTACGCCTCCGAAGCTGCGGTTGAATTTGCCGACCGCTCAATGGAAGCCATTAGCTACTACGCTATTCAAGCCTCTTCCGAACTCGCCGCCGAGCGCGGCAGCTATGCCAGCTTTGACGGTTCACTGTGGAGCCAGGGCATACTGCCCATCGACTCCCTCGAACTGCTCGAACAACAGCGTGGCAGCCAGTATCTCGACGTCGACAAAAGCCAGACCCTCGACTGGGACAGCCTGCGCGCCACCGTGCAAAGCCAGGGCATGCGCAACTCCAATGTAATGGCCATTGCCCCCACCGCCACCATCGCCAATATTACCGGGGTCAGCCAGTCGATTGAGCCGACTTACCAAAACCTCTATGTGAAATCGAATCTCTCTGGCGAATTCACCGTGGTTAACGCCTATTTGATTCACGACCTCAAAGAGCGCGGCCTGTGGGACGAGGTGATGGCCAACGACCTGAAATACTTCGACGGTTCAGCCCAGCCCGTCGAGCGCATTCCCGACGACCTCAAAGCCCTTTATGCCACAGCCTTTGAAGTCGGCCCCCAGTGGATCGTCGACGCCGCCAGTCGCCGCCAGAAATGGCTCGACCAGGCCCAGAGCCTCAACCTTTATTTGGCCGAAGCCAATGGCAAAAAGCTCGACATGACCTATCGCATGGCCTGGTTTCGTGGCTTAAAAACCACCTATTATCTGCGTTCATTGGCCGCGACCACCACCGAGAAGTCGACCATTCAAACGGGCCAGCTGAACGCCGTTTCGTCTGGTGCAGCACCCCTCGCCGCAGGCCCCGCGCCGGTGCCCGAGGCCTGCTCACTCGACGACCCCGATTGTGAGGCCTGCCAGTAACAGCTAGCGACGATTCATCTGCCAATAAATACGGCAGATGAATCAATTAACAGCAAAGAACACACGACGAAAACGCACTGAATAAAGTAAATACAACGACCAATCTTTGAGGAAAAGCAATGTTAAGTTGGGATGACTTCAACAGCGACGCACCGATCAAAACCTTTAAGCCCCAGAGTGTTCCCGCCCCGGTGCGCCAGGAAGCGCTAAAGCAAACACAGGCAGCCACACCCGTGCGCCAACCCGCGCCAACGCCGCAACAAACCGCAGCCATCAAGCAGGCCATCCTGAAAGAGAAAGAGCAGCCCGTCGCCGCAGCACCCAGTGCGCCAGGCGCACCTGCTACACCAACACCTTCGGTGCCTGTTAAAGAAACTCTTGCAGAAGTTGCCATTGATCCCAATTTGCCTGCCGCCGAGCGCGCCAAGGCCGGACTCGAAAGCCTCGATATTGAAGCCGCTGCCGCCGAGCTTGAAATGGGTGCCGCACGCATTGAAGTCGACGACAAAGCAATGATCAACTGTCGCGCCGACCTCAACCAACTCGTGCCCTTTAAATACGAGTGGGCCTGGCAGAAATACCTCGACGCCTGTTCCAACCACTGGATGCCCCAGGAAATCAACATGACCGCCGACGTCGCCACCTGGAAGAGCGAAGACGGCCTCAGCGCCGACGAGCGCTTAATTGTCGAACGCTCACTGGGTTATTTTTCCAGCGCAGACTCCCTGGTCGCCAACAACCTGGTACTCGCCGTCTACCGGCTGATTACCAACCCCGAGTGCCGCCAGTACCTGCTGCGTCAAAGCTTTGAAGAAGCCATCCACACCCACGCCTACCAGTACTGCGTAGAATCTCTGGGCATGGACGAAGGCGAAATTTTCAACATGTACCGCGAAGTCCCCGCCGTCGCCAAAAAGGCCGCCTGGACCATCAAGCACACCCAAGCACTGTGTGACCCCACCTTCAACACCGGCACTCCCGAGACCGACCAAGAGCTACTCAGCAACCTTATCGCCTTTTGCTGTGTTACCGAGGGTATCTTCTTTTACTGCGGTTTCAGCCAAATCCTCTCCATGGGCCGACGCAATAAAATGACCGGCGTCGCCGAGCAATTTCAGTACATCCTGCGCGACGAATCCATGCACCTCAACTTTGGTGTCGATGTTATCAACCAGATCAAACTGGAAAACCCCCATTTGTGGAGCGATGCCTTTCAACAGAAAGCCACACAAATGATTATTGAAGGCACCGAACTGGAAATCGCCTACGCCCGCGACACCATGCCCCGCGGCGTACTCGGCATGAACGCCGCCATGATGGAAGAGTACCTGCAGTTCATCTG
>CAYWXW010000008.1:2299-19231 GCA_964462265.1 uncultured Porticoccaceae bacterium | reverse complement strand
CCCGTGGATGTCGGAGATGATGGATTTACGGAAAGAGAAGAACTTCTTTGAGACGCGGGTTATTGAGTATCAGACGGGTGGGGCTTTGAGCTGGGATTAGGGTTCTTAACTAAGTCAAGGCTTGTGATTTTAAGACAGTATTTGACCGCATTTTTGAAAATTTTTACTCAAGAGGCAACATGAGGTGAATAAGCAAAAGATCGAGAATAGTGCTCGTGAATTACAACTAAAACTTTGGGCCTCTAGGCAGGAGCTAATTGGATCCAAAAATGTTAGCCCATTAAGCGTACTTGAACCACAGTTAGCCGCTAGGCTTTTAGGGGTTAACTACAAAACCGCAGAAAGAATAATGAACCCTGGTTTTGGCACTGGCGGAATAGCCCAAGAATATGCGGGACAGATAGATAGAAGCCACAACATCATCGTTATTTCTAAGCGATTTCCAGAAATGGTGAAACGCTTTACTGGAGCACATGAAATAGGCCATTTTCAATTACATAAAGGCACTGTACACCATCGAGACCTGCCCATTAAAGGGCTGAATCTCAACCTCAACCGCTCTATAGAAGAGCGTGAAGCCGATTATTTTGCGGCTTGTTTTTTAATGCCGAAAAAACAAGTAATTACCGCTGTTCAAACAATGTTAAGAGGCGAACTACCATTAATAATGAATGACCACCTCGCCCATCTACTTCACCCGAGTGATCCGGAAGCTATTCTAAGAGCAAATAGCGATTCGCTTGAGCCTTATTTTTCGCTAGCGTCGTGTCGGTTTTTATATGGCAAACCTGTTATACCCTTAGCCGATCAATTTATGGTTTCCCCTCAATCCATGGCGATTAGATTGAAAGAACTAAAGATTATTCGGTCGTAGGAGCAAGGAAAGCGGGGTCTTGCATTCGAGCATTTGTGGTGATTTTAGGCCTCGTATCTTGATACCGCGACTACAGATACAGTCAATTGAGAATTAGCAAGATTGGGCGACATCGACAAGAATTTAGGCCTCGAACTCGGAAAACGGCTCGAAAACGCGAAAACCGGGCCAGGTATTGCAAATAAGCACTGCGCAATCAGTATCCAAACAACCAGATCAGGTCTTGCCATCGAGTATTTGTGGTAATCTAAGTCGTGACCCGATGGTCGCTTACCAGAAGTTTCAGCTTTGTATTCGAACTGGTGAATTCGGATATAACTTTCATCCCTCACCAACAATCAAGAGTATAGAGAATGAGTAAAGGTACTGTTAAGTGGTTTAACGCCGATAAAGGCTTCGGTTTCATTACACCTGAAGATGGCGGTAATGATTTATTTGTTCACCATTCAGAAATTCAAGCGGGCGGTGGATACGCCACATTGAATGATGGCCAGGCCGTTGAGTTTGAAGTTGGCCAAGGCCAAAAAGGGCCTTGTGCAAATAAAGTGGTTCCTTTATAGGCCACCGCACACAACATGTTTAGCAGCCGGTTACTGACTGTGCTTTGGCGCATAATTTTCCGCTGCTAAAGGTGTTAATTTCAAGATGCAGTCTGATTATAAGCGTTCCTGAATCCAGATAATAACTAACAGCTAGCAAGGAGAGGATTATGTCCAAAGGTCAAGATGCTAAGAAAGCCGTTAAAAAGAAATCCGAAAAAACCTTGAAAGAAAAGCGTGCTGAAAAAAAGGAAAAGAAAGCCAGTAAAAGATAAACACCCGTAAACACGGAGTCTTAAAGCTGGAGTGAGTCTTGTAATTCATCATCCCTACGCGAATAGGCAGCGCGAAATCAAGATCAGGCCTTATGCTATGTCTTTGGCTTAAACGCGATAAAAGGCCTAACCCTACTTAGTTCATTACTGACTTTTCTCCCGGCCTAGCCCATCTCGATATTGTGATAAACATTTTGCACATCATCCAGCTCATCGAGCATGGCTAAGAACTTTTCGAACAGTTCCACATCATCGCCACTCAGTGAATTGTAGTCATGGGCAATAAACTGTATTTCATCGACCTCGAAATCAATCTCGCCACAGCTATCTAGCAGGGCCTGTTTAGCCTTAAAATAGTCACTATTAGCGGCAAATACCGAGATTCTACCGTCTTCATTTTCGATATCGGTGACGTCGACGTCTGCCTCCATTAAGGCTTCGAGAATAGCATCTTCGTCATCGTGTTTGAAAACGAAGATGGCAAGATGATCAAACATGTGGCTGACGCTGCCCTGGGTGCCAATTTTACATTTCGTTTTGGTAAACGCCTGGCGTACATCGCCGAAGGTGCGGTTGGGGTTGTCGGTCAGGCATTCGATGATGGCCATGCTGCCGCCGGGGCCGTAACCCTCATAGCGTGCGGGCGAATAATCTTCACCTGCCCCACCCTTGGCTTTTTCAATCGCCTTGTCAATTACGTGAGCGGGGACTTGATCTTTTTTTGCACGGTCTATCAAGCTGCGCAGGGTTAAATTGCCGCTGGGGTCGGTGCCCCCTGATTTAGCGCTGACATAAATTTCTCGACCGTAGCGGCTATACACCTTGGCCTTCATATCAGAGGTTTTGGCCATCGACTCTTTGCGGTTCTGATACGCTCTGCCCATGTGACTCATGCTCCGTAATAGTAAAAAAGACAATTTTACGGGTAAGTGGCTATAGAGGGAAACACTAGCAAGTCATTCGTCTTTATGGCGACCCAGTGTGCTGATGTAATTCAATTTACACCACCGCCGATCACCTCTGTAGCGCTGCTCTCCCCTCTCCTGACCCAAGTAGAGCAGGGGGAACCATGACCCTTGATTTTGACTCATCTCAATGACAGCGATCTAAAGCACACGCTACGCTGTATGTATTGAGGCCCGCAAAACAGTTTACCAAGGCCACGAATTAACACCGTTAGCTTATCGCTTTACCGAGGCTATTAAGGAAAAAGACAAACTTCCCATCTATGGGCATGAACCCGGTCATGATCTCCACCTGGAGCATGAAGATACAACCATCCGGTTTTTGCATAGAATCATACGCGTTGCCGTAAAGGTGCTCGCCATTTTGATGGTGCTGGTTATTGTCTGGGGTATTGGCGATGTCATTTACGTTTTATACCAGCGTCTGGTTGAGCCTCCTTTTTTGTTTTTACAGATCAATGATATCTTTGCCACCTTTGGCGCTTTTTTGGCGGTGCTCAATGGTATTGAAATATTTATCAACATCAGCATGTATCTCAGCACTAACGTCATACCCGTGCGCCTGGTTATCGCCACGGCGCTGATGGCGATTTCGCGAAAGGTGATTATTTTCGACTTCGATAAAATAACACCGCCCTATATTTACGCTACCACCGCTGTTGTGTTCGCATTGGGCATTACCTATTGGCTAATTACAAAAAAGACCTAAAGACCTCTTGAGGCGATACAATAAAGCTAAAAATTGACATGGAGTTAAGCAATGACCGATAAAAAAGTAGTGCACAGTAACTTAGACTATCGCGGTGAGCCCCGTCATTTACTGGTATTTATGGACGGCACATGGAACGATGAAAATGGTATTGCCAATGATGGTATAACCACAAATATCTACAAACTATTCAGGGCATTAGAAGGCAAGCTTAAAAGCGACTCCATCCCCCATACCATTACACATGAGAAACACATCGCCCTTTATTACCGGGGTATTGGCAATGATGACGACAACAATATGGCCGGATCATGGTTCAAAGGTGCCTTCGGCGGCAGTGAAAAACGGATCAGAGACAGCGCCTATTGCGGCATTGTTGAACACTACCGCAAAGGCGATAAAATAAGCATATTTGGCTTTAGCAGAGGCTCGGCTAGCGCCAGGTTGTTAGCCTCTGACCTGGATAAAGAAGGTGTTGTTGCATCCATAGAAGTGCATACCAATGAAGAAGAAAACAAATCGACAGGCTGTATCGAAAAAGTTTATAAAAAATATGCCGACAAAAGTAAAAAGAAGAGCAAAGTAAAGGTCCATTTTCTCGGTATTTTCGACACCGTTGGCGCATTTGGCATACCAGTTGACCTGGGCCTTGGCTTTCAAAAGTTGAATTTATTTAAAGATTTAGATGTGGCAGGCAATGTCAAACAGGTTGTGCATTGCGTGAGCATTGATGAGAGCAGAGACCCCTTTATCCCTACACTGTGCAACAAAGCAGACCACGTTGACGAAGTGTGGTTTGCCGGTGTTCATGCCGATATCGGTGGTGGCTACCGACACAATCAGCTCAGCAAGATCCCAACGGCGTATATGATAGACCGCTTAAACCAGACATTTGCTAGTGAGCCTGTTCAATTTAATCAGACAAAATTAGCAGAGTTAACCCATTATGAGTTGTCTGATGACTTCCAGCTTCATTATCATGGCGATGGCGCGGTGAGAGAAAGACGAAAAATTCAGGTCCTCGATAATAGCGAAAGTAGCATCGATAAACCCAAGATTCACGAATCGGTATTTCGTTTAATCGGCTCAAATAATGTTTATTTAAACACACCTCTCGACTCATTCTCCAAAGTCGATAAAATTCAGTATTGCCCAAAATCCGTCAACGGACTAATGGGCAAATACATCGCAGTGAGTTAGGGAGCCTCCCCAAGCCTCTGTAAATATTGAGTGGCCAAAGCTGCCCGTATATGAGACCCGCCCCCGTCGACGGTAATCCTTGTCGCTGTTGATAGAAAAGGGGCGGATAGCATTTTCAATTTGCAGTACAGCATCCGGGTATAGCCTGGGAAATACCCTGCGCTCATGAAAAGAATAAAAGCTTTAACGCCAGGGCTAATGTCACCACGACAATCAAGGGCTGTATGACCACAGCCCCACGGCTAATCACCCTATTTGAGCCGATGCGGGCACCTATGATCTGCGCCACTGACATATACAGGGCTAGCTCCCAGAGCACGTCACCGCGCAGGGCAAATAACAATGCGGAGCTACCGTTCACCAGTAATATCATCACTTTGGTTTGTGCCGTCGCTTTACGCAGGTTATAGCCACATAGCCAGACAAATAGGAAGGGCATAATAGAACCCATGCCGGGGCCAAAGAAACCGCCGTAAAAGCCCATGGGTAAAGCCGCCACGACAGCAAACTGTTTTGAACTCAGTCGCGGGGCTGAACTGTGATCGGCGACGCGGGGCGAAAATAAATAATACACAGCGATCGCTACCAACAACACGGGGATCAACCGCACCAATACCTCGTTGCCAATATGCTGCACGGTAAAGGTTCCGCAAATAGCACCGAATAAGGCGAAGCCGAGTGACCAGCGTATCTCGTCGAGATGCAGGTGCCCTTTACGATAAAAGTTCCAACTTGAAGACAGCGAGCCTAGCGAGCTTTGTAACTTATTGGTGGCCAACGCGTTAATTGGTGGCAGGCCGGCCCAGAGCAAAACCGGTAAAGTGAGTAAACCACCCGCGCCGGCAATCGATGAAATAAAACCGGCGACAAAAGCAACGAGGGTTAGGGCCGCCAGTAAAAGGGGTGTGAGTTCAATCAACTAACTGGCCCGCAGGTCATAAAATGAAGCATTATTTTATCACCGACAAAGTCCTCTATGAGGAAAACTCCATTCACCGTTTTGCTACTCACGACTAATGAAACCAATCTAACTCCGGCTACTTACTGACAATAGTTAAGCACGCTTTAATCAAGCAAGCAGATTGTGCCTCTTCTTTTGCCCCTGTAGGATACGCACAGAAAAATTCTAATGAGCTCAAACACTGAGCTTTCAATTTCTAAAACACTTTAAGGAGAATTATTTTGGCTATTAATTACGAAGGGCGCGTTGCCGTTATCACCGGTGCCGGCGCAGGGCTGGGCCGCAGTCACGCATTGTTTTTGGCAAAACACGGTGCCAAGGTTGTGGTTAATGATCTCGGTGGCACGGTTGAAGGTAAAGGCGGTTCCAACTCTGCGGCCGATGCGGTGGTTAAAGAAATTCGTGATGCCGGTGGTGTTGCCGTGGCTAATTACGATTCTGTCGCCGATGAGAAAAGTGCGAAAAACATTATTCAAACGGCACTCAATGAATACGGCCAGATCGATATTCTGGTGAATAACGCCGGTAATAATATCGAAAACAGCTTTCGCAAAATGTCGATGGATGACTTTCGCGCCGTTGTCGACGTGCACTTGATGGGCGCGGTTTACTGCACCCAGGCCGCGTGGCAACCAATGATCGACCAGGGCTACGGGCGCATCATTATGACCACCTCTGCTGCTGGCCTATACGGCGGCCACGGCTTGAGCAATTATGCCGCTGCTAAAATCGCCCTGGTTGGCCTGATGAACTCACTGGTTCTCGAGGGCCGCAAACGCGGCATTACGGTGAACTCTATTGCACCCATGGCCATGACCCGCATGTCGAAAGATGCCATGGATGACAAAACCGGGCCTTTGTTAAAGCCCGAGTTCGTCACCTCCATTGTCGCTCTACTCGCCTCTGAAGACCACAAAGGTACAGGCGACATTATCGCCACGGGGGCAGGTTACTACTCTAAAATCGGTATTGTCGAAGGTGCTGGCGTTTACTTTGACTCTGATGCGCCACCCTCCCCCGATGCCATTGCTGAGCGCTTTGAAGAAATTTGCGACCTCAGTGCTGCCCGCCCCTTCCCCGATGCTTTTGCAGCGGTGGCAGATGCGATGCGCAATGTATTGCGTAATTTAAAAAACAAATAAGGTCATAAAGCACCAGCCATAAAAAAAACCGGAGATATTCTCTCCGGTTTTTTTATGCTTAACGAAACATCGAATGCTAGGGTGAACCAGCACCAGCAACTTCAACCGTTGCTGTTTCGATGATGGCATTACGTTTGCCCTCTGGAATATCGTCTAAATTACCGTCATAAATCAGGCAATAAAGTGTTTTTCCATCGGCACCACCGAGATTACAGGCGACGGCACGTCGATCGCCGGTATCGATTTTATGAGTAATTTCTCCGCCATCCAGCACGCGAATAAATTCACCATTTTCGAACGCGGCAACCCAAACAGCGCCTTCAGCATCGAGACAAATACCGTCGGGCGTGTACTCACCCAAATCGGCAAAAACACGACGCCCAGACAAAGTGCCATCGGCTTCAATGGTAAACGCGGTTATACGACCGACAAAGGTTTCCGCTACGATCAGCGTTTTTCCGTCGGGTGTAATACAAGCACCATTGGGAAAATGCATATCTTCGGCAACCGTTTGAATGGTGCCATCAGTTTTGACCAAGGTCAGCGTTGCAGGCTTTGGCTCTTCATGGGCAAAAACGTCGTAACCAAAAGTACCCACATAAATGTTGCCGTTGGGCGCACACACACAGTCATTAATGTCGTACTCAAGATTGCCAGACAGATCCGCGTACTCGCTTAAAGAACCATCGTCAGCCAGAGTCATTAACTTGCGGTCGGCCATGGAGACAACAACCACAGAACCATCGGGCATAAAGTTAATGCCGGAGGGACGGTTAGGCAAGGTGGCCATAGCTGTACGCTCACCGTCTGGCGTAATCGTATAAACGGTATTGCCAAACATGTCAGAAACCCAAAGCTTGCCACCGTTCCAGCGCGGGCCCTCGAGAAAAACAAAGTCTTCGACAAAGGGTGAACTTGTTAATTCTTTCATGATTTATTCCCTTTATTATTGGAGCCTTTGCCCGAGGCTTGTTAGCCTGCGGGCAAAGGCTCAGATAAAACAAGCAGCTACTTAGCCATGCATAATCACTGAACGAGCACCCTCACCGCGACCCATTTCCTCGAAGGCAGTATTTACGTCTTCGATTTTAATGCGCTTGGTAATCATATCGTCAAGCTGCAAATCACCCTTCATATAGAGGTCAACAAACTTGGGGATGTCCTTTGAAGGCACCGAGCTACCATAGGCGGAACCTTTAAAGTGCTTCTCGCCAAAGAAGCCCAGTACGGGCAGTTCAATCTCAGTATCCATTTTTGGCACACCAACAATTACCGCAGTACCGGTAACGCGAGGCATGGCCCAGGCTTGCTCGATAGTTACTTTCAAGCCGAGTGCTTCAAAGGCAAAGTGAACACCGCCCTTGCTGACCTTACGGATTTCTTTAACAATGTTAATGTCAGTGGGATCGATAGCGACAGTTGCACCCATCTTCAGTGCCAGCTCACGCTTTTCAGCAACCGGGTCGATAGCAATAATCTGTCCAGCACCGGCAATACGGCAGCCCTGAATAATAGACAAGCCAACACCACCACAGCCGATAACCGCACAGCTGTCACCCTCTTTAATGTCGACGGTATTTAAAGCCGCGCCAACACCGGTGGTAACACCGCAGCCAATCAGGCAAATCGTATCGAGAGGGGCTTTGTCATCAACTTTAATCGCCATGCCGGCGGGAATGACAGAGCGCTCAGAAAAGGTGCCGACACAAACTAATTGGCCGATGTCTTCGCCTTTACTGTTTTTAAAGCGTTTGGTGCCGTCGAGCAGGCAACCTTCCCAGATAACACTGGACATTTCTGCACAGAGAAAAGGCTTGCTCTCGAGACAGAACGTGCACTTGCCACAAGCGGGGGTTAGTGCTGCAACAATATGGTCACCGACCTTAACGTTGGTAACATTGGCACCCACTTCTTCAACAATACCGGCACCCTCGTGACCGAGGACGGCAGGTAGCTGAGTTGGCAATACGCCGTGAGCAAAGGAGTAGTCACTGTGGCAGATACCACTGGCGGTGTAGTTAACTAAAATTTCATTTTCTTTCGGGCCTTCAAGTTCCAGTTCTTCAATAACCAGAGGCGAACCCACTTCATAAAGCACTGCGGCTTTTGTTTTCATTATTTCTCTCCCAGTCGAGCCCTAGGGCCGACAATCGAAATTCAACTGTAAATAGGGTTATTAACCGTACATGATCACGGAGCGGGCACCTTCGCCACGACCCATTTCTTCAAAGGCACGATCGATTTCTTCCAGATCAATACGCTGGGTAATCATTTCATCCAGCTTTAGCTCACCGCTCTTATACAGTTCAACGAAACGGGGAATATCTTTCTTCGGAGTTGATGAGCCGTAGCAAGAACCCTGGATCTCGTACTCGGCCAACAAACCAGCTGAAGGAATTTTCACCGACTGATCCAGTGAAGCAACACCAACAATCACGCAAGTACCGGTGGGACGAATCATCTCCCAGGTCTGCTGCATGGTTTCAACGCGACCCAATGCTTCAAAGGCGTAGTGCACGCCCAGGCCGCCGGTCAGTTCTTTTACCTTGGCTGCCGCGTCTTCTTCAAAGGGGTTAATTGCGTGGGTGGCACCCAGAGACAGAGCCAGCTCGCGTTTCTCTTCCATGGGGTCGACAGCAATAATAATGGTTGAGCCACCAATGCGGCAGCCCTGGATGATAGACAAGCCAACACCACCACAACCAATAACCGCAGTCGCTTCACCGGGCTGGACATTGGCGGTATTCAGCGCCGCGCCAGTACCGGTAGTCACACCGCAACCGATCAGGCAAGTGGTATCGAGGGGGGTATCTTCCGGCACTTTAATAGCCGAGCCAACTGGCATCACCATGTATTCGCCAAAGGAGCCAACACCACACAGTGCGAAGACGTCTTCACCGCTAGTGGTTTTATGGCGAGTCGTGCCATCGAGCTGGGTGCAGTCAGTGAGCAGTTTGCCCATGCCGGCACACATAAACTCCTTACCTTCTTTACACATGCTGCAATTACCACAGCTCGGCGTTAGCGAGGCAATCACTTTATCGCCGGGCTTGAGCTCGGTAACGCCCGGACCTACGGCCTCAACAACACCCGCGCCTTCGTGACCGAGGACGATGGGGAAGGGGCAGCGCAAAATGCCGTGGGCGACGGAGTAGTCGCTGTGGCAAATGCCACTGGCGGTTGTTTTAACCAGTACTTCATTTTCTTTTGGTGGAGCGAGTTCCAGCTCTTCGATCTCGAAAGGCTGATCTACCCCGCGTAATACTGCGGCCTTAATTTTCATTCAGTTTCTCCCTACCCGTGAAAAGACGGGCTAGTTGTTATTAAACCCGGGCCATACTACACAAAGTGGAATGGCCCTGGGAAGTCGATTTTTTCCGTTCACGCCGATTTAGGTAGCCATATAGCCGCCATCGACGGGCAATGCGTGGCCAGTGATGTAGCTGGCTGAATCTGAACACAGGTAAACGGCGGCATCGCCAATTTCTGAGGGCTCACCCAAACGCTTAACCGGCTGGGCGGCAATCATCGCATCGGCAAACTTGGGGTTTTCAACAAACACACGCTCGAGCATTTGCGTGCGAATGGGCCCGGGGCAAACAGCGTTTACACGAATATTTTTGGTGGCGTAATCCAGTGCTGTCGACTTGGTCAAACCGATAACCGCGTGCTTGGCTGCCGAGTAGTGACCGAGGCCTTTAACACCGATTAAACCCGCATCAGAAGCCGTATTAACAATCGCACCACCGGTACCCTGCTTCAACATTTGCTGAATTTGGTATTTCATACACAACCAAACGCCAAGCATGTTGACCTTGTAGTTGAGCATAAAATTTTCTTCGGTGGCATCGGCGGCCAGCGCCTGCTCACCCTCGACACCGGCATTGTTAAACGCACAGTTCAGTTTGCCGAACTCTGCCACTGCAGCGGCAACCAAGGCTTCTGTATCAGAGGCGCTGGAGACATCGGTTTTAAAAAATATCGCTTTACCACCGGCCTTTTCAATCATGTGCGCGGTTTCTTCACCACCGACAACATTGAGATCGGCCACCACAACACTGGCACCCTCGCGGGCAAAAATCTCACTCGCCGCACGGCCAATACCACCACTGGCACCGGTGACGATGGCAACTTGTCCTTCTACTCTTCCTGTCATAAGAATTACTCCTCTCTTTTGTTAAACATTAAATAAACGAAAAACTAGTACGTTAAAAACTGTATTTTTTGGTCGGGGACAACTACCCAGGACACCCTTAATCAGACCGATGCATATCGGCTAAGTAATTGGGGTTGGTGACGTTTACCTTGTCGATGACTTGTTTAAAGGCAAAATCAAAGGCAGCGGGCCATTGTTCGTCCAACTCACCACTGCGAACTTGCTGGCAGAATTGCTGGTAGAGATCACTTAAAGAGCCCTCTCGCCCGAGTAATGTTTGCAGCTCGACACTCTGGCTTTCGTCCTGGCGCTCGCCAAAATCGAGCTCTCTGTCGACCACGCCAATCAGGAAAGCACCACACAGTGCATCGTAGCGCTCACCACCTTTCGATTTGCTGGCGATGCTCTCTAGCAATTGTTTTACGGTGACAAGGATTTCTTTTATATCGGGCTTATCCTGACTCAAACCGATTGCTCCAGCAAAAGTTATTCTTATTCGTTGAAATTAAGTGCAAAAGCTAGTTTGCTCCCGCCCCACCGCTATTTAAATCAAGCCCTTAATGACAGCGCCAAACCTCTTAACAGAACCAAGCTACCATTTTCAGGCAAGTAATAGAACCTGGGCTTTCTTACTTAAGAAAAGTGCCCGGCAATGGTCATCAACATGTCATATTCGATCATGCTGGTATTGCGCCCACAACAGGCAAAAGGCAGTGAACGCCTCACCCCGCTAATGTGGCCATCGGCCTGCATCATATTGAGCACCGCCCAGCGCAGCGAGCCGAAAATTTCCCACCAGCGAATTTCTTCCTCATCAATTGCCTGACCACCATTACTGGTATAGGCCTGGTAAAACTCATCCCGCGGGCCAAAGCCACCCACCGGCTGGTCGATATTGCCAAAGCGCCAGGCGCGCAGGCAAACCCAACCGAAGTCTTCCATAGCGCTGCCTATGTGGGCGCACTCCCAGTCGAGCACAGCCTCAATACCATCGGGGCTGAGAATGACATTGCCATTGCGGTAATCACCGTGGACGAAAACACGGGGTTTATCTTTAGGGCGATTATTTTCCAGCCAGCGAATACCGACATCGAGGCCCGGATGATATTCACAGTAGGCGTCGTAGCGGCTGATTTGTGCCGCCAGCGGGTCAACGCTATCGACAACCTTTTCCAAAAAGGCCACCTCATGAGGATCAATAGCGTGCAGCTTGGCGAAGATTTCACCAGTCTGTGCGGCGAAACGCTTGCGGGCCACTGCGAACTCGGGGGCATTGAGCAGGGTTTTTGGCAGGGTCTCCCCTTCCACACAAGACATGACATAACCGACATCGAGATCATCTTCTGGCTCGAGTTCAAATATCGGCTCGGGCACCGCCACGCCGTGGCGATAGACTACTTTTAAGATTTCAAATTGGTCGTGAGGAGAAATAAAGGGCGACACTTCCGACTTTAATGTTTCCTGGCGTAGTACCAGGCGACGTCGGCCGGCGGGCTCAACCAGATCAAACAACAGGGTTCGATTCGATGCACCGAGTGTGGCAATGGTTACATTTTCGACCCGTACCGCCTCACCGTATCGCCGCTTTAAGGCCAGTTCGAGTTTAGCGACAATGCCATCAAGCAGCGCTTGCTGGTCAGAAACCACAGCCACTAGCGGGCACCGCGTATTAAGCTAAGAAGCTTTATCAAAGTGGGAAACCCACGGGCTCGCCGTCTTCGAGTCGTTCAATATATTCAGTAATGCCAATACCTGGGCGACCATCATCCCAGACCCATTCGGTAAAACCCTCGGCAATGCGGCTTTCAACCGTTTGCCCATCAATTTGCCGATGGTTGCGTAGCGGTGCCATGGTGATGATTTTGCCGTTCAGTTCGATCGCTCGATTGGCGGTGCGCACACCGAGTCGAACCGCTTTGGGGTCTTTATTGTCATCCCACTCGGTCATCACATCCATATCGATAATTTCTTCGTACTTGCCATCAAACATCAGTACGCCGCGTCGATGCACTTTCATTTCGCGGTCGGTGCGCTTAAGCATCATAACCCCACGGTCTTCGCCGAAATTGGCAATAAACAAACGGTAGAAATTAATATTAGTCCAATAGCGCGGACCCCAGGAATGGTCGCGCCAGCCGAAACCGTTTAAATCCCAGCTCTCGTCACCCAGGGTAATTTTGCCCGTAATGCGCGTATGTTGGTTAAAATGACCAATGGAAAAGTCGCGCCCGTACATGGTTTCTGTTTCGGGGTCAGTGGGCTCACCACCGTTCATGGGCGATAGTCCAGCGTGAGACAAGCTCACCTCACAGGGAACACGCGGTGCGGTTTTAAACATCTTGCGGGGTTCGCGCAATACTTGCGGATCGTCGAGAATCATCGCCTCCCCCGAGTACGTCATGCTGACCGCTTCAAAAGGCTCTTGCACTTTATAATCGAGACCGCCGGCGCTATGGCGCTCATTGGTGTCGATATTGGGGCGTAAAAACTGGCAGGCAACACGGCCATCGGGCAGGTAAATACACACCGAAAGCTCAGCATGGCCCTCATTTACGCGATTACCCAGACGCATCCACAAGCCCATTTTCTGCTCGGGGTCCCAGCCGTTGACGTAAACGCTCTCGTTGAAATTGCTATCTTCGGTGGGTTGGTGGCCGTATTCATCCACCGTATCGAGACGGTACGTGCTCATGGTTTTCCCCTTTTTTTGAAACCAAGTTGTTAATACCCGATTTTTAATACACGGCAGATCTTATAATCAATATCACTCGCCGCTATGACTACCATTACAAAGCGGCTTGAAACTATACAATAAACCCAGGCAGAAAATACAGGCTGTAAAGCCTCGGCAATTTCTGACATCCACTTGACATAAAAAAGGCTAAAGGCTCATATTCTGACCGACAATCAGCACCAATCCGGGCCTGATAACCAGCCCTATTATTAAGAAGCTGTCGGCCTTAGTGCTCTTGCCCGCCAACAATAACAGGGTTACTGCTGATTCACCCTATGCTCTGGATGGAGATAACATATTCACCTAACAGGGGATTAATACAGCCAATTTAATCGCTACATTCGCCAGTAACTCAACTCCAAAAAAGTCGGCAACGATGTCTCATTAGCATATTTACAGGGTATATAAAAGCACAAATTCAACCCTATAATTAAGATAATATATGTTCTATAACTTACTGTTTTTTATTTGAATAACAGGAGTTATGGCAAGCCAGTAAACAGTGCGTTTATCCCACTCCAGTGTTTTGAGCACCACCGGCCATAAACACTGCAAAGCCAAACCCGACAAAACACGTCAAGCGCTTGACTCAACAACGGCGAATGCAATGTTACCAAGTGGTAAAAAAAAGTTCCTTTTCGGCGAGAAAAATGCGAGTATCGCCGTGTGAGATAACCCTTGGTGTAGAGAAACGATACACAAGGTAGAAAGTGACAGAAAACAACTATGTTATTTCGGGGCCAATCACTGCCCCATGTTTAATAAGATTTAACAAGACCAGCGTTAATACCAGCAGCATCGGTGAAGTCTCTCGCCAACTAACGCTTAATGCATTTTGACCCTGTAAGACGATTGGAGGTAAACCCGTGAAGTGTTTTGATTTAACAGGAAAAGTAGCCATTATCACCGGCGGCAATGGCGGCCTCGGCCTCGGCATTGCCAAAGGCCTGGCATCGGAAGGTTGTGCAGTAGCCCTTGTTGGCCGCAACCAGGAAAAAATTGATAAAGCCGTTGCCGAAATGGTAGAACTCGGCGCCAAGGCCATCGGTGTAAAAGCAGACGTTTCAAAAGAAGATGAGGTCAACCGCATGGTTGCCGAAACTGTTGAGCAACTCGGCCGCGTCGACATCCTCTTCAACAACGCTGCTATCAGCTGGGGGATTGCCCCAGAAAAAATGACCATTGAAGAATGGGATCAGTTTATTGCTGTCGATCTTACCTCCGGCTTCCTTTGCGCCAAAGCTTGCCACCCTGAAATGGTTAAAGCTGGCGGTGGTAAAATCATTAATATTGGTTCTGCTATCTCCGAAAAAGCCATGGGTAAACTGGTGCACTACGCGGCTGCAAAAGGCGGCATGGATAAGATGACCCAAAGCCTGGCACTGGCCTGGGGCAAGGACAACATTCAAGTCAATGCCATTCTACCTGGCCTGGTGCACACCGAGATGATGCCCTGCTTCGGCGAAAACAAAATTGGCCCGGTGGTCGACTACATCACCAAGAAAACCCCGGTGGGTCGTTACGGCATGCCCGATGATTTCGAAGGTTTATCGCTTGTACTCTCAAGTGAGGCCTCTAAATTCATCACCGGCTCCATCATCGTTGCCGATGGCGGCATGACCCTGGGTATTTAAACCAAGTAACAGGTTTATCCCCTAACCCTACAAGATCGACCACTACGCCAGTACGCAACTGAACAAATGCGCGCCGTAGTGTTTTTTTGGAGACAAGTAAATGAACAGTAAATTTGATTTAACGGGCAAAGTCGCGATTATCACCGGCGGTAACGGTGGACTCGGGCTCGGTATCGCCAGAGGCCTGGCTGAAGCTGGTGCCAAGGTTGCCGTTGTTGGTCGCAACCAGGACAAAATTAATAACGCCGTCAAAGTCCTCGAGGGCGACGGTGCCACCGCTTTCGGTGTGCAGTGCGACGTATCAAAAGAAGATGATGTTAACAACATGGTTGCCGCAGTTGCCGAGCACTATGGTCGCATCGACATTCTTTTCAACAACGCTGCAATCAGCTGGGGCATCCCCGCTGAGACCATGACACTCGACGAGTGGAATAACTTTATTGCCATCAACCTGACCTCTTGCTTCCTGACCTGCCGGGCGGTATTCCCCCACATGGTTGAAGCGGGCGGCGGCAAAATCATCAACGTCGGCTCCATCATCACCAAGCTCGGCTTTGGCAAACTGGTGCACTACGCAGCAGCCAAAGGCGGCATGGATCACATGACCCAGAGTCTGGCGCAAGGTTGGGGCAGACACGGCATTACTGTTAATGCCCTACTGCCCGGTCTGGTTAACACTGAAATGATGCCCTGCGAAGGTGAAAACAAAGTTGGTCTCGTTGACTTCGCCGTATCGAAAACGGCAACCGGCACCTACGGCCAGCCCGAAGACTTTCAGGGTATGTCGGTAATGCTGTCAAGCGCAGCTTCTGACTTTATTACAGGCTCTATTATTGTTATGGACGGCGGGTTGTCCCTCGCCATCTAAAATGCCCGGTTAGTACGCTAGCCGATGCATAGCAATACAAAAAACCCGAGCTGCTTTTGCACTCGGGTTTTTTAATGGTTTTTAAGCCAAATCTTTTAAAACATATTCTAAATTTATGGAGCCTATCAATGGATCTGAAAAATCAAATCGTCGCCATCACCGGCGGTGCATCAGGCCTTGGCGCGGGAGCTGCCCGCATACTCAATGAGGCCGGTGCCCGGGTGGTAATACTCGACCGCAATGAAAGCCTGGCTAAGGAGACCGCAAAAACCCTGGGTGCAACAGCCATCGCCTGTGACGTCGCCAATGAAGACAGCGTCATTAGCGCCTTCGAAAAAATACAGACTGAACTCGGCCCCGTGCGAGTACTACTCAACGCAGCTGGTGTCGATGTGATTGCCAAAACTGCTAGCCGCAAGGGTATTCACAGCCTCGACGATTTCCAACACATGCTCAACGTCAATCTCACTGGCACCTTTAGCTGTGCCCGCCTCGCTGCCAAGCAAATGATCGACGCCGACCCACTGGACGATGACGGTGAACGCGGGGTTATCATCAACGTCGCCTCCATTGCCGGTTATGAATCCCCCGCCGGACAGGTCGCCTATGGCGCCTCAAAAGCCGGTGTTATTGGCATGACCTTGCCAATGGCTCGCGATCTGGCAAAATACGGCATCCGCGTGATGACCATTGCCCCCGGCGCCTTTGAAACACCCTTGACCAAAACTGTGCCCGAAGAGTTGTGGAACGAAATCATCAAGGAAATACCCTTCCCGAAACGCCTCGGCCAGCCGGATGAATTTGGTGCCCTGGTGCGGGATATTTGTTGCAATAAAATGCTCAACGGCGAAGTCATCCGCCTTGATGCCAGTTTG
>CAYWXW010000008.1:0-2289 GCA_964462265.1 uncultured Porticoccaceae bacterium | reverse complement strand
TAAAAAAATGGACGTAGGATTATCTTTAATTTTTCAGGGCGTAGACCCAAACATGAGTGATCACGAGGTCTACACCAACGACCTGCGCATGGGTGACTTAGCCAGCGAGCTGGGCTTTCAGTCAATTTGGGGCGTCGAGCACCACTTTACCGACTACACCATGTGCCCCGATGTTACCCAGTATTTATCTTACTGGGCCGGTCGCAACCCCGACCTGGGCCTGGGCTCCATGGTTATCGTCCTGCCCTGGCACGACCCTATGCGCGTCGCTGAAGAAATCTCCATGCTCGACAACATGTCCAATGGCCGCATGATTCTCGGCATCGGCCGTGGATTGGGCCGCGTTGAGTTTGAAGGCTTTGGCAAAGATATGAACGCCAGTCGCGAGACTTTTACTGAAGCCGCCAGCATGATTCTCGACGGCCTCGAGAGCGGCTTCTGCGAAGCTGATGGCACGTATGTTAAACAGCCGCGCCGCGAAATCCGCCCCCGCCCCTACAAATCATTTAAAGGCCGCACTTACGCTGCCGCCGTTTCGCCCGAGTCCTCAAAAATTATGGCCGAGCTGGGTGTCGGCATTTTGATTATTCCACAGAAACCCTGGGATCATGTCGAAAAAGAAATGAACGACTACCGCGCCATTTATCGCGAAGTAAACGGTGAAGAAGCCCCCGCCCCTATTCTCGGCGGCTGGACTTATTGCGACGAAAGCGCTGACCGTGCCGAAGAAATGGCCTATAAATACATTGGCGGCTACTACCGTTCGGTGATCGAACACTACGAAATGGCTAGCGACCACCTGAAAAGCACCAAGGGTTATGAAACCTACGGCGCCATGGTCGACCACGTCACCAAAAACCTTGAAGACGTCGTTCGCTTCTTTATGAGCATTCAGGTCTACGGCACACCCAAGCAATGCCTCGAACGCATTCAAGACTTCACCGCCCGCACTGGTGCCGGCGCCTACAACGGCGTCTTCAGCTACGGCGGCATGCCCTACGCCGACGTAGAGAAAAGCCTGCGTTTGTTTGCAAAAGATGTACTGCCTGAGTTGCGTAAAATGCCAGGTGAGCCTCTTTTAAGATAAGTTTTTAATTAGCACGCTGAAAAGGGATGCCCTCAATGGGGTATCCCTTTTTTTATTGATAGGACAAAGTAAATTGTATATTCAATCTGCAATCCATCATTCCTCAAGCAAGCAACACCCTGTAGTAAGTGCCACACTTCATAACCGGGTATCTTATCGCCCGTAGCAAAGCCTGACTTTCAACAATGTATAACCAACAAAAAATGGTCGGTCGCGAGCCAGCAACATTAAAATGTTCTCAGAATAAAAGGAGCGTCAAAAAAATGAATACAGACGACCAAATAGACATCTTCCCCACCCTCTACATCCCCCACGGTGGAGGCCCCTGCTTTTTTATGGACTGGACGATGGGGCCTGCGGATACCTGGGACAAGATGGAAAACTGGTTGCGCCAACTGGCTGATTCCATTGGTGCCAGGCCAGCTCAAATTGTGGTTTGTTCGGCCCACTGGGAAGGCGAACAGATACTGATCAACTCGAACCCAAAGCCGGCGCTGATTTACGATTACAACGGCTTCCCAGCTCATACCTACGAACTGGAATACCCGGCACCTGGCTCACCGCAACTAGCTGCACAGATACAAAACTTGCTCAGTGATGCAAACATTAGTGCCCGTTTAGATCCTGAACACGGCCTAGACCACGGTACATTTATTCCTTTTAAATTGATTTATCCCGATGCCGATATACCGATTGTGCAGATTTCATTACGCAATGATCTCGATCCAGTCCACCACATTGCCGTGGGCCGAGCACTAGCACCACTACGCCAGACTGGCACATTAATAGTGGGCAGCGGCATGAGTTATCACAATATGCAGGGGCTGATGGCACCGGGTAAAAATAAGGCCGACGCACAGCAATTCGATCACTGGTTGCGAAATACGTGTGCACGTAAAGGTGGCGAACGGGAAGGCCTGCTGTGTGATTGGCAGAACGCACCTGCCGCCCGCGAGGCTCACCCACGAGAGGAGCATTTACTGCCTCTAATGCTTTGTCGTAATTTGGCTCATGCGTAATGTCATCAACCTCTTCAACATACTTTATTACATTGTCCTGATCAACAACAAATACTATTCTAGCCAATAAGCCTTTTAATGGCCCATCAACCATTTCAGCATTATATAAGTTTGAAAAGTCATTGTATCTAAAATCTGAAGCTGAAATAACATCCTCTATTCCTTCAGCAGTGCAAAAACGCT
>CAYWXW010000007.1:24441-43024 GCA_964462265.1 uncultured Porticoccaceae bacterium | reverse complement strand
CATTATCGCCACCGGCACACCAGAACAGGTCGCCGACACGGAAGGCTCACACACCGGGCACTTTTTGAAAGAGCTGCTCAAGCCACAAAAACCGGCAAGTCAGGCTGCCAAACAAGCCTAAAAGGGCTAAAGTCAGTTTATGGATATTTATCTGGTGGGCGGTGCAGTGCGCGACAAACTTCTTGGCCTCGCCGTTAAGGATCGCGACTGGGTAGTGGTTGGCGCCCAGCCCCAGGAGCTAGAACAACTGGGCTTTCGCACCGTCGGTAGTGATTTCCCCGTGTTCCTGCATCCCGACACAAATGAGGAATACGCCCTCGCCCGCACCGAGCGCAAGAACGGCCACGGCTATGGCGGTTTTGTGTTTCATACCGACACCAGCGTTACCCTTGAGCAGGATCTCTCGCGCCGCGATCTCACCATTAACGCCATTGCCGAAGACAGCAATGGTCAGTTGGTCGACCCCTATGGCGGCCAGCAAGATATCGCCAATCGCAAACTACGCCATGTTTCTGCCGCCTTTGTTGAAGACCCTTTAAGAGTACTGCGCGTCGCTCGCTTCGCGGCTCGCTTTCATCATCTTGGCTTTAGCGTTGCCGATGAAACACTGGCGCTGATGAAAGCGATTACCGACAGCGGTGAGCTGGAATACTTAACACCCGAACGGGTTTGGAGCGAAACGCTTAAAGCGCTATCAGAGGCATCGCCCCGCACCTATATTGAAGTGCTGCGTGAATGTGGCGCACTCGCCGTACTTTTCCCCGAGCTTGAAAAACTTTTCGGCGTGCCCCAACGAGCTGACTTTCACCCCGAGGTCGACACCGGCATTCATCTACTGATGGCCATGGATCAAGCCACCCAACTGAGCAAAGACCCCCGCGTGCGCTTTGCGGTAATGATGCACGACCTGGGCAAAGGTATTACCCCCGAACATATACTGCCCCGCCACATGGGCCACGAAGAGGCCGGCGTGCCATTGGTAGAAGCCTTTTGCGAGCGCCTGCGAGTGCCCAATCGCTTCCGCAAGTTGGCGGTTGTCGTGACCCGCTATCACCTACTGTGCCATAAAATCGACACCCTGCGCCCCGCCACGGTGCTAAAAGTACTTAAAGGCTTGGACGTGTTCCGCCAGCCCGAAGCACTGCAGTGTTTCCTGCTCGCCTGCATCGCCGATGCCCGGGGTCGCACCGGTTTTGAAACGGTGGACTACCCCTCGGCGCAATGGCTGCAAAATCTCAGCGAGAAGGTGCGCGCAATTGGCAACGAGCAATTTATTAATGCCGGTCTCAAGGGGCCCGCTATCGGTGAAGCACTGGATAACAAGCGTTTGGAATGCATAGCCGAACATAAACAAGAGCACAAGCGCGAACAGCAAAGTGACGATAACTGAACCCGCCCCCGTCGCCTTGATTACCGGTGCCGCCCGGCGCATCGGTGCGGCCATTGCCACACGGCTGCACGGGCGCGGCTACCGGGTGATTATCCACTACCAAAACTCCGCTGCCGATGCTGAACAACTCTGCGCAAAACTCAATGCCATACGTGTCGATTCCGCCCACAGCCTGCAAGCCAGTTTGCTCGATGGTGACAGTGTTCAGCAACTGGCCAAAGCCAGCATTAGCCGCTGGGGCCAGCTCAATGCACTGGTGAACAACGCCTCCAGTTTTTATCCCACCCCCCTACCCACCGCAACAAACACCCAGTGGGACGAGCTGATTGGCAGCAATGTAAAAGGGCCTTTCTTTCTCTGCCAGGCAGTGGCTGAGGCGTTAAAAAAACAGCGCGGCAGCATCGTAAATATTGCCGACATTCACGCTCAGCAACCGTTAAAATATCACAGCATTTATTGTATCGCCAAGGCTGGCAATAAAATGCTCACCAAAACCCTGGCCAAAGAACTCGCCCCAAAAGTCAGAGTTAACGGCATTGCGCCCGGTGTTATTCTTTGGCCTGAAAACGACACTCAAAAAGATGACGAACAAAATCAATTAATTAAAACCATTCCACTACAACGCATGGGTGGCAGCGACGACATTGCCCGCTTAGCTGAGTTTTTTATTACTAGCGCCAGCTATATAACGGGTCAAACTATTGCTGTCGACGGCGGCAAACACCTCGCCTAAAACACTTGACCCAAGTCAATAAAGCACTCCCATTTCATAAAAAAAAACCTTGAAAACCTGGCTACAAATCCCATTGTTAATTGCGTAGTACATGAAATTAACTGATTGGAGAACTCGCCATGGCACTCGTACCTCGAGGAAATTTTTTCGATATTGACCGCGCCTTTGATAATTTCTGGTCACCCGCCAAACATTCAGAAACCCCAGAGAGTGGCTTTTTCGCACCCCGCGTTGACATCAAAGAGCTGGATAGTTGTTATGAAATTACTGCCGAATTACCCGGCGTAAAAAAGGATGATATTCATGTCACGCTGGAAGATGGCGTGCTGTCAATCAGCGCTGAGACCTGTAGCGAAGATAAGGAAGAAGACAAGGGCAGAGTCATTCGACAGGAACGTCGTTACGGCAAGTATTTACGCAGCTTCACCCTTGGCAACAATATTCATGAAGAAGATATTAGTGCTGATTTTACGGATGGTGTACTTCGACTCAAGGCGCCGAAGGCACCGGATGACGTGCCACAAAAACGCAGGATTGATATTAGTGGGTAAATTCTAAAGAACCCAAGCACAACAAAAAAACCCCGTCGAAAGATATTTTCCGACGGGGTTTTTGTTAACTTAACAATTTATACAAGTTTGCTAACTTGTGAAATAACACGGCCTCGCCAACTAAAATCAATACGCCACAGCTTTTGTTCGCTACCCGTAAAGTTTTTCGCAATATCGCAATAAGCTTTCCCGGTCACAGGATGCTTTTCATCCGGGGCGATATCGACCAAGGGCAGAAGCACAAAAGCATTTTCGGTCACCTCATCCCTCGGCAGAGCAACACCATCGATCATGCCGCTTAAGTCACCGTAAGTCAGAATATCAATATCCAGTGTTCGCGGGCCGAATTTTGGCCCTGCACGGCTGCGTTTATTGGCCGTTTCAATATCGCGCATTATCACGGCGAGTTCGCCGACACTCAATGCGCTGTCGATACCCACCACCAAATTGTAGAAACTATCGCCGGCAAAACCCACGGACTCACTTTCATAAACCGGTGAAATAACTATGTCGCCAAAGTGCTCGGCAAGGGCATCGAGGCAGGCGAGAATGTTTTTCTCACGCTCAATATTGCTACCAAGGCTGAGATAAACCCGTCTTGAAACAGCAGCCGTCACGCTGGCTTCTCCCCGCGCTCGATAATAATGCCCACATCTTTCGAGCCGCGCAGGGCTCCCGGCTTGCTGAGACGCAGCTTTAGCCATGGCACATCGAACTCGCTGAGCACAATGGTCGCGATCTCTTCCGCCAGTCGCTCAACCAATAAACACTGAGACTTTTGAACAAAGGCGATCAAACGCTTGGCGACCGCTTTGTAATTGAGGGTGTGCAGTATGTCATCCGTCGCGGCGGCACGGCGAATATCGGCAGCCATTTCCAGATCGAGGGAAATGGTTTGGCGCACCTCGCGCTCCCAATCGTAAATGCCGATAATCGTTTCAATCTGTAAATCGCGGATATAAACAATATCCATGCTTTATTCCTCTGCAGCTGTCGCAACAGCCTGCTTGTTGTTCTGTAAGGGTGGCAAAGTATCGAGGGGCCAGCGCGGCACGGCTCGAATCGTCAGGTCATCGTGCTGCCCTGCCATCAGGCGCTGGCAACCAGCGTAGGCGATCATCGCGCCGTTGTCGGTACAAAAGGCATTGCGCGCATAGAAGACTTTGGCATCAAGCTTGGCCAGGGCCTGTTCGAGACGCTCACGCAGGCAAATATTGGCCGACACACCACCGGCAATCACCAGGGTTTTAAGGCCACTTTCCTTGATTGCCCGGCGGCATTTAATCACTAGCGTATCGACCACGGCATCCTGAAAAGCCCAGGCGATATCGGCCTGGGTTTGCTCGTCGGGCAACACATCATCACCGCGCTCGGTGGCAACGGTATTTAAGGTAAAGGTTTTCAAGCCCGAAAAGCTGAAATCGAGACCAGGGCGATCACACATCGGTCGGGGGAAACGAAATCGCCCTGCCTCGCCTTTCTCGGCTAATTTAGCGATGCGGGGGCCACCGGGGTAATCCATATCGAGCATTTTTGCGGCCTTATCAAAAGCCTCACCAGCGGCATCGTCGAGGGATTCGCCGAGAATTTCGTACTCGCCAATATTTTGCACATTCACCAGCTGGGTGTGCCCGCCAGAAACCAGCAGGGCTATGAAGGGGTATTCCGGGGGCTGATCTTCAAGCATCGGGGCCAGTAAATGACCTTCCATATGATGCACGCCAAGGGTAGGTACATCCCAGGCGTAACCCAGCGAGCGAGCCACCGAGCCGCCCACCATTAATGCACCGATCAGGCCGGGGCCGGCGGTATAGGCGATGCCGTCGATGTCGCTGGCTTGCAATGATGCATCCGCTAGAATCTGGCGAATCATCGGCAGCAATTTGCGCACGTGATCCCGCGAGGCCAGCTCGGGCACCACACCGCCGTAATCGGCGTGCACCTCAACCTGGCTGTACAAGGCATCGGCCAGCAGGCCAGTTTCACTGTCATAGATCGCCACGCCGGTTTCATCACAGGATGTTTCTATGCCCAGTATTCGCATTACCTACCTCTATTTGGCAACCTTAAATCGCCCGAGCGCGCATAATAATGTGCAACGACTGTGAAAACCACCCGATTTCATGGGCTTAGACGGCAGCGCAAGAACAAAAATATTTTGCACCCGAGGCGACAAGTGTATAGAATACGCGACCCCAACAGGGGCTGTAGCCAAATTTATAGGGCTTATGCTGATAAAAAAGCCTAAGCCCGAAACTTTTAGATCGTTAATAGATAGACAAGAAACAGGACAGAGGATAGATGCCTTCAGTACGCCTTAAAGAAAACGAACCTTTCGATATCGCTCTACGTCGCTTTAAGCGCTCTTGCGAAAAAGCTGGCATTCTCGCTGAAGTTCGCCGTCGCGAGTTTTACGAGAAGCCCACCTGGTGTCGCAAGCGTAAAGCTGCCGCTGCTGTTAAACGTCACGCCAAGAAAGTACAACGCGAGTCGCGCAAACTGCAACGGATGTACTAAGCACTCTGTTTCACGTGTAAATTTGTTCTGCCGTATTACTTTGCCCACTAACGCTTGCCCACACACGGGGCAATGTTTAGCAACGCATTAGACCGGGTCTATCCACTGAAACCCAGATGAGCTGCTAGCCAATTTTCACAGATAGTAAAGGCAGATAGTAAAAAGCGTCGCATGTCGGCGCTTTTTTTGTTTCTGGCTTTTTTTCGTTTCTGGCTATTATGCCCTGAGCATTACAGATAGCTCAACGAGCCTTTACTCAGCTGGCATCACAGCTCAATATAGCGAAGCGCTTGTAAGCTATCCTTGCAGCCAAAAAATAACTTAAATACCACCTCTACAAGTCGGACAACAGTCATGAGTGAAGAAACACTAAAAGCACGCATCACCACCGAAATGAAAGCTGCGATGCGTGCCAAAAACAAACCCCGCCTTGGCACCATCCGCCTGATTCAAGCCGAGATTAAACGCATTGAAGTCGACGAGCGCATTGAACTGGACGACACTCGCGTGTTGGCCATTCTCGACAAAATGAGCAAGCAGCGCCGCGATTCACTGAGCCAGTTCAACGATGCCGGACGGGATGATCTCGCCGAACAGGAACAAGTCGAACTTGACGTTATTGCTGAGTTTTTACCCGCTGCGCTCAGCGAAGAAGAACTGCAGGTGCTTATCGACCAGGCCGTTGCCGATAGCGGCGCTCAGGCGATGTCCGACATGGGCAAAGTAATGGGTATTCTCAAACCCCAGGTTCAGGGCCGTGCCGATATGGGCGTCGTGAGTAAGCAAATTAAAGCGCGACTGTCCTAAGCCGCGCGCCACCGCGAATCCAAGCGGGGCCACCTCACACAGCACCCCAAGCCAATGGCCGGATTAATTCCACAGCGCTTTATCGACGATCTACTCGACCGAGTGGATATCGTCGATGTTATCGGCGCACGCCTTGAGCTGCGAAAAACGGGCAAAAACCACTCCGCCCGCTGCCCCTTTCACGACGAAAAAACCCCCTCCTTTTCAGTCAACCCCGAAAAACAGTTTTACTACTGCTTCGGCTGTGGTGTTGGGGGCAATGCCATCGGCTTTGTGATGGACTACGACCATGTCGACTTTCCCCAGGCGGTGGAAAGTCTCGGCGCACTGGTTGGCATGGAGGTGCCACGCGAAGCTCAGCAAAACAACCCGCAAGACAAGCGCCGCAAAGCCCTGTACGACATTCTCGATCAGGCTAAACGCTTCTATCAGCAACAACTGCGCCAGCACAAAACCGCACACCAGGCTGTCGACTATCTAAAACAGCGGGGCCTGAGTGGCGAAATCGCCGGTAATTTTGAGATTGGCTACGCCCCACCCGGCTGGGACAATTTACTGCTCGCCATCACCGAAAGCCGCCTGCAACACAATGACGATGAGGTAGAAAGCAACGATACGGTCGAAGACGAAACCATTGCGCTACTCACCGACGCCGGCCTGCTGGTTAATCGCGAGGAGGAGAACAAGCGTTACGACCGCTTTCGCGAACGTATTATTTTCCCCATTAGAGATACTCGCGGGCGCACGATTGCCTTCGGTGGACGGGTGCTCGGCGACGACAAGCCCAAGTATCTCAACTCGCCGGAAACCACGGTATTTCACAAAGGCCGGGAGCTGTACGGCCTCTACGAAGCCAATCGCAGCCGCCAGAGCACGGGCAACTTACTGGTCGTCGAAGGCTATATGGACGTCGTCGCCCTGGCCCAGCATGAAATAGAAAATGCCGTCGCCACCCTAGGCACTGCCGTTTCAGAGGCTCACCTTGAAAAGCTCTTCCGTTACACCAGTGAAGTGGTTTTTTGCTTTGACGGCGACAAAGCTGGACGCCAGGCGGGCAAACGCGCTCTGGAAACCAGCCTGGCTCAAATGACAGACGGACGCAGCGCCAAGTTCCTCTTTCTCGATGAGGGCGAAGACCCGGATACCCTGGTGCGGAAAATCGGTAACGAGCGTTTTCGCAATCTAGTCAGCAACGCCACGCCGCTCTCGGCCTTTCTCTTTTCACTGTGCGAAGAGGGGCTCGACTTAACGCTGGCCGATGACTGCGCCCGCTTCGCCACTCTCGCCGCACCGATGATCAATCAGTTGCCAACGGGTATTTTCCGACAATTACTGCTCGACCAACTGGCCAAAAAGACCGGCCTCGCCACCGACACCTTAACGGGGCTGCTCGCCCCGCCGGACAGCGAAGCGCCACCACAATGGGAAGAGGCACCACCGGATAACGGCAATTACGAAAGCTACGGTGTTGGCTATGACGGCGCTGAGCACTACCCCGCAGGCGAAAACTATCCGCCAGCGGAGGATTATGCCCAGCCAGAGGGTGAAACCCAATTAAGCGTCAAAACAACTAAAACGCACCCCGCCCCTGTACAAAAAGAGGTGCAACTAAAGCCCCTGCACTGCCTGATCGCATTACTTATCAACCACCCATCACTGGCACAGAACCTTGAGCACAGCGAGGCGCTACTCAAGCTTGAACTCGCCGATATCGAAATACTTCAGGGTTTATTCACCTTGCTGGCGAAAAATCCCGACTATACTCTCAATCATATCCTCGGTTATTGGCGTGGCGTGCATGGTCAGGAGCAGGGCGAAATGTTAGCGGGAATCGCCGCTACCGACCTCGCCAACATTCCCAGCCAAGCAGCCGAAAGCTATGTAAAACAGGCTCAGGACATTGTTGATTCACTGCTTCTCACAGCCATAAGCGAGCAGACTATAGAGCAGCGCATTGCTTATTTAAGCACCAAAAGCCAGCTCAATGATCACGACCGCAATACAGCGTTCGCGATCTGGCTAGAGCTACCCGCCGAAGAGCGCAGCCCTGAATTAATTAACAAGATAAAACAATTACTTGAGAGCAAAGATGAAACAAGCAAATAGCGGATATGCGGGCCTTGTAATAACAAGACAGAACCCCACTTATAGGCTATAATTTCACGTTTGTTTTCAGCCACTCACCAACTACGGATACTCTATGAGCGACGTCAGCCAACAACAGTCACGCATCAAGGAACTGATTGCCAAGGGCCGCGAACAGGGCTACTTGACCTACGCCGAGGTTAACGACCACCTCCCGGAAGATATTTCTGATCCCGATCAGGTTGAAGACATCATTCAGATGATCAACGACATGGGCATCAACGTTTTCGAAACTGCCCCCGACGCCGATACACTGCTCATTAATGACGAAGGCAACAATAGCGCCGACGAAATTGCCGCCGCCGAAGCCGCTGCCGCACTGGCCGCCGTCGAAACCGAAAAACACCGCACCACCGATCCCGTGCGCATGTACATGCGCGAAATGGGCACCGTTGAGCTGCTGACTCGCGAAGGCGAAATTGAAATCGCCAAGCGTATCGAAGAGGGCATCCGCGACGTTATGTACGCCATGTCTGAGTGGCCCGAGACGGTCGACGACATCGTCGCCCAGTACGAGCTTGTGCAGAAAGGCGAGCGTCGCCTGGTCGAAATTATCGCTGGCTATCTCAACCCCGTCGCCCACGTACCCTCAGCACTCGAGCAGAGCAAGAAAGACGCTGCCGCCATACTCGCCGGTGAAAAAGAAGAGGAGGAAGAGGAGGAGCAACACGAGGGCGGACTCTGTCCCGAAGAAGCGGCCCAGCGCTTTGGTGCCATCCAGAAGCAAAATGAGAAGACCAAGCGCTCAATAGCTCGCTATGGACGCAACGCCGATAGTGCCGAAAAGAATATTGCCGAACTAGGTGAGCTGTTTAAATATTTAAAGCTGATACCCAAGCAATACGATCCCCTGGTTGCTCGGGCTCGCATCGCTCTTCACGAAGTGAGGAAGCACGAGCGCAGCATTATGAGATTGTGTATTCGCGAGGCAAAAATGCCCCGCAAAGAGTTTGTTGAAAGCTTCCCCGGCAACGAAACTAATGAAAAGTGGGCGGCGAATCTTTCCCGACGCAAGCAAGCCTACGCCCCCGCCATCAAAAACCTGCTGGATGACATCACCCGCATACAAAGAAAACTGGCGAACGTTGAAAAAGCATCGGGCTTGAGCATCACCCAAATTAAGGACATTAACCGCCGCATGTCTATCGGCGAGGCCAAAGCGCGACGCGCCAAGAAAGAAATGGTCGAAGCCAACCTGCGTCTGGTAATTTCTATCGCCAAAAAGTACACCAACCGCGGTCTGCAATTTCTCGACCTGATTCAGGAAGGTAATATCGGCCTGATGAAAGCGGTGGACAAGTTTGAATACCGTCGCGGTTATAAGTTTTCAACCTACGCTACCTGGTGGATTCGCCAGGCCATTACTCGCTCCATTGCCGATCAGGCCCGCACCATTCGTATTCCGGTGCACATGATTGAAACCATCAACAAGCTCAACCGTGTATCGCGCCAAATGCTGCAGGAAATGGGGCGTGAGCCAACACCGGAAGAACTCGGAGAACGCATGGAGCTGCCCGAAGAAAAAATTCGCAAAGTACTCAAAATTGCCAAAGAGCCTATCTCTCTCGAAACGCCAATTGGCGACGATGAGGACTCTCACCTTGGCGACTTTATTGAAGACGTCAACGTCGACTCGCCGATTCACTCAGCCACGGCCGAGAGCCTCACCGAAGCGACTCGCGAAGTACTCAACGGCCTCACCGCCCGCGAAGCCAAGGTACTGCGTATGCGCTTTGGCATCGACATGAATACCGACCACACGCTGGAAGAGGTCGGTAAGCAATTCGACGTCACTCGCGAACGCATTCGCCAAATCGAAGCCAAGGCCCTGCGGAAACTGCGCCATCCTACCCGCTCTGATCACATGCGCAGCTTTCTCGACGAATAGATCACTTCAAGCAACAGATCTTATCTGGCAGATAACGACAAAGCCTTTTATAATGCGCCCTCTCAAAGACTATCGATACATTGAGAGGGCTGCATAAAGGCTGATCAGTCATCAACCGCAGCACACAAAAACAGCATAAGAAGGGCCTTTAGCTCAGTTGGTTAGAGCATCCGACTCATAATCGGCAGGTCCCCAGTTCAAGTCTGGGAAGGCCCACCATTCTTTTGCTTAGAGAAAGCCCCGCTTATACCACCCCGCTCAGACAAACAGCCCCTCCCCAAAAACACGTATTCCCTATTTCTTCACGCACCGCTATTATTCCCAACAGGCCATAAACTCGTTAAAGACACAGCTGACGAGGCACGGTTAACAGGTGCAGAACACCACTGGAATATATGCGTAAAATTTTGGATTATCTGCGATTATTACTGTTCACCAGCGGCGTACTGATTGGTGTTCAGATGCCTGGCTTTATCGATCAATACGGGAAAAGCCTTGAAGCACACCTTCTCGAATCCTCAATCAGCCTCAACGAATTTCAGGAGGATGCCGAACGCTATTTTAACGGCAGCCTGGACAAGCTCATCGCTCACTACCAAAACAACAAAGACCCGGTGATAAAGGACGGCGGTGATAGCATCGCAGCAATTTACAATAGAAACCAGACACTGACACAGGCCTGGAAAAGCTTCACTGCAAGTACCTACAGTGCTTACACCCATGTGATTTTAAAACCCTTGCTCGATATTAAAAACGAGGTTTGGAGTAACTACACCTACGGCATCATCCTAAATCCCTCGGCGATTATTAGCGGACTGACGTGCGGTTTCATCCTGTCGCTGCTCATTGAGCTCGCCAGCCTGCTGATAATAGGTACCATACGGCAACTATTTAAGCGCCCACCGGTGCCCTCTTCCCGCTAATTAGAATTAACTCGCAGATGAGAGAAGCTCGGGCCAATTCGAATCACAAGCACCTCTTGCCCAGCAGTAATTAACAGGCAAAGACACAAATAAGCTATTTTTATCGGGGTTTAGCCATTGACTAGACTATAAAGCGGTATATAATCGCAACAGCTTGAAAGTACGTCCTATATTTATGCACACCATTTCGATGTTCCTCAGTAGTACACTCGTCCTGTTTTTCATAAGTAATAGCAACACTTCCAGCAAAACGGCCTTATTAAAAGGCTTTAATTACTCTCGAATTATTAGGAAATAACTATGTCTACTACTACCGGTACTGTTAAGTGGTTCAACGAAGCTAAAGGTTTTGGTTTTATCGAGCAAGAATCTGGCCCAGACGTTTTTGCTCACTTCAGCGCAATCTCTGGTTCTGGCTTCAAAACTCTGATCGAAGGCCAAAAAGTTGAGTTCACCGTAACTCAAGGCCAAAAAGGTCCTCAAGCTGAGAACATCGTAGCCATCTAATTCTACGTTAAGTAGAGGAAGGCTATCTGATTTACGCTCTTAGTTAACACTAAGAGCGCAAAACAGACAAAGGGCAAGACTGAAAAGTTTTGTCCTTTTTTATTGCCTCGATTTTATACAAACTACCCCCGCCTCTCTCGGCACACGCCCCCCAGAAAGCCGAGCCAGCTGATGATCCCCAGTAACGAGCAATGCGGCTACAATGTAATTAACGCAGGATCGCAATAGGAAGAGTTATGCTCAAACGAGTCATTGTTGCCATTACCGGCGCCACCGGTTGTATCTATGGTATTCGCCTGCTCCAGGTACTTGCCGAGCTGCCCGAGGTTGAAACTCACCTGATTTTGTCGCCCGCTGGTGTTATCACCGCTGAACATGAAACGGGCTTCGACAAGAAAGCGATTTCAGTACTGGCAGACGTGTGTCATCGCCACAAAGATTTTGGCGCCAGTATCTCCAGCGGTTCCTTCCCGGTTCACTCCATGGTGGTAGCCCCTTGCTCGATGAACACCCTGGGCTCTATTGCACACGGACTGGACAACAACCTCATATCCCGCGCTGCTGGCGTGACACTAAAAGAGCGCAGGACATTGGTGCTGTTACCGAGGGAAACACCTCTCCATCTCGTACACTTACGCAATATGGCCATCGTTACCGAGATGGGTGGCATTATTGCGCCGCCAGTGCCTTCTTTTTATCAGCACCCGGTCAATATCGAGGACATCGTCAATCAGACGGTTGGCCGCACGCTTGATTCACTGGGTATTGACGCCCCCAATCTGGTGCAACGCTGGGAGGGGCTCAATAAAGGATCGATTGCTGAATAGCCCCAGCATTGACCACCACAAAACTAGCGCCATAAAAAAAGCCCCGACAATGCGGGGCTTTTTTAAGTAACACTGTCTTAAATAAGTTTCTCTCTTAGAGAAGCTCGACAGCAACGGCTGTTGCCTCGCCACCGCCAATACAGAGGCTGGCGACACCTTTCGTTTTGCCGTAGGTCTCCAGAGCAGAGAGCAGGGTGACGATAATACGCGCACCACTGGCACCCAGAGGATGACCCAATGCACAGGCACCCCCATGAACATTGACCTTGTCATGGGGAATATCCAGCTCTTTCATCGCCGCCATGGCGACAACGGCAAAGGCTTCGTTGACTTCAAACAGATCAACATCAGTCGCTGACCAACCGGTGCGCTCAAAGAGTTTGTTCATGGCGCCAACAGGGGCAGTGGTAAACCACTCGGGTTCCTGGGCAAACTGGGTATAGCCACGAATCGCCGCTACGGGTTTCAGGCCACGCTTCTCCGCTTCACTCTGACGCATCAACACCAGAGCTGCAGCACCGTCAGAAATTGAGCTGGCGTTGGCCGCCGTGACAGAACCATCTTTCTTGAAGGCCGGTTTCAGATTCGGGATTTTATCGGGGCGGGCATTACCGGGCTGCTCATCGGTATCGATAACTGTCTCGCCTTTGCGCGTCTTAACAGTAACCGGTGCAATCTCGCGGCTGAACTTACCTTCGTCAATCGCAGCGTTAGCACGGCGCAGGGACTCAATGGCGTAGGCGTCCTGATCTTCACGAGTAAAGGTATATTTACCGGCACAGCTTTCAGCGAAAACACCCATCAAGCCACCGGTGTAGGCATCTTGTAGGCCATCGACATACATATGATCGAGTAATTCACCGTTACCCAGCCGGTAACCACCACGGGCTTTTTTCAGCACGTAGGGCGCACTACTCATATTTTCCATGCCACCGGCAACAACGACATCAGCCTGGCCTGCAAGCAGTGTGTCACAGGCCATCATCACAGTTTTCATGCCTGAGCCACACATTTTATTGACGGTGGTGGTACCAGTGCTAACGGGCAGACCTGCACCCAACGCGGCCTGGCGCGCAGGGGATTGGCCCACACCCGCTGGTAAAACGCAGCCAATCAACGCTTCGTCGACATCGTTATTCTCGACACCGGCGCGCGCCATAGCGGCAGTAATTGCCGTTGCGCCCAACTGTGGGGACGGCACATCAGCCAACACACCCATCATGCCGCCCATTGGCGTACGTGCATATCCGCAAATTACGATTGGATCATTCATTATCAACTCCTCTCTATCGGGTTAGTCTGTCTAGGCGAGCTAAAATTTAGCCCGAATTACTTAACAATTCTGAGCTTGGGACCTGATGGCTTTGGGCCTGGCGGTTTTGCCCCAGAAGGTTTTGATCTCGGTCGCTTTGACCCAGAGGGCCCAGAACCGGTCGGGGGCTTATCATCAGGTTCATCATCAATACCGCGCAGCTCAGTCGCTTCTGGTGCCGACGACTCAAAGGCCATACCCTCGCCATTTTCACGGGCATAAATACCAATGACAGCATCAATGGGCACATAGATATCGGTGGGCACGCCACCAAAACGCGTATTGAAACTGATTGCGTCATTATCAAGATTGAAAGCGGTCACTGCTCGCGGCGCCAGGTTGAGCACAACCTGACCATCACTAACATAAACCTGAGGCACCACTACACCCACCGTCATGGCATTAACTACCACGTGGGGGGTGCAGTCGTTATCTACTATCCAGTCATAAAAAGCCCTAACTAAATAGGGCTTGTTGGAAGTCATTGCCATTAGTCTTACCTGCGGACGCGAACCTGAAAGGCTGTTTGGCCCTGTTAGCTGTTCATGTCTCGCTCAGGCTCAGTCAAGCTAGACAGAAACGCTGGGCGTTCAAACAAACGTCGCATGTAGTCATGTAGCGGTTTAGCCTGTCGGGTATTGGGCATATCAATACCCAGGCTCTCCAGGCGCCACAGCAGCGGTGCCAGGCAGCAGTCGACCAAAGTAAACTCTTCGTACATAAAGTAGGGCTTGTCGACAAAAATAGGGGCGATACCCAGTAAGCTATCGCGCAGCTCTTTGCGAGCCTGTGCTACTTCTTTGCTATCCGTGTTAGCAACAATAACATCCACCTTTTCACACCAGTCTTTCTCAATACGGTGCATGTATTGACGACTCAAGGCCCGAGCCACCGGGTAAACGGGTAGCAAGGGTGGATGGGGGAATCGCTCATCGAGGTATTCCATCATCACTTTTGATTCGTACAGGGACAAGTCCCTGTCGACTAGAGTCGGCACTGACCCGTAGGGATTGAGCTCGGCCAATTCCTCTGGGATAGCACTGGGGTCGACTTCTTCTATATCGACAGTCACGCCTTTTTCGGCGAGAACAATTCTTATTCTGTGGCAATAGTGACTTGCCGGATCAGAAAAAAATGTCATCGACGTTCGCTTTGAAACAACACCCATTACATAAACCTCAGAGGATAGATAAAAAACTACTTAAACGGCGACGTTATTAATGAATGTCTTTCCAGTATTCTCGGTTTAGTAGCCATACCCAGATCAGTAAAAAAGCGAGGAATAAAAGCACATAAACGCCAATACGCTTGCTCTCCGCCTCTACTGGATTAGCCATATAAGCCATGAAATTCACCAGATCATAAACTGCACCATCGAACTCTTCTGGTGACAAACTGCCTTCACTGAGCAACTCATAGGAACCACAGGGATCGTCGAGTAGAGGCTCGCTGGTCAGCGGGTCAACTTTAATACCACCGTTGTGAGCCAACATGGGGCCGGGGGCACAACCTTGCAGACCCTGTAAATCCATTAGAGCGTGAGGCATACCGACGTCTTTAAAGACTTTGTTATTGATCCCGACCGGGCGGCTACTATCGGCGTAAAAATTACGTAAATAGGTATAAACCCACTTTGCTGAGCGCGCTCGGGTGGCCAGGGTCAAATCGGGTGGCACAGCACCAAACCAGGCTTTGGCCGAGTGCTCGGACATTGAGATACCCATCAAGCCACCGATTTTCTGTCCAGAGAACACCAGGTTCTCCATCATCATACCGTGGGGTACACCCATATCGTCGGCCGCACGCTCCCAGCGCTGGTATTTCGCAGAGTGACAACCCATGCAGTAGTTAACAAAAAGTTGAGCGCCGTTTTGTAGAGAAGCTTTATTCTCAGGATCAGCCTCAAACTGATCACATTGAATAGTGCCGCAATCAAAATTAGACGAGGCACCCACCGCCTTGAGCGGAACAATTACCAGGCCAATAATAATAAGCAGTACACCCAGAGAACGCCATAAACCCATACCGCCATCCATCGTTACTCTGAGGGGTTCGGGTTTGGTCTTTTCCAAAACGGTCCAAATCGGCATTGCCAGAAAGTAGAGGAAGTAAATAACGGTACAGACCTGCGCCAGTGCGGTGCGGGCAGGCGTTGGTGCCTTCATGCCCAATATGCCGAGAATGATAAATACCACCGCGAACAGAACGACGGCAACACGACTGATATTACCTTTATAGCGAATTGACTTCACCGGACTGCGATCGAGCCAGGGCAGTACGAAGAGGATCGCTACCGCTGCCGCCATCACCAGAAAGCCCATAAACTTATCGGGTACTGCGCGCAGCATTGAATAGTAAGGCGTGAAATACCAGACCGGTGCAATGTGCTCGGGGGTTTTCAGCTGGTTGGCAATCTCAAAGTTAGCGTGCTCAATAAAGTAGCCGCCCATTTCTGGCATAAAGAACAGAATGAAGCAGAAGATAAAGAGGAAGACCACTATCGGCACCAGATCGTGCACGGTGTAGTAGGGGTGGAAGGGGATACCGTCGAGGGGTATGCCGTTCTCATCTTTATTCTTCTTGATCTCAATACCGTCGGGATTGTTGGAGCCCACTTCGTGCAGAGCCAGGAGGTGCAAAACCACCAGACCGAGCAGTACGATGGGTACTGCAACCACGTGCAGGGCAAAGAAGCGGTTGAGGGTAATACCTGAAATCAGATAATCACCACGCACCCACTCGACAATGGCATCACCTATATAGGGGATGGCACCAAACAAAGAGATAATGACCTGCGCTCCCCAATAGGACATCTGTCCCCAGGGCAGAACGTAGCCAAGGAAGGCCTCGGCCATTAGCGCCAGATAAATCGCCATACCAAACAGCCAAACCAACTCGCGTGGCGCCTTATAAGAGCCGTAGAGCAAGCCGCGGAACATATGCAGGTAGACAACGATAAAGAATGCCGAGGCACCCGTAGAATGCATATAGCGCAGAATCCAACCGTAGTCGACATCACGCATAATGTATTCAACCGAGGCAAAAGCGCCTTCGGATGAAGGCTCAAAACTCATGGTCAGCCAAATACCGGTTAACAGCTGGTTAACCAGCACCAGTAGGGACAACACTCCAAAAAAGTACCAGAAGTTAAAGTTTTTCGGCGCGTAGTACTTACCCATGTGGGTGTTCCAGGCACGCTGCACCGGCAGACGCTCATCAAGCCAGTTCCACAAAAATAGGATCAATTTCATTATGCGCTCTCCTCGTCAACACCGATCACCACGACATTTTCACTTTCATAGCTGTGGGGCGGTACTTTAAGGTTGAGGGGTGCGGGCACGCCCTGATAGACACGTCCTGCGAGGTCAAACTTGGAACCGTGGCAAGGGCAGAAAAAACCACCCAGCCATTCGTCACCGCCAAGATCGGTAGCGCCAACATCGGGGCGATACATTGGGGCACACCCCAGGTGGGTACACAAACCGACCATAATCAGGTATTCAGGGTTCGATGCTCTATTCACCGGGTCGACATAAGTGGGCTGATCCGAATTTTCAGATTCGGGATCGCGCAGTTTATCGGTCAATTTAGCCAGCGAATCGAGGGCTTCCTGGGTGCGGCGAATAATATAGACCGGCTGCCCACGCCATTCTTCAACGACCATTTGGCCCGGCTCAATTCGACTAATATTAATGCGTACCGGCGCACCGGCCGCTTTCGCTTTCGCACTTGGAAACCAGGAACCGACAAACGGCACCGCAGCTCCAACTGCTCCCACCGCGCCAACAGCGCAGGTAGTTGCAGTCAAAAAGCGGCGACGCCCCTGATTGACACCCTCATTGCTCATATGAGCTCCCCTTATAAAGGCAGAAAAATAAAGATTGGCTGCATTCATTGCAGCTGATGAAACCTATGCCGCGCACAGGCAAAAATGGCGAGTAATAGTAATGAAAAGCATGGGGATTTACAAGCTGAGACCGCTGACCAACCAGCTAACCCCATGTTTTAAAACAAAAAAACCCAACATAAAGTCGGGCTTTTTTTACAACACGACCAGTAATTAACGCTTCGAGAACTGTGGACGCTTACGTGCTTTATGTAGACCCACTTTCTTGCGCTCTACCGCTCTGGCATCTCGAGTCAAAAACCCGGCCTGACGCAGTGGCGCACGTAGCGTTTCGTCGTAAGCCAGTAGCGCACGAGACAAACCGTGGCGAATCGCACCGGCCTGACCAAAACTGCCACCACCGCTAACGGTGATTTTCAAGTCGAACTTATCGACTGCTTCAACCACTTCTAGGGGCTGACGTACGATCATACGTGCCACTTCGCGCCCAAAATACTGCTCTAGCGTACGGTTATTCACCGTTACATTTCCGCTACCACTAGTTATAAAAACTCGAGCCGCCGACGTTTTGCGTCGACCTGTACCGTAATAAGTTTCAGCCATTGTCATGCGTCCCGTTAAATATTCAGTGCTTGCGGTTGCTGTGCGGCGTGAGGATGCGCATCCCCAGCGTACACTTTCAACTTGCTGTACATAGCCCGACCCAGCGGACCCTTGGGCAACATGCCCTTTACCGCCTTCTCAAGCGCCCGCGTAGGCGCTTTGTCGACCAACTTTTCGAAGCTAATTGACTTGATGCCACCGGGAAAACCTGTGTGGTGGTAGTACATCTTGTCTGTGGCTTTTTTACCCGTAACACGTACCTTTTCGGCATTGACGACGACAATGTAATCGCCAGTATCAACATGGGGGGTATATTCAGGCTTGTGCTTGCCGCGCAGACGCGTCGCAATGTCACTCGCTAGTCGGCCAAGGGTTTTATCGGCGGCGTCGACGACATACCAATCGTGCTGAACTGTTTCGGGTTTCGCGCTAAATGTTTTCATTGAATCGTTACCTGAAATCAGGTGGCTCCCAGAAAAGAGCGCGAATTCTACCGATGCGCGTGAGGAAGTTCAAGCAGAGATTGCGTGTTT
>CAYWXW010000007.1:15781-24341 GCA_964462265.1 uncultured Porticoccaceae bacterium | reverse complement strand
GCCAGCTCAATATAGTCATTCTGACTGCGCGGCCCATCACACAGCGCCATAAAGTCAAACCAGGCCACATCTTCACCGACATAGCGACAGGGAATATCCCGCCCCTCCACCTCCAGAGCAACATCTTCACGCACCTCATCCCGCGTCGGCACCAGGCTATCGAAGGTGCTGTGCAGCGAGACCTCAGCCTGCTCATCCAACGGCGAGTGATAGAGCTCAGCCTGTTCCAGGGCACGCAGCCGGTAATCCGTGCCACTATCGACGTTCACCACTTCACAGTGTTGCTTAACCAGCGCAATGGCCGGCAAAAAGCGCTGGCGTTGCAGACCATTGGTGTAAAGATTGTCGGGCACAATATTGGAGGTCGCTATTAAAGTGACGCCCCGGGCAAAGAGCAGCTCCATTAAGCCGCCCAATATCATTGCATCGGTGATATCAGACACGAAAAACTCGTCAAAGCAAATCACCCGCGCATCTCTGGCGATGCCCTCCGCCACCTTTTCCAGGGGGTTCTTCACGCCGTTGTATTTGGTCAGATCACGGTGTACACGGCGCATAAAGCGATGAAAGTGCACGCGCATTTTCTGTTCAAAGGGCAGGCTCTCGTAAAAGTTGTCCATCAGGTAGGTTTTACCCCGCCCCACACCACCCCAGAAATACAGCCCTTTAACGGGCTCCTGACGTGGCTGGCGACCCCGCAGGCGATCAAACAGCCCGACCTTTACCGCGTCTGCGGCATTTAAGCGCTCATAGACAGACTGGAGCTTTTCGACGGCGAGGCGCTGCGCTGCATCGGCAACAAAACCGTCCTGCAGCAAATCTTTTTCATAGCGTTGTAGGGGCGAAGAGGACATCGATTAAGAGCTGACTGTAGTTAAAGGTGATTAAATTAAAGACGATTAAGTAAAAGGTGTATCAGTGGAGGGCCGCATGCCTTAAGGGCGGCCACTCTACTCGTGCCGCACAAAGTGCGCAAGCGCTGCACAGCCCTCTACTGCGCTGTTAAGAAAGCGCTCAGTTGCGCGCCCAGCTTTTCACGCAGGCTATTCAATTGACCATGGAAGAAGTGACTCGCCTCGGGGATAACAATTGTCTCTACGGAACAATCGAGGGATTCCAGCCAAACGTGCACAGCCTCAACATCCACCAACTCATCCTGCCCACCGAGCACCAATGTTACCGGACAAGCAAAGACACCCTGCGGCGCAAAGCTGTAACGCGCCACTGGTGGTGCAACCAGAATCATCTGCGCCACCGGTATGCGCTCACTGGCAGCGGCGACAATGGCCGAACCAAAGGAAAAACCCGCCAGCAACAATTGACTCTCGGGGTACTGGGCCAGCAGCCATTCGCTGACGATGCAAAGATCATCCACCTCACCCTGGGCCTCATCGTGCTCACCCTCGCTGGCACCCACGCCACGAAAATTAAAACGTAGCGAAGTAATACCCAGCTCACGATAAATTCTCACCAGTGTCGACACCACTTTATTGTCCATAGTGCCGCCGTACAGTGGGTGGGGATGACAGATCACCGCCACATAAGCACTGGTACTAAAAGGGGCTCCGGCCTTACCCTCTTCAAGCAGGGCCTCAATGTTACCCGCCGCTCCGGCAATGGTGACTTGCGTTTTTTTACTCATTGTTTTCAACCCAGCCCCTATCTATTTAATTAAACACCAATCAGCCACTCTTACCAGACGATAATAAATATTCATTGCCCAGCTATTCAACCCGTGGGCTGTTCAAGATAGAATCCCCACCTATTCGAACTCACAAAAGGAAGTACCAGCGTGCCCACAGACCCCATCACTATTGCATTGGCCAGTCTCGTCATCGGTCTCGTCATCGGCACCCTCGTCGGTCGCACCCTCTCCGGCGCTACCAAACAGCGCCGCACACTGACTGAAGAGCTGCGCAAAAAAGACGATGAGCTGAAAACCTATCAGCACAAGGTGACTGAGCATTTCATTACCACCTCCGAGCTGGTCAATAATCTGACGCACAGCTATAAAGAAGTGCATCAGCATCTGGCCGACAGTGCCATGACACTGACCAACCCCGAAATCAGCAACAAACTGCTTGAAGCGGGCTCTGGCAATCTGGGCATTGCCCACACGGCGGATAACAGCACCATCGACAGCCCGCAACCACCGAAAGATTACACCCCCGACGTTAACGGTGTGCTCGACGAAAGCTATGGTCTGGAGAAAAATAAGACCAGCGCGACAGCCGAGCCCACAGAGGAAACAGCCGATAGCGAAGAAGAGGATCCGACGACCAAGGTCGTCTAATTCAGACTCGGGCAAGGCACATAAAAAAGCCGGGATAAGTACCCGGCTTTTTTATGTGCGGATGAAAAAAACTAGGTAGCGGAGTGACCGGACAACGTCACCTCAACATTATCTTCATCGCTCAAACCTGCGTAGTACTTACGCAAAACTTCCAGCACCTCGGGGCGAGAGAAGTTGTCTTCAACTTCTCCACCCTCTGACAAAGCCTTACGCAATTTGGTACCCGACACTAGCACGCGATCATCGGCACCGTGAGGGCAGGTGCGCATCGACGCCATGGTCTCGCAACGATTACACCAAAAGGTCCAGTCGATTTTCAGCGGCACGGTTTCCATCGCATCTTTGGGAATGTCATCAAAGATATGGTGGGCGTCAAAGGGCCCGTAGTAGTCACCAACACCGGCATGGTCGCGGCCGACAATCAAGTGGGTGCAACCGTAGTTTTGACGGAACAAGGCGTGCAGCAGTGCCTCACGCGGGCCAGCATAGCGCATGTCCAGGGGGTAACCCGACTGCACGACGGTATTGTCGACAAAGTATTCATCAAGCAAGGTGCCGATCGCTTCCTGGCGCACTTCGGCGGGAATATCGCCTGGCTTCAACTTACCCAGCAGCGAGTGAACCATCACGCCATCACAGATTTCAATGGCAATTTTCGCCAGATATTCGTGGGAGCGATGCATCGGGTTGCGGGTTTGGAAAGCGGCAATGGTCGACCAGCCCTTAGCCGCAAACAATTCGCGAGTTTGTGTCGGTGTCATATAGACCCCTTCATACTTGCTCGGGAAATCGCCCTGAGAGAAGACCTCAACCTTGCCCGCCAAGTTGACATCACCTTGGCTCATCACCATGGCAACACCGGGATGGGCTGGGTCAGCGGTAGTAAACACCTGCTGACACTCGTGAGCTTTATCAATGCTGTACTTTTCAGAGATCGTCAGTAGGCCCATCAACTCATCTGTTTCACCGTCGACTAGCGCGACTTCAGAGCCCAATGACAGCTCATCGGCCTGCGCCTGATCGACTGACAGAGTGATAGGAATCGGCCAGAATAAACCGTTGGCCATGTGCATGTTGTCGCAAACGCCCTGCCAGTCTGCCCGCCCCATAAAACCGTCGAGTGGTGTGAAACCGCCGATGCCCAACATGATCAAATCGCCCACTTCGCGGGAGGCCAATACCACTTTGGGCAGGCTTTGCGCCCGTGCCTTCGCCGTTGCCAGCGCCTCACCTTCCAACAATAGCGGTAGTAAGACATCGCTGCCGTGGGGTTTAACAAGACCACTCATATTTACACTCCATTAAAAACGAATAACTGCAATTTTTCTCGTCCCACCGCGTGCCCTACCGAGGTCTGGAAACTGTTGCGCACCGACTTTCGGGGATCGCAGGCAAGGTGGTTGCGGGGTGTGCCATAATAACACCAACAATTGAGAAACTTTCAGCGGATCTTAGACCTTGCGACTATTACGATATTTCGGCTGGCCAACCCTATTTGGCCTCATCATCGCGGCTCTCGTAACGGCACTCTTTCCGCAATTTATTAGCAACGGCCCCTCGGCAACGCAAAACCTCGTCTCGCAAGCCATCACCCCGCGACCCACGACGGATCTGGTCACCTCCTACGCCACTGCCGTGCGCAAGGCTGCACCCTCGGTGGTAAATATTTATACCCGCACTCGATTCAACCACCCTTTAGCTGACGACCCGGTTTTTCAGCGCTTTATCGGTGGTAGCAATATGCCGCAAAGACAGCGTATGGAATCCTCGCTCGGCTCCGGGGTGATTGTCGACGAGCGTGGCTTTATCCTCACCAACAACCATGTGGTCGCGGATGCCGAAGAAATCATCGCCCTGCTTTATGATGGCCGCGAGGCCCGAGCCAGCATTGTCGGTACGGATAAAGACTCCGACCTCGCGGTACTGAAAATTGATCTTGACCAACTCAGCGCCATCCCCCGAGCCAGCCTTGACAACCAAACCAGAGCCGAAGTTGGCGACATTGTACTGGCCATCGGCAATCCCTTTGGCATCGGCCAGTCGGTTTCCCAGGGTATTATCAGCGCCACCGGGCGCAGCGGCCTAAGCTTAAATCGCTACGAAAACTACCTGCAAACTGACGCCGCCATCAACCCCGGCAACTCCGGCGGCGCGCTGATCGACGCCTACGGCAATCTCGTCGGCATCAACTCGGCAACACTCAACGAAACCTCTTTTGTCGGCATCGGCTTTGCCATTCCCACGCAAATGGCCATTAAAGTACTCGACGACATCATCACCCACGGCCGCGTGATTCGCGGCTGGCTGGGTGTCGAAGTCCAACAACTAGCCCCCCGAATCGCCACCCAACTGGAACTCTCACCCCCCTCAGCGCTGATTATCACCGCAGTGCCCATCCACGGCCCCGCTTATAACAGTGGCCTGCAACCCGGCGATATCATCACCCATATCAACGGCCAGGCGGTCAGCGATGGCTCCAGCGAAATCAACCTCATTGCCGACCTGGCACCGGGTGACCCTATAGAGCTACGGATTATTCGCAAAAATATCTGGCTGACGATTAAGGCAATCGCGGGGATTCGCCCAGAGAGTTAACAGGGTGGAAAGAGCCACCCACCGACTTCAGGCAATAATTTCTTCCAGTGCCGCGAGTAGCAATGCAATTTGTTGCGGCGTACCGACAGTAATACGCAAAAATTGCTCGATACGCGCAGCACCGAAGTGGCGCACAATAATCTTGCGTTCTCGCAGGGCCGACATTAAATGCTCACCGCTGTAGTCAGGGTGGCGCGCCAGGGCGAAATTCGCGGCCGAGGGAATCACCTCAAAGCCCAGCTTTTCAAGCGCTTCAACCAGCGCTTCACGACTGGTAATCACCGCCTCGCGGGTCTGTTGGAAATAATCTTCGTCGGCGAAAGCGGCAACCCCCCCAGCAATGGCCAAACGGCTCACCGGGTAGGAGTTAAAGCTGTTTTTAATACGCTCAAGCGCTTCAATCAACTCTGGGTGGCCAATGGCAAAACCGAGCCTCAGGCCCGCCAGCGAGCGCGACTTTGACAGGGTTTGAATCACCAGCAAATTATCAAACTCCTCGACCAGAGCAATGGCGCTGTCGCCACCAAAATCAATATAGGCCTCGTCCACACAAACGACGGAATCAGAGTTATTGCGCAGCAGTGAGGCGATGCTATCGAGAGACAGCAAGCGGCCGGTTGGCGCATTGGGGTTGGGGAAGATGATCCCGCCATTGGGCACGAGGTAATCATCCACCACGATTTCAAAATTGTCAGTGAGCGGGATTTTGCGCTCTTCAATCTCGTATAAACCACAGTAAACCGGGTAAAAACTGTAGGTAATATCGGGAAACAACAGGGGCTTGCCGTGGCGAAACAGGCCATTAAAGGCGTGGGCCAGCACTTCATCAGAGCCATTGCCGACAAAGACCTGTTTAACGTCAACATGGTGATAATCGGCAATCGCCTGTTTTAAGTGGTCGGCGTTGGGCGGTGGGTAAAGACGCAGGCCATCGCCCAGCTCGGCCTTTATCGCCTCGCTAACCCCTGGCGAGGGACCATAGGGATTTTCATTGGTGTTGAGCTTAACCAGGCTGTCGACACGGGGTTGCTCACCCGGCACATAGGGCTCGAGTTCATTGACAAAATCACTCCACAGACGCCGCGTCATAGTTTCACCATTTACTTACCAATTATTCGTTTACCAATTACTTGATTAAATACATCGCTCTGATCGCAGCAATTAGCGCCGATAGTCGGCGGAACGCGCATGAGCTTCAAGGGATTCACAGCGTGCCAATACGCAGGCCGTGTCGGCCAGCTTTGCCGCGCCCTCTGGCGAGCAGGCAATTATTGAGGTGCGCTTCTGAAAGTCGTAAACACCCAGCGGCGATGAAAAACGCGCCGTGGTGGAGGTCGGCAACACATGGTTGGGGCCTGCGCAATAATCACCCAATGCCTCGGGTGTGTGCCGCCCCAAAAACACCGCACCGGCATGGCGAATATCCTCGAGCATGGCTTCGGGGTCAGCGACTGATAGTTCCAGGTGCTCCGGCGCAATGCGATTGGCAATGCGTACCGCCTCGTCGAGATCGGCAACTTTAATGAGGGCGCCGCGACCGTTAATCGAGGCCTTGATAATTTCGCGCCGGGGCATCTCGGCCAGCAATCTTTCCATACTCGCCAATACGGCTTGCAGGAAGTCGGCATCGGGACTGATTAAAATCGACTGGGCTTGCTCATCGTGCTCGGCCTGAGAGAACAGATCCATGGCGATCCAGTCGGGCGCTGTTTGCCCATCACAGATCACCAAAATTTCCGAAGGCCCAGCGACCATATCCAGACCCACCTCACCAAATACCGCCCTTTTGGCCGTGGCGACATAAATATTGCCGGGGCCAACCACCTTGTCGACCCTGGGAATAGATTGCGTACCGTAGGCCAGAGCGGCAACGGCCTGAGCACCACCGACGGTAAACACGCGATCGACACCCGCAATAGCGGCGGCGGCCAATACTGCCGGATTCAAATCGCCACCGGGGGCCGGCACCACCATAATAATGTCATCGACGCCGGCAACCTTCGCCGGCAGGGCATTCATCAACACCGAAGAGGGATAGCTCGCCTTGCCACCGGGCACATAAATACCGACCCGCTGTAAAGGCGTGATTTTCTGTCCCAGCACGGTGCCGTCAGCCTCCGTGTACTGCCAGGATTTCTGTGTTTGGTGCTGGTGGTAGCTGCGAATGCGCTGGGCAGCGGTTTCTAAGGCCTCGCGCTGTTCTGCGGGCAAACTAATAAGCGCCTCTTGCAACGCCTCGCTACCAATCTCCAGCTCGGCAATAGAGCCGACCTCACGTCGATCAAAGCGGCGCGTGTATTCGAGTACCGCCTTGTCGCCCTCGCTACGCACGGCGGCGATAATCTCACCGACGACCGCAACAACATCACCTTCAAGCTCTGGCTGCCAGGCGAGTAATTGCTCGAGGCGTGCATCGAAAGTTTCAGCGGCGGCATCTAACATTAGTGGCTTCAGCTCACCCATGCGCTGGCGGCCTCACTTTCACTTTGCGCCCGGGTGGCCACCAGGGCAGAGAAACCCTCAAGTAAGGGCTGAATCAGCTTGTGTTTGATTTTCAGCGCCCCCTTGTTGACGATCAAGCGCGAGCTGACGACATCAATCAACTCGCGCGGCTCAAGGCCATTCGCTTTCAAGGTATTGCCGGTATCGACGATGTCGACAATTTCATCGCAGAGTTCGATTAATGGCGCCAACTCCATCGCTCCGTAGAGCTTAATGATATCGGCCTGCAGGCCTTTTTCAGCATAGTAGCGCCGTGCCACGTTGACGTACTTGGTCGCCACACGAATGCGGCCCGTCACCGGGGCAGCACCGACCATGCCCGCCGTCATTAAACGGCAGCGGGAAATACCCAGATCGATGGGCTCATAATAACCGTCGTCGCCATTTTCTAGCAGCGTGTCTTTGCCAGCAATGCCGAGATCGGCAGCACCGAATTGCACGTAAGTCGGCACATCGGTGCCACGCAGTACCAGCAGGCGAATATCGTCCCGATTGGTGGCGAACATCAACTTGCGGCTGCTGGCAATATCTTCACTGGGCACAATGCCCACCTCGGCCAGCAGTGGCAGGGTCTCTTTAAGAATGCGCCCCTTGGTGAGCGCGATCGTCAACTGACTCATGATTCAATCACTTCAATTAATAAGCTCAAAACTGAGACACCGCCTTAATTCGGCACGCGGCGAATATTGGCACCCAGCTGCTGGAGTTTTTCTTCGATACACTCATAACCACGGTCGATGTGGTAAATACGATCAACCACTGTTTCGCCCTCAGCCACCAAACCAGCAATCACCAGACTAGCCGAGGCCCTTAAATCAGAGGCCATCACCGGCGCACCGGTCAGCGTTTCAACACCAGTGACAATGGCGGTATTGCCCTCGAGAACAATGTGGGCGCCCATACGGTTTAATTCATGCGTTTGAATCAGGCGGTTCTCAAAAATTGTTTCCGTCACCGTGCCAACCCCATCGGCAACCGCATTAACGGCGGTCAGCTGGGCCTGCATATCGGTGGGGAAACCCGGATAGGGGGCTGTGCGCAACTGCACGGGCTTGGGTCGACGGCCTTCCATGTCGAGCTCAATCCAGTCATCACCGCTGGTGATTTTGGCACCCGCCTCTTCCAGCTTAAGCAACACGGATTCGAGAATATGGGGGTCGGTATCGAGTA
>CAYWXW010000007.1:6128-15771 GCA_964462265.1 uncultured Porticoccaceae bacterium | reverse complement strand
CCGTCTCAATTCTGTCGGGCATAATGTTGTAAGTGCCGCCGGATAGACGAGACACACCGTTAATGGTAAGGCTATCGTTCCCCGCCCCCTGCACATCGGCACCCAGCGCATTGAGGCAGTTGGCCAGATCGACGATCTCAGGCTCGCGAGCGGCATTTTCAATCACCGTCTTACCCTCTGCCAGGCTTGCCGCCATCATCAGGTTTTCGGTGGCACCCACTGAAACCGTGTCCATAAATATGTGGGCACCTTGTAATCGGCCATCGACCTTAGCCTTGATATATCCACCTTCAATGGTGATATCGGCACCCATCAATTCGAGCCCGTGCAAATGCAAATCAACCGGTCGGCTACCAATGGCACAACCACCGGGAAAGGACACTTGCGCCTCACCAAAGCGGCTCAGTAAAGGGCCTAGCACCAATATGGAGGCGCGCATGGTTTTCACCAGCTCATAGGGTGCCGTTTGCGTGTGCAGGGTACTGGCATCGACCTCGACGCGCATTTTCTCATCGAGAATAACACTCACCCCCATGCAACCGAGCAACTCGATCATGGTGGTAATGTCATGCAAGTGGGGCAGGTTTGAGACAACGACAGGCCCGTCGGCAAGTAACGTCGCCGCCAAGATAGGCAGGGCTGAATTCTTCGCGCCCGATATTCGGATTTCACCCGAGAGCGGGGTGCCCCCGGAAATAAGCAGTTTATCCATATCTAAATCCACCAATGCCAGCCAGTGGAACAGCAGTGTCTAAACTGCCAGCCCCGGGCCTGATTTTGCTGATACTTGAGTTTGATCGACCTGAGCTCAGCTTAGCTCTAGCCAGTGCTCTGTCGATCAAGCAGCCTGCCATTCGGCAGGTGTACAGAGCTTCATATTCACCGCGTGCACGGCGCCAGAGGCAATTTGCTCATTCAGGGCACCATAAACTAGCTGTTGGCGTTGCACCGCACGCTTGCCCTCAAACACCTCACCGACGACGGTGACATTCAGGTGGGAGCCTTCACTCTCAACACTAATGTCACAATCGAGCAGGGCGGCCTGCAATAAACGCTTTATTTCTTCAATATCCATGCTTTACCCGTTAGTTATTCCGCTGTCCCAACTGGCGATCACTTTATCAATGTCACCCTTGTTCTTTTGTGACGATTGAGTGAATTGCCCGCGGAAAGTTTTACCCAAATTAATACCGTTAATAATGACGTTAATCACTTTCCACTGGCCATCCTTCAAACCCATCGTATAGTCGAGAGGGTAAGTCGCCTCTGCACCAACAATCTGCTGATGCACGGTGACCTTGCGCCTATCGCCAATATCTTCTGCCGGCAGAAGGACGATTTTCTCACTGCTATAGCTCAACAATCCGCGGCCGTAGGTCTCAACCAGTCCGGTGCGGAAGGCTTCGGCAAATTGTGCTTTTTGCTCAGTGCTAGCAACCTTGCCATCGTTACCCATCACTTTAAGGGCAATCCAGTCAAAATCGACAACCTTGCCAAGAATCTTGTCGACCTGGCCAACAAAGCAATCGAACTGCTGCTGTTTTACCGCTTCTTCAGCACTGGCATCAAGCTCTGCGCGATGGCGATCAATCTCAGCCAACACCTCTTCAGTCACCGTGTCTATTAGCTGGTAGGGCGAAAGGGTGGCCTCCTCAGCTGTCGCTTCGGATGCGATACAGCTTGCCTGTATCTGGCCCGCGAACATCAAGCCGATCCAGCAAAGGGCCAACACGCTTAATTTTGTCTGTAATAATTTCGCTAACATAATCACGCCTTCCTTTTTCTGCACGCTTATCTATCGTGCCCATTTTTACCCAGCTCTGTCATTTCACTCAGGTTTCAACGGCCTGCCTATACAGACAGGCGCCACTATTGAAAGAACAAGTTCTACCAAAAGACCGCTTTGCTCAACAGAAGTGCCACACTTTGCTCTCAAAAAGTCGCAAACTGACTGACTTTTTCGGCCGCGCACTATACCATCCCCGACCTGCTTTTGCGACTTGCGTCCAACGCCAGAACAAGGGTACACACCACGGGTTTCAACACCGCAAAATCACCTTGAACCACTGTAAAAAAGGAAGATCCAGCAGCAATGAATGAGCTACTGCCAGCCTACGTGGCAATCATTGCCGGCCTTATTGGTCTGGTATGGGGTGCCGACCGCTTTGTAATTGGCGCCGCTAGTGCCGCGAAAAACTTTGGCATTTCACCCATCGTGATTGGCCTGACCATCGTCTCTATTGGCACCTCCGCACCGGAGATCATCGTTTCCATCAACGCGGCACTGGAGGGCTCCGGCACCCTCGCCGTGGGTAATGCTCTGGGCAGCAATTTGGCCAATATTGGTCTGGTGCTCGGCGTCACTGCTTTGATTGCTCCTCTACCCGCCCAGCGCCATCTGGTTTTTCAGGAAGGCCCGGTGCTACTGTTTGTCACCGCCCTGGTGGGCTACTGCCTCTACGATCAAATACTGGGTCGCACTGAAAGTCTGGTGATGCTGGCCTTAATCCCGATGCTGCTTTGGGTAACGGTGAAATACAAGGTACAACACCCCGACCCCGAAGAGGTGGTCGAGGTGGCCGAGGTGGAAAACATTGCCACCGCCTCCAATGCCGCTGCCGTGACGTGGTTTATCATTGGTCTGTTAGTGATGCTGGCGAGCTCTAAAATCCTCGTTTGGGGGGCGACCACAACAGCCGCTGAAATGGGCATTAGCGAGCTGGTCATCGGCTTAACGGTGGTCGCCATCGGCACCAGCCTGCCCGAACTCGCCGCCTCGGTGACCAGCGCCCTGCGCGGCCATCACGATATCGCCATCGGCAATGTCTTCGGCTCCAACCTCTTCAACTTCCTCGCGGTGATGCCCATTGCCGGTGTCATTTCGCCCCTGCAACTGGACAGCGCAGTGTTTTATCGCGACTATCTGGCCGTCACGGCCCTGACCCTGTTACTGCTCGGCTCCATTGCCCGGCACCACTTTAGGCAGAGAAAAGTCGCGGATAAAGCCACAACCATCCATCTCTCCAGAAAATTTGGCAGCGTCATGCTACTGCTCTATATCCTGTATTTCGTCGTTCTACTACCGACCAGCTGACCTTAGCGTGATCGACCGCTATACTCCCGCACCATAGGACTAAATCAGGATACTGCCTCGATGAGTGATTTCGACTTTAACGCCTCGGCCCTGCGCACCATTGCGCTCGAAGCGCAGGCCGTTGCAGCAATGGCAGGGCGTATTGATGGTGATTTCACTCAGGCCTGCCAGTTAATCATGCATTGCAAAGGCCGCATTATCGTCACCGGCATGGGCAAGTCGGGCCATATTGGCAATAAGATTGCCTCGACACTCGCCAGCACCGGCTCCCCCGCTTTCTTTGTCCACCCCGGTGAGGCCAGCCATGGCGACCTGGGCATGATCACGCGAGACGATGTCGTGGTCGCCATCTCCAACTCCGGCAACACCGCCGAAATCGTCACCTTGTTGCCGCTCATCAAGCGCCTCGATATCCCCCTGATCAGCATGACTGGCGACCGACAATCCTTGCTCGCCGAAGCGGCCAACATTAACCTCGATGTCAGTGTCGACGAGGAAGCTTGCCCTCTCAACCTCGCCCCGACCACCAGCACCACGGTCACATTGGTTATGGGCGACGGCCTGGCCATCGCCCTGCTCGAAGCTCGGGGCTTTACCGCCGAAGACTTCGCCTTTTCCCATCCCGGTGGCGCACTGGGCCGCAAACTCTTGCTGCGCGTCTGCGACATCATGCACAGCGGCGACGAAGTGCCCCGCGTCAATGAGAGCACCCTGCTGAAAGATGCCCTGCTGGAAATGACCGCCAAAGGCTTTGGCCTGACCACCGTTGTCGATGCACAAAACACCTTGATTGGCGTCTTTACCGACGGTGATTTACGCCGCGTAGTCGACAACCAGGTCGATATCAATAGCGCCACCATCGGCGAAGTCATGACCCGGGGCGGCAATGCCATTGACGCCAACATCCTCGCCGCACAAGCGCTGAATATTATGGAAAGTAAAAAAATAACCGCTCTGGTCGTCGAAGACGAAGTCCACCGTCCCCTCGGCGTATTACACATGCACGACATACTGCGAGCGGGCGTCATCTAGTGAGAGAGCCAGCCAACGGAAACCAACAATGAACTTTGCCCACAGCCAAATCGCCGCCGAAAAAATCCGCCTGCTGGTGCTCGATGTCGACGGCGTACTCACCGATGGCAGCATTTACTACAGCAACAGTGGCGACGAACTCAAGGCTTTCAATATTCAAGATGGCCTGGGCATTAAGCTGCTGCAAGGGGCCGGCATTGAAGTCGCGATTATCACCGGGCGCAGCTCGAATCTCTTATCGCGGCGCACCAATGAACTCGGCATTAGCAAGGTTATCCAGGGTCGGGAAGACAAGCTCACCGCTCTCAACGAACTATTGGCAGACAGTGCCTACGACCTCGACGAGATTGCCTACATGGGCGATGATTTACCCGATTTAGCGGTCATCCGCCGTGTCGGCCTCGGCATGACCGTGGCCAACGCCAGCCCCACCGTTGCCGAGCATGCCCGCTGGCAGTCGAGCCGAGACGGGGGCCGTGGCGCCGTGCGCGAAGCCGCCGAATTTATACTCAAAGCCCAGGGCAAGTTTGCACAAGCCATAGAGCCCTTTCTTTGATATGCGCAACCGCTGCTCTCAGATGCTGAGCCTTTAAGCCGTGCTATCCATAAAAAATGCCATCCTGGCCGTTCTGCTCGTCGTTGCACTGGCGGCCTTCGTTATTTTCTGGGATGCCAAACCAGAAATTTTTATGGGTAAGAAACAGCCCCCTGTTTCCGCACTGTCCAGTGCCGATAGCTATATGAAGAATACCGTGACCCGCAAGTTTAACGAACAAGGTCGGCCTGCCTTTTTACTGACCTCGACAGAGGGCGAGTACTTTCAGGCCCAGAACCGCTTTGTTATGGCGGCGCCCCAGGTGCTCGCCCACGCCACTGTCGAAGGCGAGCAACCCTGGCACCTGAGCGCCAAACAGAGCGTTATTCTCGAGAACGGCCAGCGCATAGACATGCAAGGTGATGTCTACGCCTGGCAACAGGTGGGCCCCGTAAAATCAGACAAAAAAACTGAAATTGCCACGCCCTTTCTCAGTTACTATCCCGACAGTCAGCAAGCCGATACCGACAAGCCTATCGCCTTCAAAACACCGGGGCACAAGATTGACGGCACGGGTTTCAAAGGTGATTTTGCTGCACAAACTTATCAAATACTCTCCCGGGTCAAGGGTCGACACAATGCCAATAATTAAGCTTTTCTCCCCGCTGCTCTGCCTGTTCGGTGTATTTTTCACTACCACCGCCCTCGCCCTGCCCTCGGATCGACAGGCCGCCATTACTGTCGAAGCCGACCGCGCACAAATCAATGAAAAAACGGGCATTACCGACTATCAGGGCTCGGTCATTATCAAACAGGGCAGCCTGCTGATTGAGGCCGATCAAGTCACCATCTACTCCACCGATGGCCAGGCGAGTAAAATTTTCTGCTTCGGCAAGCCTGCCCACTACCAGCAGCAGCCCAAGCCCGAGGATGGCCTGGTCAATGCACGGGCCGATACCATTGAATACTATCTCGACAGCGAAACAATCACGCTGATCAAAAATGCCAGCCTTGAGCAGCAGGGCTCAACGCTCAAAGGCGATCATATTAATTACGACCTGAAAGCAGAACTGGTTGAGGCCCGAGGCAGCGACAACAGTCAACAACGGGTGCATATGGTCATCCCGGCAAACCAGCCGTCGACAGACGAACAAACGCCAGACGAAGCAGCGACAGGCCAACAAAAGGACAGCAATTAATGGCCCAGTTACAGGCCTTGAATCTGGCCAAGAGTTACAAGAAACGCGCCGTGGTTAGCGATGTTTCAATGAGTGTTGCCAGCGGCCAGATCGTCGGCCTGCTCGGCCCCAATGGCGCCGGTAAAACCACCTGTTTTTACATGATTGTCGGCCTCGTCAAGCAGGATGCCGGGCGCATTTTGATTGATGACGAAGACGTCACCCACCTGCCCATGCATCAGCGTGCGCGCCGGGGTATCGGCTATCTGCCCCAGGAGGCCTCAGTTTTTCGCCGCCTAACGGTGGAAAAAAACATTATGGCCATCCTCGAAACCCGCCCCCAGCTCACCGCCGCACATCGCCAGGACAAACTGGAGGCGTTATTACAGGAATTCCACATCACCCATATCCGCACCAGCCAGGGCATGAGCCTGTCCGGCGGTGAGCGCCGGCGTGTCGAAATCGCTCGAGCACTGGCCATGGAGCCGGCCTTTGTACTGCTCGACGAACCCTTTGCCGGTGTCGACCCCATTTCGGTAAATGACATTAAGGGCATTATCTGCCACCTCAAAGAGCGTGGCATCGGCGTCCTCATTACCGACCACAATGTCAGGGAAACCCTCGATATCTGCGAGCACGCCTACATCGTTAACGATGGCCACGTACTGGCCGAGGGTAATGCCGAAGACATCCTCTCCAACCCGGATGTCCGTCGTGTGTATCTGGGTGAGGATTTTTCTCTCTAGCTCGTGTTTTACAAACCCTACTAAATACGCGCTGCAATCTGACCAACAAGTGACACCCGTCAAACCAGCGGCACATTACTTGCTAGCCAATTGATCCGCGTTCAAACTCGGTCTACACTCTAGCCATCACTCAATGAAAATGGCAAAGCGATTATATGAAGCAAAGTCTGCAACTACGAATGGGTCAACAGCTATCGATGACCCCCCAATTACAGCAGGCCATCAAGTTACTTCAGCTTTCATCCCTCGACTTGCACCTTGAAATTCAGCAAACCCTGTACTCCAATCCCCTGCTCGAACTGGCCGATGAAATCGAGTCCGAGCCGGAAGAAGTCTCCAACGAACAACTCGCCAACGAGATAGCCGACAACGGCGACACCCCCGACGAGTGGAGCAAAGAGATCCCCAACGAACTCCCGGTCGACGCCCAGTGGGATGACATCTACCCCGCAGCACCCACCGCCAGCGCCGCAGCGCCGAGCGGTGAAAACCGTGATTTTGAAAGCTACCACAGCGTTACCGAATCATTGCAGGATCACCTGCTCTGGCAGCTCAACCTGACCCCCATGTCAGATCTCGACCGCCTGATTGCCACCACACTGATCGACAATATTGATGACAATGGCTTTCTCGAAGCCGCTGTGGAGGACATATGGCAGCCCCTCGCACGCTCCCTTGCAGGTGAGGCCCTTGCAGGCGAAGCTCCGGCAGATGCGCCAGTCGATGATCTCGACAGCCAGCTTGCAGACAATACCGAAGAAGACACACCAAACGATGAAGAGGGTCTGGCGCTCGACGAAGTCCTCGCCGTGCTGCACCGCATCCAGCAGTTCGACCCCCCCGGTGTTGCCGCCAGCGACCTCAGTGACTGCCTGTTAATTCAACTCAATCAGCTGAGCCCGGAAACGCCCTCTCTCGCTGATGCCAAACTACTCAGCGAGCAATACCTCGACCTGGTCGCCGAGCGCAATTTCCCGCTGCTATGCCGCAAGACCGGACTCGAACAGGAGGCCGTCGAAGCCGCCATCGCGCTCATCCAAAGCCTCTCGCCCCGCCCCGGCGAATGCATTGACAGTGGCGATGCCGACTACGTGGTGCCCGACGCCAGCGTGCAAAAAATTCACGGCCACTGGCTAGTGACTCTCAATGGCGATATCGCCCCGCGCCTGTGCATTAATAAAGAATACGCAGAGCTGGTGCAGCGCGCCGATAACAGCAAGGACAATACCTTCCTGCGCGACAATCTGCAGGAGGCACGCTGGTTTTTGCGCAGCCTCGAAAGCCGCAACGACACCCTGCTACGCGTCAGCCGCTGCATTGTCGAAATGCAGCAAGAGTTTCTCGAAAGAGGCCCGGAGGCGATGAAACCTCTGGTGCTGGCCGATGTGGCCGAGCAGCTCGAATTGCACGAATCGACCATTTCCCGTGTCACCACGCAAAAATATCTCGACACGCCACGCGGCATCTTCGAGCTGAAATACTTCTTTTCCAGTCACGTCAGCACAGCGGCCGGCGGGGAGTGCTCATCGACGGCCATTCGCGCTATGCTCAAACGCATGATCGCCGACGAGCCCACCAGCAAACCTTTAAGCGACAGTAAACTAGCCACCTTGCTACAGGACGAAGGCATTCAAGTGGCCCGTCGCACCGTTGCCAAATACCGGGAAAGCCTTAACATTCCCTCATCCAGTGACCGCAAACGCTTTAAGCAAAGTAGTTAATATGCCGTCACTAACCTCAACCCCAGCATAAGGAGCACTGCATGCAACTCAATATTAGCGGTCACCACCTCGACATCACCGACGCTATTCACGACTACGTCACCAGCAAGCTCACCCGCCTTGAGCACCACAACGACAAAATCACCAGTGTCTCGGTCATTCTTTCGGTCGAAAAACTGGTGCAGAAAGCCGAGGCAACAATCCACGCCAGCGGTGGTGAACTCTTCGCCCACTGTGAGAACGAAGACCTTTACGCCGCCATCGACGGCCTCGCCGACAAGCTCGACCGCCAACTGATCAAGCGCAAGGAAAAACTCAGGGGTCGTTAATCACGCCCCATCAACGATCTCCTGTGAATTACTACCTATGAACTGTTTTTCATGAAGATTACAGACGTTCTCTCTCTCGACAGAACCTGCTGTAACGCACCCGGTGTCAGCAAGAAGCGGCTGCTTGAATTTATTGCCGATTTTTTCTCTGAGCACACGGATTTTATCGATGCCAACCCGCTCTATCAGCAACTGATAGAGCGGGAACGACTGGGCAGCACGGGCATTGGCGAAGGTATCGCCGTGCCCCACTGCCGACTGAGCGGCTGCCCGCGTATCACCGGGATACTGTTAAAACTCAACAACCCGGTGGATTTCGATGCCATTGATGGTGAACCCGTCGATTTGATTTTCGCTCTGGTGGTGCCCGACGAGCAAAATGACGAACACTTGCAAACGCTGTCCAGCATCGCCGAATTACTCCAGTCCAGCGATGTGCGCGAGCAACTGCGCAACTGCTCCAATAGCAATACGCTCTATCAAATAGCGACTAGCGCCCACTGAGATGACTAGCTCCTCCGAGTCCCCCAGCAGCCAAAACGACACCCGCTTAATTGTCATTAGCGGCCGCTCTGGCTCGGGCAAGAGTACCGCCTTGCATGTACTCGAAGATGTCGGTTATACCTGTATCGACAATTTGCCCGCCAGCATGCTGGTCAATTTGCTGGAACAAATACGCGAGCACCGCGAGCAAGATGAGCTGAAAATTGCCGTCGGTATCGACGCCCGCAACCTGCTCGGCAAGCTCGAGCAACTGCCCGACATCCTCGCCAAACTGAGCGAGTCCGGCATTAATTGCGAAGTACTGTTTCTCGATGCGCGCACGCCAAACCTGATCCGTCGTTTTAGCGAGACCCGGCGGCGCCACCCCCTCAGCTCGCCCACGGTCGACCTCAAAGAAGCGATTGCTCTGGAGCGCGAACTGCTCGCCCCCATTGCCTCCATCGCCAGTCGCCACATTGACACCAGCAACATGACCCTGCACCAGTTGCGCGACCTGATCAAAAA
>CAYWXW010000007.1:0-6118 GCA_964462265.1 uncultured Porticoccaceae bacterium | reverse complement strand
TGATGTGCGCTGCCTGCCCAACCCCTACTGGAAAACCGAGCTGCGTCCCTTCAACGGTGGCGATCAGCCGGTGATCGAGTTTCTCGATTCACAAACCGATGTCGCTGCCATGCTCGCCGATCTCAATGGTTTTCTGACCCGCTGGATCCCGCGTTTTCTCGCCACCAATCGCAGCTATTTAACCATCGCCATTGGCTGCACTGGCGGCCAGCACCGCTCGGTGTATATCTGCAACCAACTCGCCGATCAATTCCGCCCCCAGTTTGACAACATTCACGTCCAGCACCGCGAACAGGACGGCTAGGCGTGGCTCTTCACCGCCAGCAGCAAGCGCCCGCCAAATTTGACAGACCGGGCAAGCCCATGGCATTTTTCATCCCATGATTAAAGACGAGCTTGAAATCATCAACCGACTCGGCCTTCACGCGCGGGCCGCCGCCAAGCTGGCCACCACCTGCAACCGCTTCGCCTGCACCATTAAAACCGGCCACGACGGCAAGCTGATCGATTCGAAAAGCGTCATGTCATTAATGTTACTGGCCGCTGGCCAGGGTACGGTGCTAAATTTTGAATTCGACGGCGACGACGAAATAAAAGCCCACAGTCAGGTCAAAGACTTACTCGCCGATTATTTTGGCGAGGGCCAGTAGCAAAGCCCTTTTCAGTGGTAAAGCCCTTTCCAGCAACAAAGCTCTTTTCAGTAGTAAATAAGCCCCCGCCTTTTGCACTATCTCACGCAGAGTAAGCGCCTTTCCCTGTAAATCGCGACGCCCCCTGCGTACACTAGCGACTGTTAACAAAGCCCTTTAGCCCCTCCCCTCAACAGGAGCCCAGCCCCGCATGCAGGCCAATCACAATACCGACCGGCTCTCCCTGCTCGCACTGCTGTCCGAGGATGTAGTCGACCCCACCAGCCTCCACCAAATGCGTCATATGATCAATAATATGATGCCGGCCGATATCGCCCACTACATCGAATCTGCTCCCAGCCGAGTGCGTCGCCTGCTCTGGGAGCTGGTCGATGACGAGGTTGAAGGTGAGGTGCTGGGCGAGCTCAGTGAAGATCTGCAGCAGGAATTCTTGCTGCGCATGAATAGCGAACAAATGGCCGCATTGGTTGCCGGCCTCGACCCCGATGATGTTGCCGATATTTTGCAACAACTGCCCGACCACCTGATCCCCAAAGTGCTGCAAACCATGGGCGAGCAGGATCGCCACCGGGTGGAGACCGTCCTCACTTATGACGAGGACAGCGCCGGTGGTTTGATGAACACCGACACCATTACCGTGCGGCCCGATTTAACCATCGATGCCGTACTGCGCTATTTGCGCCGCCACGACGAACTGCCCGAAATCACCGATAGTATTTTTGTCGTCAACCGGCGCGATATGTTTCTCGGCACCTTAACCCTGAGTAAATTACTCACCTCCAGCCCCAGCACCACTGTGCGGGAAATCATGAACACCAATATTCAGGGCATCCCCGCGACCATGGATGCCTCCCACGTCAGCCACCTGTTTGAGCGCCACGACTGGGTGTCGGCCCCGGTGGTGAATGCAGAGGGCCACCTGTTGGGTCGTATCACCATTGATGATGTGGTCGACGTGATTATCGACGACGCCGAACACTCACTGCTGAGCCTCGCCGGCCTCAGTGATGAAGAGGAAACCTTTTCATCAGTGCGCCGCTCTGCCCCCCGGCGTGCCGTGTGGCTGGGCATCAACCTCTTTACTGCCGTGCTCGCCTCGGCGGTGATCAGCCTGTTTCAGGGCACTATCGAACAAGTCGTCGCACTGGCCATTTTGATGCCCATCGTCGCCAGTATGGGCGGTGTTGCCGGCAGCCAGACATTGACCGTGGTCATTCGCGGCATGGCCCTCGGGCAGATCAACCGCAACAACCTGCGCTGGCTGGTCAATAAAGAAGTACTCACCGGTGCCCTCAACGCCATGCTCTGGGCAGCGGTGATCGGCACCTTTGCCGCGTGGTGGTTTGAAGCGCCGATGATAGGCGTGATTATTGGCGCCGCGATGGTGATCAACCTGCTCACGGCAGCGCTGGCTGGCGCCCTGTTGCCAGTATTTTTAAAATCGATTCGCATCGATCCCGCCCTCGCCGGCAGTGTTATGCTGACCACCGTCACCGATGTCATCGGCTTTCTCTCTTTTCTCGGCCTGGCGACACTGTTCTACCTTTAATTAAGTCGTTTTATCTTTAAGCAGCCCTACTATGTCGAAAAAATCCAACAAAGGCCCTCGCCCGGCCGAACCCGAAAGCACCAGTGCCGACACTGATGGGGAGGATAATGAGCCGGAATTTATCAGTAAGTCCTCCCGCAAACGGGAGATGACGGCCCTGCAAAAAACCGGTGAGGCCCTGCTCGCCCTGCCCGCCAAGCAATTTGCCAAAGTGCCCATCAGCCCACTATTGCGCGAAGCCCTTGAGCTGGCTGCCACCCTGAAAAACCGCGAGGGCAAGCGGCGGCAAATGCAGTACGTCGGCAAACTGATGCGCAGCGAAGACCACGAAAAAATTGCCGAAGTGCTGGCCTCTTTTGATGAAAACAGCCGCACCTTTCGCTTGCAGTTTCAACGCTTGGAAAAACTCCGCGATGAACTGATCGACGGCAACAACGATGCCCTCACCGATATTCTCGAACAGCACCCCACACTCGAGCGCCAGCATTTGCGCCAGCTGATTCGTCAGGCCAGCAAAGAGCGGGAGCAAAACAAAGGCCCGGCGGCGAGCCGTAAACTGTTTAAGTATTTGCGCTTAGCGATTCTCGACCAATAGCGCTGACATTGCCAATGCAACCCCAACGACAACAGCCCCCTAACGATAAAAAAGTAAGCGGACAGCCAAAATGAACAAAACTAGCGAAACACTGATTAGCCTCAATCGAGGCATTGGCACCATCACCTTAAACCGCCCCGATAAAAAAAATGCCCTGACACGCGATATGTACGCCGCCATCAGCGACCTCATCCGCCAGGCCGATACCGACCCTGAGTTACGGGTGATTGTCATTACCGGCGCGGGGGGCGACTTCACAGCGGGCAACGACCTCAATGACTTTCTCAACAATCCCGATACCGGCAGCGATTCCGCCACCGCCGACTTCCTTTTAACGCTGGCCGAAACCACCGTGCCGATTGTCGCCGCTGTCGACGGGCTGGCCATCGGCGTCGGCACCACCCTGCTCGCCCACTGCGACTTTGTCTACGCCGACCCCGCCGCCAAATTCAGCCTGCCCTTTATTAACCTGGCCCTGGTGCCCGAGGCCGGCTCATCGCAAACACTGGTGCAAATGGCCGGTTACCATAAAGCCGCTGAACTGTTGATGCTGGGCGAAGCTTTCGATGCCGCTAGCGCCGAGGCCATGGGCCTGGTCAATAAAGTCTGCGCCCCCGGCGAAGCTCTGACGCAGGCAATGGCGACGGCCGAACGCCTCGCCGCCAAATCCCGCACCGCCCTACGCCACACCAAAGCCTTAATGAAACGCCCCGGCGAGCCGATTGGTGAGCGCATTTATGCCGAGCTGAATATTTTCTCCCGCCTGTTAAAGACCGAGGCACCACGAGAAATCATGGGGGCCTTTGTCGAAAAGCGTGACATCGACCCCGATAAGATTGACTAAAGACCATTAACTTAAAACAAGACCTTCACAAAACGATGGACACCATCCGCGAACAATTCTTAGCCCTGCTCGGCCCCAGTGGTGTGGTTGAGTCACCGAGCATTTCCGCTGTCGGCAATTGGCGCGGCCACCCCTACAATAGCCCTCTATTACTACGCCCGGAAACTACGGAGCAGGTCGCGGCTATTTTGCGTCTTTGTAATCAGCACCAGCAAGCCATCGTGGTACACGGCGGTCTCAGCGGCATGGTTGGCGGCACCAGCAGTGGCCGCGATGAAATATGCCTCAGTCTCGAGCGCATGCAAAAGATTGAAGCCCTCGACAAACTCGGCCGTACCATGACGGTAGAAAGCGGCGTGCGCCTGCAGGCAGTGCAAGAGGCGGCCGCTGCCGAAAACCTGTTTTTTGCCCTCGACCTCGGCGCCCGGGGGTCAGCCACCATCGGCGGCAATATCGCCACCAACGCTGGCGGCAACCAGGTGATTCGCTACGGCATGGCTCGCGAGCAAGTGCTGGGCTTAGAGGTGGTACTGGCCGACGGCACTATTTTGTCGTCAATGAATCACTTGCTAAAAAATAACGCGGGCTACGATTTAAAGCAGTTATTTATTGGCGCCGAGGGCACCCTTGGCATCGTCACTAAAGCAGTACTGCGCCTGCGCCCGGCCATGCCGGCACGCAACACAGCCCTAGTCGCCACCGACCAATTTGACAAACTGCCGCGTTTGCTCAGCCATATCGAAAGCGCCCTGGGTGGCAAACTCAGCGCCTTTGAAGCCATTTGGGACAACTACTATCAACTCGCCACCCAGGGGCCTCACCTTGGCGCACCACCACTTGCGCAGCGCCATGCCTATTACGCCCTGATTGAATCCACCGGCAGCGATACCGAGGCTGAAGCGGAGGTCTTTCTCGCCGCCCTTGAAAGCGCCCTTAATGCAGGCTTAATTGACGATGCCGTGCTGGCAAAATCAGCAAAGGAGCAAGACGCCCTGTGGGCGATACGCGACAATATTGATGCCCTCGCTGCCATCGCCCCGGTCATTATTTTTGATGTCGGCCTGCCCATTAGCGCTATGGAGGCCTACCTCAAACATATTGAGGTCGAGTTAAAGAGCCAGCTTGGCTTGACCCAGCTAGCGGTATTTGGCCACCTCGGCGATAGCAATTTACATATTGTGGTCGGTACTGAAACAGAAGATATCGACATTTATCACCGCGTTGAAGACTTACTCTACGCCCCTCTGCAAGCGTTGGGCGGCAGTATTTCAGCAGAACACGGCATCGGCCTGGAGAAAAAACGCTATCTGCACTACAGCCGCAATGCAGCAGAAATCGCCACCATGCAATTATTGAAAAGAACGTTTGACCCCAACAACATTCTCAACCCGGGGAAGGTTGTTGACCTTTAAAGCGCTGACCGTTAAAGCCTCGACCTTTAAAGCGGCAATAGTCGGCCCTGGCGCCCACACACTGGTCATTCAATCTCATCGCCAATCACTGCCCTACGACTGGTTAGCGCCCTGCGTGGCCTCGGTACAAAATTGGGCAACACAAAACGGTTACGATTATCAATTTATCGGCGATGCGCTTTTCGACACGCTACCCCAATGGGTATTAGACAAAACCCAGGCACAAAAAGTGATTGCCACCGACCTGGCGCGTTTAAAATGCCTGCAGCAATTTTTAGCCGCTGGTTACCAGCGCGTGGTTTGGCTCGATGCCGACTTTCTTATTTTTGCACCCGATAATTTTCAACTACCTGAACCGGGCCACCTGCCCGAAGGCTACGCACTGGGCAGAGAAGTTTGGGTGCAGCCAAAAATTCTCGAACAAAAAGCCGGGCAAGAAGCTCCCGAAAATAAAGCCATAAAATTTAAGACTTACAAAAAAGTGCACAACGCCTTTTTATTATTTGACGCGCAATTTGGCCAGCGCAATAGCTTCCTCGATTTTTACAGCGCCCATGCTGAACGCTTACTAGAAAAGGTGAACGGGCCTATTCCACCTCAATTCATCGGGCCCAAACTCCTCACCGCCCTGCACAATGTGGTGCAATGCCCGGTGCAGGAAAGCGCTGGTATGCTCAGCCCCTGGACAATCAACGACATACTTGCCGGTGGCGGGCCAGCCTTAAAGCTGTTCCGCGATAAATCACCCCAACCATTGGCTGGGGCAAATTTGTGTAGCTCATTGTCGGCCAGTGATGCTCTGCCAGAGCGCGCACTGGAAAAAGTCGTTACCCAGCTACTGTCTCAGGGCCGTATTTAAAACCTCGCTCTGAAAATCTCTCCCTCAAAACCACAGGCAAACTCACTACAGGCTTTCGTACACCGCATTAATCAAGCGCACACCGCGGGGGTCACCAAATATATTGGTGTCCATCTGATTCATGGCATAGCCCACGCCCAGCTTTGCCTTGCTGTCGGCAAAACCAAAGGAGCCGCCCCAGCCACTGTGGCCAAAGGCATCGGGGTTAG
>CAYWXW010000006.1:13291-46350 GCA_964462265.1 uncultured Porticoccaceae bacterium | reverse complement strand
CCCAGTGGGGTTGAGCGTAATATCCTGATCGTCACCATCCCACTGGATAATAGCGCTACCGACTACACCCGTCTCGTTATTGAATCTAAGATTACTACCAGCGGCAATCAGGGTTGCGCAGGAATCACCTACATCGCAGAGACCGGCCGTACCAAAGTCATCGGTACTACCACTGATGACATTGGCATTGATGTCGCGCTGGCCGCCTAAAATGGAAATGATACCCGTAGCCGTCGACTGGCTATCGCCTGCTCCACCATTAGCGACATCGGCAGCTACCTGCCCCGCCGTGAAAAGATCAATGGCCAGGGTTTCTGCGACCGCCGTATGACTATACGCACCAATAAGCGCAAAGGATGATGCCAGCAGCCCTGCCGCACCGACTTTCTGCGCTTTTTTAATTCTCGCCTTATTAAACTGAATATTCATAATGTTGCTCCATTTTTGAGTTTTAAGCGTTATATTCGCAATCTCCTACCGTGGGCCTTCTCACCTCTCCCACAGCAACATACCGAAGCGCTAGCGGAGCATGGGGTATTGTTGCTACCAGGCCCGAACTTCTGTACTAACAAATATTAATGCACTATTTAGGCCACCTTGGCGGCACAAAAAAAACAGTCATAACCTTTTGATATTAAAGTAATTATATAATTTGCAAAAAAGAATTTTGCCTTGGCAACCCGTGTAATCATTTTAGTGTAAAAAAACCTGACACCTAGGCGCATCCGATACCCCGGCAATCAACAGGCAAAAAAAAGCGACCCCAATGAACCGGGGTCGCTTTCCTACCTCAAATGTAACTTAAGGCTTTTAATCAGACTTTAACAATAGATCACAAGAAAAGAATGGTCGGCTATCAACCTACATTCAAGCCTATGTTACGACGTCGGCGGGCAGCACCAGCGGCAGCCAAACCAAGTCCGAACAGGGCCAAGACACCAGGCTCTGGGATCTTTTCCACAGCGCCTATCCTTAAGTCGACAGCTGTTGTACCACCACCCACATTAAAGATAAGTTGCATTGCGTTAACATCGGTAAAGTCAACTACCTGATTATTCCCAAGACCGCCACAGCGCATTGCTGCAATGCCGGGAAAGGAGCTAAAGTCAGCGCCGCATAAGGCGGCATTTTCAAAATCAGAGAACAGGAAGGTTTGCACACCCAGATTACCGGACGAAACCAAGTCAAACTCAGTCCAGTTGTCAGCATCGGTGTAAACGCCAATGGTAAAGACAAAGCCCTGATCCGCCTCAATAACTTCGACTGCGAAGCTATTACAACCCGCGCCACAACCGTCCTGGGTGATGAAGTTTTCGTGAATACCATTCATACTGCTGTCGATGGTTAGAGCTGAACTATTGTCCTGGCCATCCCACTGAACGATACCAATGCCCTCAACCCCTGCGTCATTGTTAAATGACAAGTGGTTTGTGGTCGTATTCACTGACATGGTTGTACAACTATCACCAGAATCACACACGTCCTTGGTTCCGCCAAGCGGACCGCCGTCCTTGAGGTCTACTCCATCGGTAAGCGTATCGACTTTGATATCCCGATAACCGCCCAGAATGCTCCCAAAAGAGCCGACTTCACTAAAGTTTTCGGCGTCATCTCCCTCCGCTCCATTAGTCACGTCAGAGACGATCTGGCCGCCTTCTGAAAACAGATCGACAAAATTTGCCTGGGCGCTGATGGCAAACATGCCAAGCGCAGGCAGAATAAGAGCTGCTAGCATTGATCTTAAATATATCTTCATAAATTTCCCCTAAGTTTATTGATGTTGCCTGGCCTGGGTATTGCTTAGACCGGCCTTGCTTCACTGCATTACGTTAAAAGCCTGTAAGCACGTTTTTGTATCGAACCATTCGCGCCTACGGGGTATTATGCCAAAACCATGCCAGTTAATATTTACACAAATGATTCAATGGGTTACAAATAAACAAAGGCCTTTCAAGCATCCAGGCTTTAAGAACTGTAAAAAAACCTGACACTTCTCGCTGAAACAACGGCGCTGTCTTTGAGAAACCCTGCAGCGGTGACAGATTAGGACTGGGCGTGCCAGCAAGTAATACTTTTTACACAAAATATAGCCAACTTGCGGTGTTTTTATAGGCCTTTATTACCCAGAAGGGGCCAGAAGCAGGTTGAGAGCCTGAAGAGCTTGATAAGCGAGCTCAAACCTGTTCTTAAAGTGTAAAATTTCCTGACACTTTTTAGCTTAAGCGCTTGAACCGGCTTGAACTATGTCCGCGTGGGCTAATATCTTTGCAGCCCGCTCACCCTATCATTGAAGTTACTGGTTTTTGACCCGGCAAACGGAACCTGCTGTAATTGTCCAAAACCAATAACATGAAAATTTCCAGCAGGTTTTTACCAAGCGCTTATGTCGATCGCCTATTAAAACCGGATAACACGCAAAATTACTGCGCCAATTGCTCACGCAAAGCCTGGGCTTTGGCACGCTGTGAAAACGGCTGCTCTGTTGCCAGTATTCGAGTAAGCAGGTCTAGCGCTTTGGCGTTCTCAGCCATTGCCGCGTAAAGCTGTGCATGGCGATACTGGAAGTTTGGGTTCTCGGGCTGCCTGGCCAGGCTTCGCTCCACCATGCGTTGAGCACCACTGGTGTCTTGCACTGCTAGCATTGCCCCTGCCAGAGTGTCCATTACTGCCGGGTCCTGGGGCATCAGGGCGTAGGTTCTCTCTGCATAGGCTAAAGCAGCCTTAGGCTTGGAGTCCACCAATAGTGAGGCCAGGTTATTGAGCGCCAGGGCATTATCTGCATCGGACTTAATTATGTCTTCGTAGAGAGCAATTGCTTCGGCGATGCGCTGCTGGCTAATGTATCGCTGAGCCAGTTCATGCTGCACCCGCAAGTGCCCGGGGTGCTCCGCCAACCAGTTTTGCAATGCTTTTAGGGCAGAGTCTTTATCGCCATTGCGCCACTGCACCCGGCTCAGGCGCAGCAGGTTGGCACTATTGGGACTAAGATCAAAAAGGTGCTTATAGTCGGCTATTGCCGCTGGTAGGTTGTTGTTCAATTCGGCGAACTGCGCTTTGGTCATAACATACACGACGTCGTCTGCTGCTATTTTGCCTTCCAGCTCCGCTAACAATTTGCTGGCCTTAGCCGTTTCTCTATCTTCTACGGCGCCACGGGCGAGTGCTAGCTTAGCGGGCAGATAGTCGGGGTTAAATCGCGCAGCCATGTTGAGGTGTTCACGCATTTTTGCGCGATCGTTCAGCCCCTCATTAGCCTGGGCCAAATAGAACTGCACCCGTGCATCTTCGGGTGCAAGCTTAGCCAGTTCGCTCAAGCTAATTTGTGCCTGGCCAAAGCGCCTGGCCGCCAGTTGTGCTTCCGAGCGAAGCCCCAGGAGGTTGCCCTGCTGGATACGATTAGTAGCCGTAATGCCGTCGAGAAGCTCAATAACCCGCTTGGCCTCTCCTACCGCAAGATAGACCCGCCCTAGCATAACCCGCAGTTCGATCGCCTGGGGATTGGCGCTGACGGCCTGCTCTAGCACCGACCCAAGGCCGGCCTGGTCACCCTGCATTTTTTTCAGGGTAACCAAATTCATAACCGTTTGATAATCTCCAGGCTTATAGTCGAGGGCTGTTTGATAGTGTTGTTGTGCAACATCTAACTGTTTGTTACGGATGGCGAGAATGGCAAGGCCATTAAGTGCCGAGGTAGTGGCAGGGTCAATACTAAGGGCCCTGCGAAAGGCTTTTGCCGCAGCGTCGCTATCTTTTAGCGAGACATGAACCATGCCAACCAGAGTATGGGGAAGGGCTTGATCGGGGTGATGCTGCTGGTGCTCCCGAGCCAGATTAAGGGCTTGCTGTGGTTGCCCAGCGCGCTGGTATTGACGCACAAGGGTTTCGACGACGCGACTATTGTCTGGGTCCAGACGGTAGGCTTCCTGCAATGCTTTCAGGCCTGATTGCACTTGCCCCTGTCTACCCAGCTCCTCACCTAAACGAATGTGTGCGTCGGTGGATTCCGGCCTGGCCTTTACGGCCTGCTGGAGGTAAGCAAGAGCCGCTTTTTGATTACCCTGGTTGAGCGATGCACTAGCGAGAAGGTTGAGTGCCACCAAATCATCCGGGTATTGCTCAAGCACTGGTAATGTCAGACGTTCTGCTTCATCGGGGTTGCCCTCGGCCAACTCAACTTGCGCCAGAAGTTTTTGTGCAAAACTATTGCCTGGGTTTTGGCTTAAATGACGAGTCAACTGCTGCTTAGCCAGCTCATTATTACCCAGGTAGGCATTAGTGGCGCCTGAGTAAAACAGGCCGAGTACATGTTTGGGTAATTTACCCAGTAAGGCCTCAAACGCAACTTTGGCCTCGGGAAAGCGCTGCTGTCTAAAAGCCAGGAAGCCCTCCAAATAATCTATTTGGGGGTTACCTTGCAGCCCTTGCTTTAATGAAGCGATGGCCTTAGCGGCTTGATTGAACTGTTTTTGCTGGATATAAATAAGTGTTAACTGGCTCAAACTGACGTTGCGATAGAGAGGGCTTTGCTGTGCCGATAGATAGGCTTGCTCTGCTGCCTCCAGGTTGTCTGCCCGTGACTCAATCAGGCCCAGCACATTCAGTGCAAAGGCAAAATCCGGCATTGACTCCAGCACTTCATCTATATGTTTTCTTGCGACCTCATATTCATCGCGTGATATAGCCAGTTGTGCTTTACCTGTTTTGGCTTCAGCGCTAGTCATATTTAGTTGTAAAGCCTCATCGTAAAACTGTTCTGCTGCATTGGGCCTACCCAAACCCAAATAGGCGTGACCCTTAAGAGCCAGAAGCTGGGCCTGTGCTGAGGACGGGGTTAGGGAAAGGCCACCTACACTATCAATTAGCTCCTGATGCTTACCTTGAGCCAACAGCACTCGAGCCAGGGGGGCTGCCACTGATTGGCGATCAACGCCATAGTCTATAGCTCTATATAGTTCTTTTTCTGCGGCTGCAAACAGGCCCTGTTCTAGATAAAGCGTACCCAGTAAGTAGCGCGCTTCAGCATGACGGGGTTCTTTTTGTAAAGCATTTTTGAGCTCAAGTATTGCGCCATTTGAAGAGCCTGCTGACTGCTGCTCTATGGCGCGGGCAACATATTCATCGGGGGTAGTACTGTCGCTACAAGCTACCAACAGCATTAAGCCTATGGTTAAAAGTAGTACAGATAACAAGTTTTGGGGGGGCATTGGCTTACGATTAAGATGCATTACATACCTCTATTTTAATCAAATCTGACAAATGTCCTTATTAAGACCAGAAATAAGTACTTGGCCACAGGGTGGGCGGTAGCAAAATCAACTGTGCCAAACGAGTGTAACATTGGTATTAAATTCGTACATCTAAAGCCCCTAAGCAAATTCAGCCCTCTACTACCGACTCTTGCCTATCGAGCACTTCACAGGCTTGTTCTAGCTTAAGCAGCTTGTCGGCCCCCATGCCCAGCTGTTTAGATCTATTAAGATAACGTTTCGCTCTGGGCATAAAGCCTATATCCCAGCCATATTTTTGCATGTGAATGATCAGTGCCTGGGCTGCTAAAAAGCTATAACCACTTACCGAAGGCTGTTCGTTCGTTAATTGTTCGAAATTCTTTATCGCCTGAGTCGTGTCACCCTCTCATAAGGCAAAAACACCCTCTTCATAAAGAGCCCGTTGAGCGGGGTCCAGCAATGCATCGACCAGGCCCTCATCTTCAGCACGTAAAGTCAGAGCCAATTTCGCAGCCACAGTACGCATAACACGCCCACGTAAACCTTCCTCTTGATCAGGCAGCTGTAATACAAGCTTCTGTGTAGCCGGTGCTTTAAAACAGGCCAAATAAACCAGGGGAATGACAAAAAGGGTTAATAGCGTAGAGAAGCTCAAACCCCAAACAATGGTGGTTGCCACTGGCCCCCACAACAGCGACTTACCCCCAAGGCCAACGGCCAGGGAAAAAAGGCCGGCAATCGTGGTCACGGAAGTAATTGTAATCGGCACCACCCTTCGTCTGGCAGCGTAAGTCACTGCCGAGGCCATTGTCATGCCTTTATCTACGTTTTTATTGGCGGTTACAACCAACACGATGGCATCGTTGGCGGCAATACCCCCAAGGGCAACTGCACCATATAGGGTAAAAAGACTCATCGGGTTGGCACTGACAAACAGGCCTAATACCACACCAACAAAAGCAAGCGGCACAACAGCTAGAATAATGAGTGGCTGGAGGTAGCTGTTAAATTGGGTGCCGAGCACCAGGTAGATCAAGCCCAGGCCCAAAATAAATAAAATCAACATAGCGCCAATACTATCCTGAATGTCATCCATTTCTCCGGAAAAGTCCAAACTGATGCCCGGGTATGTCGAGCTTATCTCTGACCAATGCTGCTTGATCAGCCGATTAGCGCTTAATGTATCTGTTATTGCAGCATCCAAGCTTGCTTCAAGAGTTACAGCTCTGCGAAAATTTTGATGCCGAATATTACTAACCGTTATCTGCTCCTCATAAGTCAACAACTCACCAAGGGCTATGCCGCCACCCGTCTTAAGACCTATGGTGTTCGCCATAAAAGTATCAATATCTTGTAGTGTGCCTGGCTTGGCGCGAACGCGAACATCCAGCCTTTCACCCTTGTATTGCGTATTGGCAACAATTTCACCATCAACATAAAGATGAACGGCACGGCTCACATCCTGGGGATTCAAACCTGTTCGCGAAATAACATCGGGATTAAGCTGCACCTTTAATTCCATTCCACCTTTGGAATCATCATCAGTAATATCGGCAACGCCGGGGACATCAGCCAATATATCCTTGAGGCTGGTCAGAGCTCTTCTGATTTCCGCAATATCATCACCCCTGATTTTGAGGCTAATGGGTTTTGAGGTGGGCGGCCCCATTTTTCGTTTTAAAAATGAAATATTCATCGGCCCAGGCACGGACATCACTTGATCTTCGACCGTATTAATAATTTCCTGCATGTCTCTGGCTTCAGGTGTTGCAGGATTGAGGCTAACAAAAATTTGCCCCCTGTCATCTCCCGTCAGCACTTCTTTGTCAGTAAATTGCTGCCCCGCATAATGAACAATACCCCTCGCTTCTCCAGGGCGTAATTCCTTCTCAATAACTTGTTTTATTCTATCTAAAGTAGCACTGGTTCTTTCCAGGGTAGTGCCGGGCTGCATTTCGACATTAACGTAAAAAAGCCGATAATAATCGCTGGCAAAAAAATCTATTTTGACGAGACCTAAACTCAAAATAGAAGCAACCAGCGCCAGTAAAAAACAGAGCCCATACAAGCTTTGTTTGGGCCGACGCAGTACGTTAATCAATAGACGTGTGTAAGTGTTTCTAAGTAGCCCTATCGCCTTATTACGCAATAATTGCGCTTTATTTCGTCTGACCAAATTGGGTTCAAACTCGATAATATGGCTAGGCAGTATCCAGAAAGCTTCAACCAAACTAATTATTAAGGCAACACTCACCACCAGTGGCACGACACGCATGAAATCGCCTAAAACACCAGGTAACAGCATAAGAGGCAAAAAAGCGGCAATGGTAGTGAGCACTGCGGTGGTCACCGGTGGCACCACTTCCCGCAGAGCTTCCCGAACCGACTGTACTGCATCTACCCCCTGTCGAAGACGGTGGTGAATGGCCTCAACCACAACAACAGCATCGTCCACAAGCATGCCAAGGCTAATCACTATGCCAAGTAATATCGAAATATTGAGTGTTTCGCCGATAAAGCTCATCACACCAAAAGTGCCCGCTAGAACAAAAGCGAGGCCAACACTGGTAAATAACGCCATCTTGAAGCCGAGGAAAGCCCACGTCACCAACATGACAAGCAGCAGGCCAATGACTGCATTGCGCTCCATCACTCCCAACGCCGCTTTGGTCGTTTCCGTTTGATCATCCAATAGTACTAGCCGCACACCAGTCCGTTCAGCCAGCCTGTTTTTCTGCTCGATATAGCGATTTACTTGCTCAAGCAACTTGATATTGTTGACCTTGCCTTTTTTATAGACAAGCAGTAAAACAGCAGGCTCTCCGTCATAGCGAACCAGCTCACGAGGATCCTCTCTCGTTCTTTCAACGTCAGCGATATTGCGCAAAAGCACCTCGCCCTGCTCACTGGCTATTGGGAAAGTGCCAACATAGTCTGGGTCACTGCTGGTACCGGTAAGGCGAATCAACCACTTTTGATCACCTATTGTAATATCGCCAGCGGCAAGGTCTTTAAAATAGGCTTTTACGGTATCAGCCAGGTCAACAGCAGAAACCCCGAGGCCCAGTAATCGCTCTGACAAAAATTCGACCTGTAACTCTGCACCTCTATCGCCAACAGATAAGACGTCATCAACACCATCCAGACGTTCCAAGTCATCCTTTACGCCTTGGGCAATACCCTGCAAAGACTCCTCATCTGTTTGCCCATAGACAACCAGGGTGGCAGTGGGGAAAGCTTTCGAACTGGTGATTTCGAAGACATCTGGCTGTTTTACCTCCGCAGGCAGCTCATCCTGGCGAGCCTGTAGCTCGCGCCGTAAATCTGCCATTCTTTTATCAAACGCAGTATCACTGATATCGTCAAATCGAATCAGAATGCTAGAGACCCCTTCACGGCTGGTACTGGACACGAACTTCACATCAGCCACTCTTTTGATGCCATTTTCGAGGGGCTTAGTAATTCTGGTCTCTACATCAGGCGCAGTTGCACCTGGCCAATATGCCCAAATTTGTACCCAATTAAAATTAATACTGGGGTCTTGCTCGCGAGGAAGCTGCTGATAGGACATCCAACCGAGGACGAGAACCAGCAAAAATGTAAGATTGGTTAAGGTATGGTTTTGCAGTAGCTTGGCAAACATGGGCTTAGCGCTCTATGACTCGTACTGCATCCCCATCGTTAATTTTAAAACGACCATTGATAATAATAGCGCTGTCTTTCGTTAAGGTATTTGCAAATGCTGCGGGCTGCCCGGCACTTGCTCCGGGGAGAGGAACAAACTTGGCCCGCCCATCAACAGCCAGAAAAACACCCAGGCCTTTGCGCCGCACCAATAGTTCTGCCGGCACGAAAGGCGAAGGCGTCTTCCACTCCGTGCGCCCAGCACTGCCCGGATAGGCTTTATCTGCAGTAAATTCCAGTCGTACTTCGTAACTACGAATACGGCTTTCCATCAATGGCAGGATGGCTCTCAGCGAAAGTGGGTAGCGTTTATCATTGGCTATAAACGCCATGCTTTTCGCCTGTTTTAACAGCTCTAGATCCTGCTCCTGTACTTTGGCAGAGACTTCAACATTATCTCTATCTAACAAGCGTAATACGGGGCTACCGGGTACCAGGTAATCACCAAGGTTCGCCAGTTTAGAGATCACCACCGCATCGAAAGGGGCGCGAATAGAGCATTTTGCTACCGCTCGCTCAGTGGCTTTCAATGATGCCTTTAGGCCTTCAACATCGGCCGCAGAAATGGCCGCATTAGATGTGCGCCTTTCAACCTCTTCGGTTGAGATGTTTTTTTTCTTCGACAGCTGGGTCACTTTTTTCAAGCGGGAACGGTCAAACTTTAAGGTCGCACGTTGGGCGGTGAGCGCTGCGGTAGCCTGGGTGACTGCAATTTCATAGTCCTCGCAATCCATGCTGGCAACAATATCACCTTGTTTAACACTGTCGCCCACTCGCACATTAATGCCCTTGAGAATACCTTTCAGCTCGGTACTCACGCGCGTGTCATTGAGGCTCAGTGTTGTTGCAGGCGCATCGCGCACCGGGTAAAACAACACCTCTGCGAGATTTTTAGTGGTTACCGGGGTCGCCTCACCGGCCTGAAGCCCAAGGGGAGATGTGAGGACAATGAAAAGAACAGTTCTATAAAGGCGTTGCATCATTGCATTAAAGTCCGGGGTATTCAGGCTGCATGTCAAAGTGGCGGGCCTGGCGAGATCGACAATGAGTCGAATATTGACGGGCCAGCTCAGGATTGTACCCGACTTAATTGCTGTAAGTTTTTACGTAGCGAGCGCGATGTCGCAGCGCTACCAAAGCCAAGCCGACCCATAAATACCGCATCGACTTCCCCTCCGGTCAGGGCGCCCAGCTCGAGCCGCAGGGTGTCGGCTTCGGCCAATCTATCAACACTGTCGGTAAAACGTCGCCCTTCCCGTGCGTAAGTCGAGAAAATCAACGGTGTCATTTCCGGCTGTAATTGCAAACCAAGCTTGGTTGCGGTGAGCCAGAAACGCTGGGTCGCACGCCCGCCTTCTAAGTAGTCGTCGGTTTGTTCGCGAGGCTTATCGGCCACAATTATGAAATGAGCAGCGCAGCGCTGGGCAGGGATCAAATCGAGCTGCAGGCGCGGCATTAAGGTCCCCGCAAAATAGCGATTGAGCATTTTCACCCGAGTCCAACTCTGCAGGGCCCACTTCATCATTTTTACTGTCAGGGCATCCGCCCCCAAGGCCTGATCGGGGATGCGGTCGATACTGAACTGGGCATCCCAGTGGATAATTTTTTTATGAACCTCATACACTTCGGGGATGGTCAAACGAATGCCCGCAGCGCGTAATAACAATCGGGTTATTTGCCACTTTTTCTGACGGCCTTCTAGCCATATCAGTCGATAACCCGAGCCTACGGCACCTTCAAGTGCCCGCTTATGGTCTTCCAACAGGGGGCGTGTGGATAAGGCCCGGCGCTGTACGCTTCGCGCCTTTATATAGGGCAGTAGCGGCGGCTTTTCACTTAACTGTTTATCAACCGTTAATTGAACATCGATTATTGGATTACCATCGGCCAAGGGATCTTGTTGTGTAAAACTAGCTTCAAGCCCTTCGCTCTGAGCGGCAATAGCAATATTTTCCAGCAACATGCCTACCGAGGTTTGACTGGCGCGTCCGGCCAAATCGTAGACACACCAATCGCGGGTATCGCGGGTGTGAATAACGAAGGCTTCATCACTGAGTATCTCAAACTGCCAGGGCTGGGTATTGTCACCGCTCGGTGCCCAACGGGCGTAGTCGAGGATGCGTTCAATAGGGTTTGCGAGCACTTGTTCTGGGCTTTGCGTGGGCGCTGCCAACTTGGCCGAGAGGCGCTTGCGCACCAGCTTCAAACCCAGGCGCTGAATAGGGTTGTTATTACCCATGGGGCGCCAGGTTTTCGCCATTTTATTTCGGTAGGCATCGAAATGAAGACCTCGCGGGGCTGCGGGCACATCACCTCGGTTTAAGAGAATCTTTAGGGCATGAGTGCCCGCCATGCCTGCACAAAGTTCGCAGGCCATTGGCGTCGACGGCCCCTTGTGAGCGTTGAGGTCGAGGCGTGTATCGTCAACCAGATATTTCACCTGCAACATGGCTGGCGACAAGCCAAGTAAAAAGCGCAACAGTTGCTCATCTTCAGGCTGGCCAGCTAGGCGGAAGTACTCTTCAAAGGTCATTTGCCCGGGTAAAAAAGCCAGAAAGGCGACGCCCATACCCAGGGGAGCGGCAGTAATCGCCGGAATGCCTTTATCAGCACAGGCGGCAAAAACGGCCTGGCGTATTTCTACCGCAAAGAAATCCAGAGAGTCGACGTAAAGGTCGACACCATCGAGAAAGGCATCGATATTATCAGTGTCTACTCCAGATGAAAATTTAACCAAATTCAACTCGGGATTAATATCCAGCGCCAGTTCTTCAAGCACATCAATTTTGTCACGACCCACATGACGTATACTTGCACCGGCCTGGCGGTTAAAGTTTTCCTGTTCAAAAATATCGAGGTCGGCAATAGTAAAATTGCCAATGCCCAAGCGGGTCAATGTCAGGAGATGGCTACCGCCAACACCGCCTAAACCAGCAATAGCGATACGTTTAGCGCGTAGAATTTGCTGCTCGGTTTCGGTTACCCAACCCAGATTGCGCGAAAATGCGGTTTCATAGTCGAAGTGTTTCGGCAGCATATCCATCCTTTTCTCCGCACCATTTAACACATTAACTTCCCTGAAATCTTAATGTTTATCTCTGGAATTCAAAATACCTGAGGTGAACATATCTACCTCGTAATGTAGTCTTTAGCCACTTGTTGGTGAATAGCCTCATAGAGCTCTTTAAGCTCTGGCACCATGTTATCGATGGCAGACTGCGTTTTAATATAATAAAGGGCTCTTTCCCCATGGTATTGAATCGTTTTCCCGGATTGCTCAAAAGCGATACCAGAGCGTTTCATGAGCCGCGGTAAAAAAGGCTCCATCATGGCAAATACATCATTGCGTCCAGATAGCTCGGTCAATGCTGTCGATGCAAGAAAACCAGCGACAGCAATCAGTGAAAATGAACGTTTTTCTGCAGCTGAGCAGTCTAGGGCATCTATCTCACCAAAACGAGTTTTAGCCTCCCCCGAGCGACGGCGAAACGCACCATCGACAGCCAAACGTGATATTTCGCAGATATCTCGTCGCTGGATATTCAGTTTGTCGATAAAGGCCCTATCGATACTCTCCGCACAATATTTCTCATAGGGCAGGAGATCATCTGCATCATCGCTCGTCGGTACGAGTCGAACACAACCGGCGGCCATGCCACTGCTTCTATGGCGAATCAGGCAGTGCAGTGATCTTTCATCAAATTCATCATGCTCCGCCTTATCGGGGAAGCTCTCACCAGGCTCATATTTGAACTCATCACAGTACACACGATAACGTAATTCAAAAACAGATTGTTTATCCTCGGCACTGGTCGCCAACTCAACCTGAAAGTACTGCAGAAATTTTTCTGCAAGTGAACTTTTGTCTTCCGTCATATCCGACCTCATGCTCGATTTTAATTAAGGTAAACCTAGCTCCATGTTCAAAAACCCGTCCAAAAACAAGTCATACATGAAACACCTTAAATCCGGCAGTCAATGCAGCCAGGCTAGAGCAAGCCATGTGTTTTTTTAATCGATTCCACCAGACCCAAAATGGCCTGCCCAAGAAAAGTATACACCTGCTGAAAGCCCGCTTTATTACTATAGTAGGGATCTGGAACTTCGGTCACACCTGCCTGCGGGGCAAAAGCCATTATCATCGCCAACTTATGTTGATGCTCGCTTGGGCAAAGCTTCGAGACACTTTGAAAGTTACCTTCATCCATTACTAGAACATAGTCAAACTCAACAAAGTCGACAAGCTGAATACTACGCGAACGCAAGCCAGTGATATCCACCCCTGCCGGTTGTACAGCTTGCTGAGCTCTGAGATCTGGTCGCTGCCCATTTCTTGATACGTGAGTACCTGCTGAATCAACGCTAATATGCTGCGACAAACCTTGTTCAAGAAGCTCACGTCGCAACAGACCCTCTGCCATAGGCGAGCGACAATAGTTTGCAGTGCAAACCATTAACACTGAAACCTGGTGTTCATCATTCCTGGCAGGAAAAAATTTGCGCCTGAAAAAGTTCAAATACAATAAACCTTTTTTTTGAAGCAACAACCGCTGTCATGCTCAACATACTCAGTAGGCATTTTTATGGAAAAACCCTTTGTAGCAAGTCTTTAGAATAATTTTCAGGTCAAGCCAAAGGCTCCAGTTGTTGATGTACCAAAGGTCATGCTCGACCCGCTGACTCATTTTTTCCAGAGTATCCGTGCGCCCCCGAAAGCCATTAACCTGAGCCCAACCCGTAATGCCTGGCTTGACTTTGTGGCGCCACATATAGGACTGCACAAGATCTTTATAATATTCATTGTGTACTAAGGCATGGGGGCGTGGGCCGACGATAGACATTCGCCCCTGCAGGACATTAAAAAATTGTGGCAACTCATCAAGGCTGGTTCTACGCAAAAAATGACCCAGAGGATGTATCCGTGGGTCGTCAATCTCTGCCTGGCTTAGTACACCCCGCTCCTCACTGTGTACCTCCATACTGCGGAACTTATAGACGTTAATTTTCTCACCGCCCATGCCATGACGCTTTTGCCTGAACAGCACAGGCCCCTTTGAGGTCAACCTGATCGCCAGGGCAATAATAAGACACACCGGTATCACTGACACACCGATTAAAGTAGCTAAAACCAAATCTTCCAGCCGTTTTATACCGCGATTAAAGCCATCGAGAGGGGTATAACTGAGATCAATTGTGTATTGGGAACCCAGATAACTTATTCGATGCTTAAGCAACTTGGCATCATCAAACTGCGGGATGAAACGGATATTCACCAGAGTGTGGCGCAGCTCGTAGCTAATATCGTCTATACTTGAGCAATCACTAAGTGGCATGCTAATCCAGATTTCCGTCGCCCCAGTATCGCCAACAAGCGCCGCCAAACCCTTATAAGCTGAAGCATTACTCTGCAAATCAACTTCTCGACAGATACGATAAGCTGCCGTTTCCATGTTTTTCAACGTGGTGCAGCCCTGCTCGCTGCTATAAATAATCAAAACCTTACTTTGCATCCTCCCTCTGGCCTGCAGTGCCGCTATCAGTCGGTAATAGGTGACATGGGAAAGAAAAAGAACGAGTATTGCCAGGATGATCCACCAACCCAGCCAGAGTCGAGAATACAACTGGGTAACCTTGAGAAAAACCACGAATAGCATAAAAATGCTAAAGCCTAGAATGACGCGACTAAAGAAATAAAGAAACACTGTCTTAAGTGACGAACCTGCCTGAGGATAGGCGTTCCCAACACTAAAAGTCAGTCCCGCCATCAAACTCGCGGAAAAGATAAAGAGGTGGTAATAAGGCGGTAAGTTCAACTCACCAAAACGCAGAAAGTAACTGAGGTATCCCGCCAGAACTATTAACGCAATGTCGACGATTATTGAAACGGTATTAAAACCCGAAACTGTGTTGCTATGTTGCTTACCCATTGAGACTCACTATTAACCGCAGACAAGAGTATAAATAACAGAATGGCCACGTGTAGACGCGACCATTCTGTTATCAGTACTTAGATATCACAAGGTTATTAGCGCTTCATTTTTCTTAACGGTACCCGCACCAATACCCTTTACATTTGACAGCTGTTCTTTGCTGGTAAATGGCCCGTGCTCCTCACGGTACCTAACAATCGCTTCAGCTTTTACCTCACCAATATTAAACAATACTGCAGCAAGTTCTTTGACATCTGCGGTATTAATATTAACGCTCGAAACAACGGCCTGTTCAGCCTCAAGCGTCTTGTCCGCGAAAACAGAGCCCGTAGTACCCACGCCCAGTAATATAACTGCACAAACACAAGCCAACATCGTCCTTATACGTTTCATATTTCACTCCATGCACCGAGGTGCTCCATGTAAATGAGAATGTTAGAGGGTTCATCCCTCCCCATCATCTTCCCCAATTTCCTTTTTTATCGCAAGTAGCGTGGCCACCGGATCTTTTGACTGCGTAACGGGCCGCCCGATAACCAAATAGCTACTACCCCCATCGATAGCCTGCCGAGGCGTCATGATGCGGCGCTGATCATCACTCGACGATAGGTTAGCAGACCGAATACCCGGCGTGACCCGCAAAAAAGCTTCGCCGTATTGACTCGCTATGGCATTCGCTTCCTGTGCAGAACACACCACCCCATCCAGGCCACATTGTTGGGCTAGCCCTGCCAAATGTGCGGCTAGCTGTGCCGCTGGCAACTTCAAACCCAGCTCATTGAGATCAGCGTCTTGCATACTGGTCAGTACTGTCACAGCAATAAGGTGAGCGTCACCACCCTGAAGCGCTAGCGCTTCCCGCGCCGCCGCCATCATTCTAGAGCCACCCAAGGCGTGCACATTGAGCATCCACACCCCCAGATCCAACGCAGCGCTAACGGCTTTGGCAACGGTACTGGGGATATCGTGAAATTTCAGATCGAGAAAAACATCGAAGCCGCGATCAACCAGGGCTTTCACCAGCTCAGGGCCGGAGTGAGTGAACACTTCCTTGCCGACTTTCAGACGACAAAGATCCGGACTGACACTATCGGCAAAAGCGAGGACTGAGCGTTTATCGGGATAATCTAAAGCGACAATAATTCGCTTATCAATTGTAACAACAGGCATTTTCAACTTCTTTTAGCAGCGAATTTTAATTCTCAGGGGGCTTAGATTCTAGTTTTTTTATTTCAGCCTCGGCAAGGCCAAGCTGGCGTTGCAAGCGTCGAGCCTGTGCTCTTTGCCCCAGGGAACCCGGCAAACTGACCACATAACTGAGCACACTACCGGCGAGAAACGCCGCCAGCAGCCAGATACCAAGGGGCAGTTGTAACAGGGGAAACCCGAGCAGGGTTACGGGCACCTCGAGAGGGTTATCCTGCACAATCCAGATACCAATCAACACGCAAACCAGTAGTAATAACAGGCCAATCCATCGTTTTACTTTTGTCATTTCCATCTCCGAAAAAAAACGGCAAAGCTCACGCTTTACCGTTTTTAATTAACCTACCTGCAGGCCGAGCTTACTTGCCAATGCCCGCGTTAACGCGCTCCCGCAGTTCTTTACCAGGCTTAAAATAGGGCACATATTTACCGGGCAATTCAACGGTTTCTCCGGTTTTCGGATTCCGTCCCACGCGCGGATTACGATAGTGTAAGCAAAAACTGCCAAATCCTCTTATCTCGATACGCTGGTTGTTTACCAACGCCTGGGTCATTTCTTCCAATATCATCTTAACCGCCAATTCAACATCCTTTGGTGGTAGCTGATCCTGAAATTGTGAAATTCTATCAATCAATTCAGATTTGGTCATTTTTTTCTTACCAATGTCGCCCTATTGTCAGCCGACAGTTATCTGTCGTTGCTCTCCATCTGCGCCTTGATAAGATCACCAATGGTAGTCGGTGTAGCCGCATTATCAGACTCTTGTTGCTTGTGATCCTGAACAGCTGCCTTCTCTTCGGCCATATCTTTCGCTTTGATCGACAGGTTAATGACGCGATTCTTTCTATCGGTACCAATAACGCGAGCTTCAATTTCGTCGCCGACTTTCAGTACAGAGCGAACGTCTTCAACTTTATCCTGAGAAACTTCAGAGGCCTTCAACATGCCTTCAATATCTTCACCCAGGGTGATCGTCGCAAACTTCACATCAACTTCTTTAACCACACCTTTAATCAGGCCGCCTTTTTCATTCTCGGCAATAAAGTTGGAGAAGGGGTCATCGGCAAGTTGCTTAATGCCGAGAGAAATGCGCTCTCGCTCGGAGTCAATGGCCAGAATTACAGTCTCAAGCTCATCGCCTTTCTTGTAGTTTCTGACGACGTCTTCGCCGGTTTCATTCCAGGAGATATCGGAGAGATGAACCAGACCGTCAATGCCACCGTTGAGACCGATAAAGATACCGAAGTCAGTAATTGACTTGATAGTACCGGAGATCTTGTCGCCCTTAGCGTGCTGACCACCAAAGTCATCCCAGGGATTAGTGAAGCACTGCTTCATGCCCAGAGAAATACGACGTCGCTCTTCATCAATATCGAGCACCATGACTTCAATTTCTTCACCGACCTGCACAACCTTGGAGGGGTGAACGTTTTTGTTCGTCCAGTCCATTTCAGAGACGTGAACCAAACCTTCAACACCATCTTCTAGCTCGGCGAAACAACCGTAGTCAGTCAAGTTAGTGACGGTCGCCTTAACCTTCACTTTCTCTGGGTAACGGCCTTTGATATCGCTCCAGGGATCTTCACCCATTTGCTTCATGCCGAGGGAAACCCGGTTGCGCTCACGATCAAACTTGAGCACTTTAACGTCGATATCGTCACCAACATTAACGACTTCCGAAGGATGCTTGATGCGCTTCCAGGACATGTCGGTGATGTGCAGCAGACCGTCGATACCACCGAGGTCAACAAAAGCACCGTAGTCAGTGAGATTTTTAACCACACCTTTCAGAGTAACGCCCTCTTCGAGGTTGTTGAGTAACTCTTCACGCTCGGAAGAGTTGATTGCTTCCATCACCGCACGGCGAGAAACAACAACGTTGTTGCGCTTCTGATCAAGTTTAATAACTTTAAATTCTAGCGGCTTGTCTTCGAGGTGAGACGTTTCGCGCATGGGGCGAACATCAACCAGTGAGCCAGGCAGGAAGGCACGCAGACCATTGAGGTCAACTGTAAAACCGCCCTTAACCTTGCCATTGATAATACCGATGACCACTTCGTCAGCCGATTGCGCTGCTTCAAGTGCAATCCAGGATTCAGCACGACGCGCTTTCTCGCGAGACAGTTTAGTGGCACCAAAGCCATCTTCTACCGTCTCCAGCGATACCTGCACTTCGTCGCCAATCGCTACAGCCAATTCGCCGTTGTCATCGAAAAATTCTTCTACGGCGATAACGCCTTCCGATTTCAAGCCAGCGTGGACGGTTACCCAGTCCTTGTCTATATCGATAACAACACCGGTTACTATTGAACCGGGTGCCATTTCAACCGTTTGTAAACTCTCTTCAAAAAGATCAGCAAAGCTTTCGCTCATTCGGGTAATACCTCTATTAAACAGGGCGTTATAGCGCGTAGCCTATGCTCGTCACTAGCGCCCGCAGCCGAGTCGCCAGACTCTCGGGTCATTCACATTAAGGAGCCTCTGGTGCAATACTGGCATGAACGCCAGTGACTCCGGTTAATTTTCGCTCAAACTTCTTTCTTACATTTAGAGCCTAGACTTTTAGCTGCCTAGATTTTTAGCCGCTGAGCAACGACATTTAATACTGCGTCGAGGACCTCGGTGATACTCAGCGCGGTGCTATCAACCGTGACCGCATCTTGCGCTGGCAGGAGAGGCGCTACAGCGCGGCTTCTATCGCGTTCATCACGACTCTCAACCTTCTCAACGAGGTCGCGGAGACTACCACTTTCCCCCTTATCAATCAACTGCTTATGACGCCTCTCTGCCCGTGCTTGCGCACTCGCGGTGAGGAAAACCTTCACCTCGGCAGCGGGGAAAACCACCGTGCCCATGTCGCGCCCATCGGCAACCAGGCCGGGCTCACGGGCAAAGGCCTTCTGGCGCTGCAACAAAGCGCTGCGCACTTCGGGAAAAGCCGCCACCATCGAGGCCTGCGCGCCGACCTCTTCGCCGCGAATTAAGTCGGAAACATCTTCCGTTTCCAGCACCACTTTGGGCGAACCACCCTCTGCATCCATTTCAAAGGCAACATCCATATGAGCCGCCAGTACTGCCAGAGCCTCAACATTGTCGAGCGCGACCCCGTGACGTTTCGCCGCCATCGCCACCAGGCGATAGAGCGCGCCGCTATCTAGATAGTGGAAACCCAACTTACTAGCCAGCAATTGGCTAATCGTGCCCTTACCCGAGCCACTGGGCCCATCGATGGTTATTACCGGGGTGTTAATACTATTCATTGATTTTCCTCAGTCACCCTCAGGCCCAGCGAGTTTGATAGCTCGACAAAGCCCGGGAATGATGTCGCCACGTTGTTGCAGTTGCGAATTAAAATGGATCCGCTGGCTCTTAAACCAGCGATGGCGAAAGACATGGCTATGCGGTGATCACCCAGACTATCGACTTCGCCGGACTGTATATGCCCACCCTCTATGACAATACCATCGGCGGTCGACTCGGCAGAAATGCCTAGTATTGCCAGACCATCGGCCATGGCCTGAATACGGTCGCTCTCTTTCACGCGCAGCTCTTCGGCGCCGGTCAAAATGGTTGTGCCCTCGGCACAGGCTGCAGCAACAAAGATGGCGGGGAACTCATCAATCGCCAGTGGCACCTGCTCCTCAGGTATAGCAATGCCTTTTAAAGGCGCGGAGCGCACACGAATATCGGCCACCGGCTCCCCACCTACGAGCCGCTCGTTAAGCAGGGTAATATCCGCTCCCATCAAACGTAGAATATTGATCACGCCAATGCGCGTTGGATTAATGCCTACGTGACTCAGAGTAATGTCAGAATCCTCGGCTATCGAGGCAGCGACCATGAAAAAAGTGGCCGATGATATATCAGAGGGCACATCAATAGGCCCGCCCTGCAAAACACCACCGCTATTGAGAGTGACTTGCCCACCATCAGTTTTCACGTCGTAGCCAAAACCTCTCAGCATGCGCTCGGTGTGATCACGGGTTGGCGCTGGCTCGGTGACACACGTTTCGCCATTGGCATACAGACCCGCCAACAAAACACAGGATTTAACCTGGGCACTGGCCATCGGTAATTTGTAATCAATGCCCTGTAAAGAGCGATTGCCTTGAATACGCAGCGGTGGTGTGCCGCCTTCATCGGTTTCTATATCGGCACCCATTAGCGCCAGTGGGTCGGCGACACGCTTCATCGGACGCGTGGAGAGCGATTCATCGCCGGTCAGTACACTATCGAAATTCTGGCCCGCCAAAATGCCCACCAACAAACGCATTGAGGTGCCGGAGTTACCCAAATACAAGGGGCCAGCAGGCGCTTTTAAGCCCTGCAGACCCACGCCGTGGACGACAACCCGACCCTTGTCCGGGCCCTCAATCACCACCCCCATATCGCGAAAAGCCTGTAATGTCGCCAGACTATCTTCGCCCTCGAGAAAACCGGACACCTCGGTGATACCCTCAGCCAAAGAGCCAAGCATGATGGAACGGTGGGAAATCGATTTATCACCGGGTACCCGAGCCTGACCCCGTAATACACCGCCCGCCTCTACGCGGTATTGAATTTCTGTAGAGCCCATAGTTTGCAGATACGCCTTGTTATCGAGCATGATTTGAAAATGGTGGCGAGCCTCTTTAGCCCGGGTAAAAACACCGAGCAGATGTTCGCTGTCACCTGAAATAATGGCCTTGCGCAAGCTTTGTAGATGGTCTGTAACACTATCGAGCACCTCGACAATAGCGTCGCTATTGGCCAGGGTAATGTCGTGCCACATGATGGGGTCACTCGCCGCGATGCGGGTAAAATCCCGAAAACCACCCGCTGCATAGCGAAAAATTTCGCGGTTTTCTTCCATACCGGCGAGGGTATCGACCAACGAATAGGCCAGTAGGTGAGGTAAATGGCTGGTCGCCGCCAACACCTCATCGTGTTCTTCGACCGGCATTTCACTCACCGTGGCACCCACACCGCGCCACATGGCCGCAACGCGAGCCGTGTGGGCTTCACCCGTTGCAGCCAGCGGCGTAAGAATGACCCGGTGATCATCGTAAAGATCGGGCAATGAGGCGCCGACACCACTTTTCTCCGACCCCGCAATGGGGTGGCCCGGTACAAACTGCTCTGGCACCGAGCCGTAAATATCTTCAACCGCAGCAACGATGCTGCCTTTAACACTCGCCACATCGGTGAAGCTCACCGCTGACGAAAGATGCTCCCGCAACTGCGCGATAATCTTCGGCACCGTCAGTGTCGGCACACCGACCACGACAATGTCTCCGGCGCCCATAGCCGCGAGAGCCGTCGGCAAATCGCTCTCAACCCTGTCGACAACACCCAACTCAAGCGCTTTCTGCAAAGTCGCCGGGCTGCGCGAAGTACCAATGACCTCGCTAAACAAATGCCGCTGCCGTGCCGCCAACGCCAGGCTGCCGCCAATCAAGCCGAGGCCAACCACCAACAGTCGGCCGGTAGGCGCAGTGCTATTCGCGGGAAGTAATTCAGCCAAACCAATGGGCCGCGTGATTAGCAGGGTTTAAAAACATAGAAGGGTTTACCGGTAATAAAAGGAAAATCAGCCAGGGTAGTTCTAAAAGTGGCGCTAAAAGTAGTGCTAAGTAAGCGCCGAGCTCTTACAGCACAGCACTGGGATAAGAGCCTAGAATCCTTAAATCGGCCACTCTTTCGCGTACCTGAGCCAATGCCGCTGTCACATTTTCATCGTCCTGATGACCGACGAAATCAATAAAAAACACATAACTCCACGTGCCACTGCGTGCCGGCCGGGTCTCGACACGGGTCAAATCGACAGCGTGAGTTTGAAAGGGCTCCAACAACAGGTACAAAGCACCGGGCGCATTGTTGACCGACACAATAATCGAGGTTTTATCGTCACCACTGGGTGGAATATCATCCCGCCCTATGACCAGAAAACGTGTTGAATTATCCGGATAGTCTTCAATTTTTTCGTGAATTTTTTCCAGCGAATACAATTGCACCGCCATATCACCGGCAATCGCCGCTGAATTCCACTCACCCTGCACTCGCCGCGCCGCCTCGGCATTGCTGCTCACGGGTATGCGTTCAATACCGGGGTAATTGGCATCTAGCCATTTACGGCACTGGGCCAACGACTGGGAATGGGAGTAAACCCGGGTAATATTTTCAGCTTTTGTATTAGCGCCAAGCATAAAGTGGTGATGAATGCGTAGCTCAACTTCGCCGCAGATCTTTAATGAGGATTCGAGAAAACTGTCGAGTGTATGATTCACCACGCCCTCGGTTGAGTTTTCAATCGGCACTACACCGTAATTCACCGCACCCGATGAGACTTCACGAAACACCTCATCGATAGCCGTCATCGGCCGACTCACCGCCGAGTGGCCAAAATGTTTTAAAGCAGCCGCCTGAGTAAAGGTGCCTTCCGGGCCGAGAAAAGCCACGGTAACGGGTTGCTCAAGCGCCAGACAGGCCGACATAATCTCACGAAACAAGCGGGCCACTTCTTCATCGTCGAGGGGGCCAGCGTTGGCCGCCATCACTTTGCGCAGCACCTGCGCTTCTCTCTCCGGCCGATAAAAAACTGCATCGCCACTGGCGACCTTCACTTCGGCAACGCTCTGGGCACAACGCGCCCGCTCACTAATTAGCGCCAGTAATTGCTTATCGATGCTATCAATCTGATCCCGCAGTGCGGGCAAATCGACAGTCGTGCCTACGGCACTTTTATCTTCAGTCATCACTGCTGCCTGTATCTGTATCTATGTCTGCGTCTGTTTCAGGGCTGGGCGAGACGACTTCGGCGTCATTTTCAAGGCCGTTTTCGACACCCGCTTCTACAACGGCTTCTTCTTCCTGAATATCGGCCACACCGACGAGGGTTTCATCTTCCCGCACGCGAATCAAGCGCACGCCCTGGGTGTTACGACCCAACGTGGGGATGCCATCAACACGCGTGCGCACCAACGTACCCTGATCGGAAATCAACATGATTTGATGGTTGGCATCGACCTGCACAGCACCGACCAAATTGCCGTTGCGTTCAGAGGTTTGAATGGCGATCACGCCCTGCCCGCCGCGCTTGTAATTGGGGAATTCGGTCAGCAAAGTGCGCTTGCCGTAACCCTTGGCGCAAACGGTCAATATGGTTTTGTCCTCGGCGGGAATAATCAGCGAAATCAGCTCTTCGCCTTCCGGAACACGCATACCGCGTACACCCTTGGCGGTGCGGCCCATTGCTCGCACATCGTTTTCGCTAAAGCGCGTTACTTTGCCGCTTGAGCAAAACAGCATGACATCGCAATCGCCATCGGTGATCGCCGTGCCAATCAGTCGATCACCCTCTTCCAGCTCCAGCGCACGCAAGCCAACACTGCGGCGACGGGCAAAGGCTGACAGCTCAGTCTTCTTGACAGTGCCCCTGGCCGTTGCCATAAACACATACTGGTCATCGCGGTATTCTTCCACCGGCAACATAGAGGTAATGCGCTCACCCTCTTCGAGGGGCAGTAAATTCACCATCGGCCGACCGCGAGCATTGCGGCTAGCGACAGGTATTTCAAACACTTTCAGCCAATAGACCTTGCCGGCATTGGTGAAACACAAAATGGTGTTATGGGTGTTGGCGATCAACAGGTGCTCGACAAAATCCTCATCTTTCACCGCTGTCGCTGAGCGGCCGGTGCCACCACGGCGCTGGGCCTGGTAGTCGTCCAGCGGCTGAGTCTTGGCATAGCCACCGTGGGAGATAGTCACTACACGATCTTCTTCGGGAATCAAATCGGCGACGGTCAAATCACGGCGCGAATCGACGATTTCGGTTTTGCGATCATCACCGAACTCTTCGTCAATGGCGATCAACTCTTCTTTAATCACCGCCATCAAGCGGTCGGTGTCGCCGAGAATTTCTAAATACTCAACGATTTCGTCGAGCTTCACCTGGTATTCCGCCAGTAACTTCTCATGCTCCATGCCCGTTAAACGGTGCAGGCGCAATTCGAGAATGGCCTGAGCCTGAGCTTCTGAGAGGTAGTACTTGTTATCGCGCAGGCCGTACTGGGCACTTAACTCATCGGGGCGGCAGGCACCCTCGGCACGCTCTAAAAAGGGCAGCACCTCAGCCGCGCTCCAGCCCATATCGAGCAAGCCCTGGCGGGCATCGGCGGGCGTTGGTGAGCCTTTAATCAGCGCTATCACCTGGTCGATATTGGCGATAGCCACGGCCAGACCTTCGAGAATATGGCCCCGCTCCCGCGCCTTGCGCAATAAAAAGGTAGTGCGTCGGGTAACAACCTCCATGCGGTGGCGCACGAAGATTTCCAGCAAGCGTTTGAGGTTAACCGTTTGCGGCTGACCCTCGACGATGCCGACAATATTAATGCCGAACACACTTTCAAGTTGGGTCTGAGCGTAGAGGTTGTTGAGCAGCACATCGCCCATCTCACCACGCTTGAGTTCAATCACCACCCGCAGACCGTCTTTGTCAGACTCGTCGCGCAGCTCGGAAATGCCCTCAATCTTTTTGTCTTTAACCAGTTCGGCGATCTTCTCAATCAGTTTGGCTTTGTTCAGCTGATAGGGGATTTCGCTGATAATGACGGTCTCGCGCTGCGTCTTTTCGTCGACTTCAACCTCAGCCCTGGCGCGAATATAAATGCGCCCACGGCCGGTGCGATAGGCTTCGAGAATACCGGCTCGGCCATTGATAATACCGGCGGTGGGGAAGTCAGGCCCCGGCACCAGCGTCATCAGCTCATCAATACTAATGTCTTTATTTTCAATCAGTGCCAGACAGGCGGCGATGACTTCACGCAGATTGTGCGGGGGAATATTGGTCGCCATGCCAACGGCAATACCCGAGGAGCCATTGACCAATAAATTGGGCACTCGCGTGGGCAGCACATCGGGAATCCACTCCGACTCATCGTAGTTGGGGACGAAATCGACGGTTTCTTTATCGAGATCAGCCAGCAGCGCGTGGGCTATTTTCGACATGCGGATTTCGGTGTAACGCATCGCCGCAGCGGAGTCGCCGTCAACCGAACCAAAGTTGCCCTGACCATCAACCAGCGGATAGCGCAGGGAGAACGACTGCGCCATGCGAACAATGGTGTCGTAAACAGCGGAGTCGCCGTGGGGATGGTATTTACCAATCACATCGCCGACCACACGGGCCGATTTTTTATAGGGTTTGTTCCAGTCGTTATTGAGCTCGCTCATGGCGAACAACACACGTCGGTGCACGGGTTTGAGACCATCGCGCAAATCCGGCAGTGCTCGCCCGACGATCACGCTCATGGCGTAATCGAGATAGGACTTACTCAGCTCTTGTTCAATATTGACCGGTACTACTTGTTCGGCTGTTTCAACCATACCCACTTATTTCCTGGAAATTCCCGTCTTGCCCCAGCCCGGGCAGCGCTCTACTGGCACTGCACTCTTTTACCGGCACATAAGCGCGAAATTATACCATATATCTCTACCAATACCGCTATTTTGGCCGACCCCGCCAAGCCATCGCCCAGTAGGCTATACTCCGCATTTTTGCCCTGTTGCCAACGCCGAGCATCCCGACAAACATGCCTGAAGAAAACATCGACATTCTGATCAACGCGGGCTGGCTGATTCCAGTGGTACCGCGTAACACCGTGCTGCGCGACTGCAGCATAGCCATCCACGAGGGCAGGATTATCGCCCTGCTACCCAGTGGCGAGGCGCAACAACGCTTTAGCGCAACACAGCAATACGATTTGCCCGATTCGCTGTTAATCCCCGGCTTGATCAACGCCCACGGCCACGCGGGCATGTCATTACTGCGTGGCTACGCCGACGACCAAAGCCTGCATAACTGGCTCAACGAATCAATCTGGCCTGCAGAAAGCCGCTGGATGAGCGAAGAATTCGTCTACGATGGCGCCGAACTCGCGATTGGGGAAATGCTACTCGCCGGCACCACCTGCTTTAGCGATATGTACTTCTTCCCCGACCAAACCGCGCGCGCTGCACGCAGCAATGGCATTAAGTGTCAGCTGGCCTTCCCGGTGCTCGAATTCCCCAGCGCCTGGGCACGCAATGCCGACGAGTACATTCACAAGGGTCTGGCCCTGCGCGATGAATTCCGCGACGACAAGCGCATTTCTATTGCCTTTGGCCCCCATGCGCCCTACACCGTCAACGACCCCGCGCTGGAAAAAATAGTGACACTGGCCGGCGAGCTCGATGCGCCGATTCAAATTCACCTGCACGAGAGCGCCGATGAAGTTGCACAAAGCATTGCCGATCATGGCTTGCGCCCCATCGAACGCCTCAACAAGCTCGGCCTGCTGTCACCCCTCACCCAGTGTGTGCACATGACCCAGCTGATCGACAGTGATATCGCCCTGCTGGCTAAAAGTGGCAGCCATGTTATTCACTGCCCGCAATCCAATCTCAAGCTCGGCAACGGTTTTTGCCCCATAGAAGCCCTGCAAAAAGCCGGTATTAATATCGCGCTGGGCACCGATAGTGCCGCCAGTAATAACGACCTCAACCTGCTCGGCGAAGCCCGTACCGCGGCACTCATCGCCAAAGGTTTGTCGGGCAACCCTGAACTACTGCCCGCCCACGAGGCACTGGAGATGGCCACTATTAATAGTGCACGAGCGCTCGGCATTGACAGTGAAACCGGCAGTATCGAAGTCGGCAAAGCCGCCGATCTGGTCGCCATTAACCTTAGCAATATCGCCAGCCAGCCCCTGTACAATGCTTTTTCACAATTAATTTATACCGACAGTGCCCGCCACATCAGTCACACCTGGGTCGACGGTAAGTTACTGGTTGAAGATGGCCAATTAGTGAATATTGATCAGAGTGAACTCATCAATAAAGCCCAAAGCTGGCAAACAAAAATACAGGCCGAACGCTAACTGACAGCCTTGGGCACTAACGGACAGCGTAGTACGCAAAGAGATTTCTGGAGAGCAACACGTGAGCAGCAACGAATCAGCCAACACACAAAATGTCGATGCGGCGGAAATTGCCAAATTTGAAGCCCTCGCCAGTCGCTGGTGGGACAGAAACAGTGAGTTCAAAGCCCTGCACGACATCAACCCCCTACGCGCCAACTGGATAGACCAACTGTCGCCGGTAGCGGAAAAGTCCCTGCTCGATATCGGCTGCGGTGGCGGCATACTCTGTGAAGCCATGGCCCAGCGCGGCGCCCAGGTAAAAGGCATCGACATGGGTGAAACCCCGCTGCAAATCGCTTGCCTGCACAGCCTTGAATCGGGTGTCGAGGTTGACTACCAAAAAATCACCGCCGAGGAATTGGCCGAGCAAACTCCAGAAAGCTACGACGTGGTCACCTGCATGGAAATGCTCGAACACGTGCCCGACCCCTCATCCATCATCAAGGCCTGTGCGCGACTGGTTAAGCCCGGTGGCGATGTGTATTTTTCCACCATCAACCGCAATCCCAAGGCTTTTTTGTTTGCCATTGTCGGTGCCGAATATGTGCTCAATATACTCCCCCGAGGCACCCACACTTACGGCAGTTTTATTCGCCCCTCTGAACTCACCCGCTGGGCACGGGAGGCCGGGCTTGAAGTCACCGAAATGACAGGCATGGTTTACAACCCACTGAGCAAAAAATACAGCCTCAACGAGCGCGATGTCAGCATCAACTACCTGATGCACGCCCGCAAACCGGCTTAGGCAGCCTTCAACTTAAGCGCCCTGCCTGTCAATCTCTAACTCAGCTACCAAAGGAAAGTCGTGCATGTCACCCGCAAACTATCAGGCCGTATTGTTTGACCTCGACGGTACTCTGCTCGACACCGCGCCCGACTTTACCACCTCGATAAACCTGATTTTAAAGCGACACCGGCGGCCGACATTAACCGAAGACGATATTCGCGCCATCATCACCCACGGCTCCGCCGGGCTGCTCAGCTATGCCTTTAATTGCAATGAGGACGACGTCCACTTCGAAACACTGCGAGAAGAGTTTCTCGATATTTACTTTGCACATCTGGCACAGAAAACCTGCCTCTTTCCCGGCCTGGCAAAGCTGCTCGAAGCCCTCGGCCAGCGCGACATTCCCTGGGGCATCGTCACCAATAAACCACGGCGCTTTACCTGCGCAATACTTGAAGGCCTCGCCCTGCAACCAGCGCCACAGTCTGTGGTGTGCCCCGACGACGTTACTCACAACAAGCCCCACGCCGAGCCCGTGTTACTGGCCTGCGAGCAACTCGGCGTCGCGCCCCAAGACACGGTATTTATCGGCGACCACCTGCGCGACATCGAGTCCGGCCGCAACGCAGGCACTGCGACCATCACCGCTGCCTTTGGCTATATTGACGAGAATGAACGCCCGCAAGACTGGGGAGCCGACTATCTGGTCGACGATTCCCGACAAATCTTCGACTTAATCATCGCCTGATATTGACCAAAACCTACGCCAACTCAAAAATAAGCCAACCTAATGAAAGACCAACGCCATGAGTAATCAAGAGCCTAAAACCTATAAGCCACCAGAAAAATGCCTGCACGGTCGAGTCATTCTCGTCACCGGTGCCGGCAGTGGCATTGGCCGTGCGGCCGCAATCAGTTTCGCGGCCCACGGCGCCACGGTCATTCTACTCGGGCGCACGGTCGAAAAACTCGAGGCGGTTTATGATGAAATAGAAAGCGCCGCCTCACCGACTCCAGCTATTTATCCCCTATGCCTTGAGGGCGCCACCGAGCAGGATTATCAAACTCTGGCCAGCACAATCGAGCAAGAATTTGGTGGTTTACACGGTCTATTGCACAACGCCGGGCTACTGGGCCAGCGCACCACCATCGCCAATTATCAGGCGCAAATTTGGCAGCAGGTGATGCAGGTCAATCTCAACGCCCAGTTTCTGCTCACCAAAGCTCTGCTACCGATGATGAAAACCGCCGATGATGCGTCCATCGTCTTCACCTCATCCGGTGTCGGGCGCCAAGGCCGCCCTTTTTGGGGCGCTTATGCCGTGTCGAAATTTGCCACCGAGGGACTCGCCCAGGTCCTTGCCGGTGAGCTTGACGAAGTCAGCAATGTTCGCGTCAACTGCCTCAATCCCGGCGCCACCCGCACGCCTATGCGTGCCGTCGCCTACCCGGCTGAAGACCCCGGCACCCTGCTCACCCCCGAACAGATCATGCCCGCCTACCTCTATCTACTGGGGCCAGATAGTAAAGGCATTAGCGGGCAGTCTTTTGACGCTCAATAAGCAGCATCACAAATAAGCGAATTAACCCAACCACTTATCAACAGGAGCCTACGATGAGAACAAAAACTCTATTTCTAACAATATTACTGAGCTGTTTTGGCGTAATCTCTTGTGCTGAGAGCACGTCAACTAATCTGGATAAATTTGTTGGCGAGTGGTCGGGCGAGTATGTACATAAAGATAAAAACCGCAAAGACAGCTGGATACAGACCCGAAAAGTCGATGGTACCTTTAAGTTAATTTATAAGTCCTACGAATACAGCGTACTCAAAAACACACAAATCAATGAGGGCACCTGGTGGCTAAAGGGCGACTATTTTTACGAAAAACAAAACGGCAAGCACGACAAAGCCGATAAGTATGCCTTTGAATTTATTGGCAATGACAAAATAAAATTTACTGAAATAACCACTGATGAAAAAACCTCTGAGCTTATCGAGGGCTATTCGTTTATTGATACCCGAGTAGAAAAATAGAACCGGTCTGACAAACGAACTGTTGTTGACGAAATCACATCGCCTAGTGCTATTGACCCTGCGAATTTAACCCATGAATATTGCCTCACTGCTTGAAAAGTCTGCCCGCCGCTTCCCCGAACACAGAGCCCTCTCCAGCGGGCTTGAGCCACACTGCGACTACGCCACATTGGCTCAACGAGTCAGGGCCATTGCCAGTTATTTAAAAAATGAGCTGCATTGCCAACCCGGTGAGCGCATCGCACTGGTGATGAAAAACTCGCCTCAATACATAGAGGTGCTGTTTGGTGTCTTGCACGCCGGTCTGACCGCTGTGCCAGTCAACGCCAAACTCCACCGCCGAGAGTTCGCCTATATTCTGGAAAACAGCGCCGCCAGCCATGCCTTTATTAGCGATGATTTCAGCGAGACTCTCGGTGAGCTGGCCAACACTATCGACACCCTCAAGTCATTCATCAGCGTTAACTCGGCGGCTTTTCAACAAATCTATAACTCAGCCCCTTTAGCCTTACAGCAATGCGAGCCCGACGCCATCGCCTGGTTATTTTACACCAGCGGCACCACCGGCCAGCCCAAGGGTGCGATGCTCAGCCATCGCAATTTAATGGCGATGACACAAAGCTACTTCGCCAGTGTCGACACCATTGAGCCCGGTGCCACTCTGCTACACGCCGCTCCCATGTCCCACGGCTCCGGCCTCTACGCCTTCCCCAACATTGCCGCTGGCGCCCACCAGGTGGTCTCCCAAAGCGGCAGCTTTGAGCCCCATGAAATTCTCCAACTCATTAAGCACTACCCGCAGGTGTCGATGTTTGCCGCACCAACCATGATTAAGCGCATGGTCGAAACGCCTGCGGAAAAAGATGAAAACACCGACAATTTAAAAGTGATGATTTATGGCGGCGGGCCGATGTATGTCGCCGATATAAAGGTGGCAATGGCGCGCTTTGGCAATAAATTTGCGCAAATCTACGGCCAGGGCGAGACGCCGATGACCATCAGCTGCCTCAACCGCGCCGACCACCTCGGGCGCGATGACCTGCCCATCGACGATCTCCTCGCCTCGGTGGGCTGCGCGCAGGTACCGGTTGAAATTCGCATTGCCGACGCAAAGGGTGTGGCGCTGCCCGACGGCGAAGTCGGCGAGATACTGGTCAGCGGCGATACGGTGATGCGCGGCTACTGGCAAAACCCCGAGGCAACGGCAAAAACCATCGTCGACGGCTGGCTCTACACCGGCGATATGGGCATGCTCAACGCTCAGGGTTATTTAACATTAAAAGACCGCTCGAAAGATTTAATTATTAGCGGCGGCACCAATATTTACCCCCGCGAAGTCGAGGAGATACTCCTCGAGCATCCGGACATTATTGAAGTCTCCGTGATTGGTAAAGCCGACCCCGAGTGGGGTGAGGAAGTCGTCGCCTTTGTGGTGCAGCGTGAAACGGCAACACTCGACAAAGCACAACTCGACGCTTTCTGCATCGACAATATGGCGCGCTTTAAGCGCCCCAAGCACTACCATTTTATCGAACAGCTGCCGAAAAATAACTACGGCAAAATCCTTAAAACCGAATTGCGGGCTTTATTGGAATAAGCGCTGTAACATACAAAACACAGGGTAAGCAGAGTATCAGGGAGGAGTAATGGCTAGTAACAAGTTGCCGCTTGTGGAACCAATAGGGACTTATCCCGACGGTCATCAAAACTCGGGGTTTAGCACCACGGCTTACCCTCACTCATTTAAAAAAAGAGCCCCCTGGTACCACTCCCAACGTTTTCGAATTTTTTTTACCACCTCACTACTGTGCGCCACTTTGGGGCTGATTTTCGACTTTAGTCGGCCCGCCGTTTTCAGCAGTTCCACCGTTTTACTTACGGTGACCCCCGACCGAATTGGCGCGGAAATAATCGAGCCAAGTCTGCAACACGCACTAATACAGAAGAACCTGCTAAGCGCCAAAGCAACGATTGACGCTACATTGAAGCAGCTCCAGCTCGAAGGCTATTCTCCAGACCAGTTGCCAGAGAGTGCTCAGTTCCAAAGCATGCTCAGCGTTATGCCCCTCGAAGCAACCAACCTGGTCGAGGTCAGCGCCGAAGGTGGCAACGCTGAAATACTCCCCATCCTGCTCAACACTCTCATTGCTACCTATGCCCAGTCTCGTAGTGACGCTATCGCTGCCGCTGTGGCCGAAACCAGTGGTGCTCTGTTAGAACAGCAGCTCAGTATAGAAAAACAGGTCGCTATCAAGCGCAAAGAGCTTGAGGACTTTCGCGCCAACAACAACATTTTGTCTCTGGGCAGAGATGAAAATGAAGTCTTCGCCAAACTCAACGGGCTGACAGAAGCACTGAATACAGCACTCGAAAAGCGCGTTACCAGCAAAGCCGAACTTGATGCCATACGGGCCGCTGCAGCTCAGGGCAAAATCTTGATAGCCCCCAGCGATGAGCGAGCCTTCTCAGACTTACAACTGCGCCAAAGAAAATTACGCGATAAGCTCAGCGAACTCGACAACAAGTACACCCGTGACTACATGGCTTTGCGCCCGGAGTTGAAAGCCATCCCCGAGCAATTAGACGCCGTAGAAAAACAAATTGCTGAGAAAGTAGCGGCGGGGAAATCTCTCGTACTTACTAACGCATCGCGTAACTACCAGGCCGCCAAAAATGCAGAAATCGCCCTGCAGCGCCAGCTTGACGATTACAAGCAAACGGTGCTGGCTTTCAGTAACAGTTTTTCTCTACACGAAGCCAAGAAAGAAGAATTAATACAGCTAGAGGAACACAAGCGCGTCATACAGCAGCGCATCACCGATCTCCAGGTTGAACAACAACAGAAATATCCACAAATTGATGTGATTGAGCCGGCCTACCTTTCCAGCAAACCCATTCGCCCCTACTACTGGCGAGATGCCGCTTACATCGTCGGAGGCTCCCTGCTACTCGGCTTGCTCGCCATTTGGCTGTACGAGTTTCTGCGCCGCTCTCAATCGCAAGCTGAAAGTTACCACCCCGCACCCAACTACGTCACTGTTCTCGACCCTAGGCTAAGGACAACGACAGGCAGCGCAATCGCTCAACCCGACTCAGTGGGACAGCTGCCTGATGAAACGATCACAGCACAGGGATACCTTGCCGACAATACTAGCGCCGGTACGGCCTTGCGAGAACTCGACGAAACAACACTAAAGAATCTGCTCACAGCAGCCGACCTGCCCACACAACAACTCATCGCCCTGTTGTTATCAGGCGTGAGGCCCGACGAACTTAGCACATTATCGGCAGATAACTTCGTAGTC